>NZ_MUXV01000001.1 GCF_002014975.1 Moraxella bovis
TTTTTAGACCAGAGCCTAATTTTTAATTGCTCTTAATAAACACCTGCATACCCATAACGCTGATTATTAACCTGAGCAACAAAGGTGATGCCATAGCGTAAATGGGCGTTATCATGCCATTCATAAATAAAGCTATACGGCTTATAAAATTGATGTGTGTCATGCATGAGAGTTAAATGCAGTCGCTCTAAATCGCTAATGTCTTCGGTGATAAGGCGGTCATTATCAAGATAAATAAAATGGCATTGCGACTTTGCTTGTGGCGTGGTAAAAATTTGCTCACTAAAATGATAGTGGCAATATACCGCTTTATCCTGTCCGATATTAGGCGGAGCATAGCTGACATAATCCACGTCATTAGGAATGTGGGGTGCTAATTTGGGATTGACGTGCTTGGCGTGGTAGTTAAGATTGGAGATATGGCAATTATCCGCCCCCGAGTGCGTATTTTGGATTTGATTAAATTCATCTTGGATTGTTTGAATGGTTTGTTTGTCGCCAATGATGTCAAGGGCGGGCATATCAAAATCGTGATTGGTCATAAAATCCGCCCCATGTTTTAGGGCAATCTTGCTAAGCTCTTTATGCATGCACATATCATAGCCGATATGGGTAAATTGGCTTTGACTATTAGACGATGGCATAATGGCGATAATCGCCACGCATGATAGGGCGATAAGTAAGGGAGTGATAAATTTCATGATTGGCAATCTTTTTGATTTATCCTAAATCAGCCAAATAATTTTGTCAAGAATGGAGAATGCCTGCCTTTTAAACGGATGTTTTCGTTGTAAATACAAAGGGTGGGTAAGATCTATGTTTCATGGCTTTTTAAAAACCACTAAACAAAAGATTGATTTATTACAAAAGATAAAAAATAAAAAACAGCTTATAAGCAATTTTAAGCTGTTTTTTTGTGAAAAGGGTGTCCCAACCACAGCTTATCGAACGTATCAAAACGGTTGTCAGATTGCTTTATTTTGGCTTATTTGGCAACTTCTTTGGGGTCTATGCCTTGTGTTAACTGCTCTTTGATTTCTATATTTTTGGCTCGTGCTTGTGCCAACGATAAGGCAGGGTATTTGCCTAATGCCTTTTCTTTTTACTTGCCATTGTGGCTGTAAATTGATATAAAAACTTTTGTGCCTGTATGTCGCATATAAAGCCATAGCCCATTACCATCACTGATTTTATTGGGCTTATTCGGTGTGCATTTATCGTTAGGCTGTAGGCGTTTAATGGCGGTATCTGTAAGGCTCATTTTTGGTATATTTTGGTTACGAACTCGTATACCAGTTTTTTATGGATAGCAATAGATTATGACGGACAGCCAAAGACAAGAAAAGAGCTTAAAGCCTAGGAAAATCTAAGGCTGTCGTACGATGACGGACAGCCCTAGATTGTTTAATGGTCGGAGTGGCGGGATTCGAACTCGCGACCCCTTGCACCCCATGCAAGTGCGCTACCAAGCTGCGCTACACCCCGAATAGGCGATTATTATAGCAGGTTTTTGGTAGATTGCAAGCGATTTTTAACTTGTATTGTGATTGTAAAGCAAAAACCGCCCAATAAATTTGGGTGGGTTTGTATGGCGGTTTATCCTGCTTGATTGTCATCAGATGATGGGGTATCAAGCGGGGTGTTGTCATCGGCTTTGGGTTTGCGTTTGACGACTTTTGCCTTTTGGGCTGCCTTAGATGTTCTCTTGGCAGGGGTTTTGGCAGGTTTTGGAGTTTTTGTTTTGGCAGGTTTGGGCTTTTTGGGCGTTACCAAATTCAAAATCCCTGTTGGTTGTAGCAGTTGACCCGAGACGCTCTCAATCATGTCCTTATAGCTGGCAGGACTGGTTTTGGTGGTCTCATCATTTGTCTTATCGTCAGTCTTATCAGCTACTTTGGGGGCTTTGGCATCTGACATTTTATCGTCGTCTTTGGATTCATCAGTTGGACTGATGATATCATCCAAGGCTTGCACCAAAGATTCCAAGGCGGACTCAGCGGATTCTAACACTTTATCCATGGTGTCGCTGGCAGACTCTAACAAGCTTGGCTCGGTAGTGTCATGTGTACTAGGCTCCGCCATGTCGCCTACTGGCAGGTCAGGGCTGTCCACAGGCTCAGGCTTGTGAGTTTCTGTGGCAGGGGTTGGCGTCTCGTCTGTAATCGTACTCGGGACAGATTCGCCTGTTGTCTCATCAAGGATGGGACTTGTGCCTAAGTCAGGGTGTTGACCACGGGGATCGTTGCTGGCACGCTGAGCGATGGGGCGTGGCATGGTTTTGGTTTTGCCTTGTCCGATGTGCCATGCACGCTGTGCGGTGGTATGCTCGGCAAAGTCCGCCAGATATTCGCTTGAGAGTGGAGCGTAGCCATAGTTGGCGAACTGCTTGGCGAACGCCTGTTCAAACTCTTGCTCTCCATCTGTCGCAGAGTGAGTCTCTGTGGGTTTGTCAGCGTGAATGGCGTCTACCGCACGCAAAAAGTGTGCCACAAAGTCATCACGCCATGCTTGGGGCAGGGTGTCGCCCAGTACGCTTTGGATGAACTCGCCTGCCGTGCCTGTGATGGTCGGGCGAGTTGTGGTGGGGGCTGACTGTGCTTTGGTCAGACCAAGCTTCTCACGCAGGGCGACCGCCACGACTCGGGGGTCGTTGATTGCCTTATTCATCTCTTGGGCGAGCGTGGTTAGGCGTTCTGCACTCACGACATCAGCGGTTGGCATGTCTGCCTGCTGTGTCATGTCGCAAGCATTAGCACTTACTCCACCTACTTGGGTGGATGTGGCTTGCCCTTTCTGATTTACCCCTGTATCATTGGCAGGTGTGGTAACAGGAGTGGTAACACTGTCATCCACACTGATGGTTTCTGTTACCACTTCTGCTTGCACCGCCAAGTCTACCACTTCGCTGTCTTTGTTGGGTTTATCGGCGGGTTCGGCTTTTTCAGCTCTGGTGCGTTTTGGCTTGGGTTTGCTGTTGTCTAGCGAGACATGCACCACATCGCCTGTCATTTCATGCTGGATGATGGGACTGATGTATAGCACCACTTCATCGGGGTTGGCAGATTTGCGTGTGCTACGGTCAGCTTTGGCAGGTTTATCAGCACTCTTGTCTGCTCTTGGCTTATGTTTTGATTCTGGCTTTGGCTCATCGGCTTGGGGTTTGGTTGCCGATCTGTCCATGCCCTTGTCTATGCCTTTATCCGCCCCTTTGTCTGCTTTGTCGTGGGCCTTGCCTGACTGATGGCTGTCGGTACTTGCCATGTCCGCTTTGTCGGCAGGTCTTAATGTCTCGCCACGCACCATTTCGCCACGAGATTCACGCTGAGAGTTTGGCTCACGCTTGGGATAGTCTGGCTCTTTTCTGCGACGGTCGGTTTTTTCGTTTCTGTCCTTATCATAGTTTTCGCGTTTGTCGGTCTTGTTCTGACTGTCACTGTCGCTGTGGTCACGTTTGGTCTTTTTCTTGTATTTGTCATCACGTTCAGAGCGAGCAAGGCGTTCTGTCTTGTCATGATGTTTGTCACCGCTCTTGTCGTGGGTTTTGTCGTCAGCTTTTGCTTCTTTGTGTTCTTTTTCGGGCAGAGCTAGGGTGCCAAACGAACCTAGGCTCACGCCCCCACCATTGACGATGGATTCGATGGCAGCGGCAGCGTCTTCGTTATTTAGGGTGTGAGCAAGGCGTGCCTGTGGTTTGGGGGCAAATAGATTGGATAACCACGCCACGGCTTTTGGCTCATGGATAGGTTTTGTGTCTTTGGCTTTGGGCTTGTCTTTTTGGGTGTTTGGGGCGGGCTTTTGTTCGGTTTTGTCCCAATGATTTGCCCCTTTTGGTGTGGCAGGTTCGGGCGTTTGCCAGTTCACTTCATAGCCACGGTCAATGTTTTCACGCTCTTCAACATCAACAATCCGCTCATAGCTTGACGGGGCAAAGCCGTCTGGGTTGAAGTGCAAGCTAAAATTGGGCGATTCTAGATGAGCATGGGGCAAAATGGTAATGCGTGTGCCTGAGTCTTGCTCTAAATACACAAGGCTTTCACGTTTTTCGTTAAGCAAAAAGGCGGCAATCTCGGTCGGCACTTCGGCTTGAATCTCACCCATACGCTCTTTTAGGGCAATCTGTTCAATCTGACGCATGATAGACAGAGCAAGCGAACGCAAATCCCGTATCATGCCGTTGCCATGACAACGAGGGCATAGATAGCCTGTGGCTTCTTCTAGGGACGGACGCAGACGCTGACGGCTCATCTCCATCAGCCCAAATTTGCTAATCTCGGCAAACTGCACTCTGGCACGGTCGTAGCGTGTGGCATCAATCAAGCGTTTTTCCACATCCTTTTGGTGGCGTGGGTCGTTCATGTCAATAAAGTCAATGACGATGAGTCCGCCCATGTCTCTTAGGCGTAGCTGGCGGGCAATTTCATCGGCGGCTTCTAAGTTGGTGTGATAAGCGGTCTCGGAGACGTCCGAGCCTTTGGTGGACTTGGCGGAGTTGATGTCGATTGCCACCATGGCTTCGGTTTGGTCGATGACGATAGAGCCACCAGATGGCAGGCGTACTTCACGCTGATAGGCGGTCTCAATCTGACGCTCTACCCCAAAACGGCTAAACAGTGGCTCATAATCGGTATATTTACGCAGTTTGCCCATTTGGGTGGGCATGACGGACGCAATAAAATGCGCCGCTTCGTTATAGGCGTTCTCGCTGTCAATCCATACCTCGCCGATGTCATCTCTAAGATAATCACGCACGGCACGAGTGACCACGCCTGCTTCTTGGTGGACAAGGCAGGGGCTGGGGCGAGTGCGGTTTTGCTCTTGGATAGATGACCACGCATCGAGCAGGTGGTTTAGGTCGTTTTGTAGGTCATCAAAGCCCTTGCCAATCCCTGCCGTTCTCACAATCACGCTCATGCCACGGGGTATGGACAGACTGGCGATGATTTGCTTCATCTCATCACGGACTTTGCCTGAGATTTGACGGCTGATACCGCCTGCCTTGGCGTTGTTAGGCATGAGTACCAGATAACGCCCAGCGAGCGACACATAAGTGGACAAGGCAGCTCCTTTGTTGCCACGTTCTTCTTTTTCGACTTGAACGATGACGCTGTCGCCTTCTTTGATGATGTCTCTGATGTTGTCGGTGCGTGGGTTGCCTTTTAGGTACTCTGGGGCAATCTCTCTGAGGGGCAAAAAGCCCTGACGAGCCGAGCCGTATTCGACAAATACCGCTTCTAATGACGGCTCAACACGGGTAATATGCCCTTTGTAGATGTTGGCTTTTTTTTGTTCACGCGTACGATTTTCTAGGTCAAAATCGTAAAGGTGGTGGTCTTTGCACAGTGCCACACGAATCTCTTCGTTGTGGGTGGCGTTGATAAGAATGCGTTTCATTGATGTTTCCTTAACATAAGGCACATCAAAGTGGTAAGAGGAGGCGTTGCCTATTAGACAAAAGTGGTTGGGTTGTGATTGACTTTATGCTTTAAAAATCAATCACGCAACATAAAATTTACATTTAAAAACCCATTTGGCAAATGATTGCCAAATCAGTTCAACGCCTAACATTGGGGGAGATTTGATGGTATTGTGAGCGTGCCAATGTGGTTTGGTGCGTGTAGGCACCACGATAAATTGGGCATGATGATAAATACAATACAAAAAATTTCCTAAAATATCCGTATCATCGCTTGCACCGATGAGCCAAACCGCCAATTCTCCGACCACAGTGTTTGTCTTGTGTGGTCGTGTGGGTTTGGCAAAAATTCTTACGCACTTTGTGTGCAAAATAAAAAATAGGGTGATTGCCGTGATTTAAGTTTGATGAATGTGGGTATGACACCCTTAAAAAGAAATTTGCTTGAAATTTTTAAACATACGCCATGATTGGCAAAATTGACATTTTCTCATCACTTTATTGGGCAATGTGCTAAACTATGTTATTAGCGGTTGGATTTTAACAGATTTGACCGATTTTTCCTACCAAAATTTTTACTTTTTACAAATTATGCAAAAACCATTTTCCAAATCGCCCAAAAAACCAACGCCCAAACCCCAATCAGCGGACGATGTCATCACCGACTTTGCCAAAGTCAATTTTATCAGCGTAACGCCCAACCAAGACGGACAACGCATTGATAATTTTTTGCTCGCTCGCTTAAAAGGCTTGCCACGCTCGCACCTATATAAGCTCATCAGAGACGATGAAATCCGCATCAATAAAAAACGCTGTAAGCCCCATGACCGCATTAGTGCAGGCGATGTCGTGCGTGTCGCTCCCATTCGCCTGTCGGTGCGTGATGAACCTGTGGTGTCAGACGACTTTGCTAAAAGCTTGCTTGGACGAGTGGTGTTTGAAAATGACGGCTTGATTGTGCTAAACAAACCGCACGGCTTGGCGGTGCATGGCGGAAGTGGCGAGAGTTTTGGGGTGATTGAAGCCATGCGAGTGGCAACGGGCAAAAAATATTTAGAACTTATCCATAGGATTGACAAAGATACGTCAGGGCTACTGCTTATCGCCAAAAAACGCAGTACATTAAAAGACTTACAAGCCCATTTTAGAGAAAAAACCATACAAAAAGACTATCTGTGCGTGGTGCATGGCACGGTCAAGAGCGGTCAAAAAATAGACAAGCCGCTCCTTAAATATACCCTAAAAAATCGTGAAAGACGGGTCAAGGTAGATAAAGACGGCAAACCGTCCCAGACTGTGATAGAGGTGCTGGCGACTTTTGAGATAGACGGCATGGCGGTAAGCCTTGTCAAGGCAAGTCCTTTGACAGGACGCACGCACCAAATCCGTGTGCATATGGCAAGTATCGGTCATGCCTTGCTTGGCGATGACAAATACCAATCGCCCACGCAAGCAAGCCTTGCCACCCAAAAAGGCATAAAACGGCTGTGTCTGCACGCATGGCGGATTGCTGTGCCAAGCGATGATAATGTGCAGGTGTTTGAAGTGGATATGCCTGATGATATGAGGGGGTTTGTGGGGGATAGGGTTTAGGATTGTGTGCGATTATTTAACATGGGTTAAGAGCTAGTTAAGAGTAAGTAAGGTGCATACCACGCACCACTATGTTTTTAGGCATTGTTAATGGGTAAGTTTTTTGGATAAATTGGTAGGGAAAAATTGCAATTTGCTCCTACAAATCTATCCAAAATTATCATCAATTAGCAAAGGCTTAAAAAATATTGGTGCGTAATACGCACTTTACCATTACGACAGACAAACATAGAACGCTTCCCCAAATCAACCCAATTTCCCCAAAAAGCCCTAGACAATTTGCCAATTTTATTTTACAGTAGTCATTTATATTTTTTGGAAAAACGCCATGAAACCTGTAATGATAGACACGACCGCCCGCCATGAAGCGATTGCCAAATCCATTTCTGACACAGGGCTGTCCCGTGATGAACTTTTGGGGGCGATAGACTTGGGGTCAAACAGTTTTCACTTGGCAATCGCTCGGCTTGACCATGGGGAGGTACGCCGTATCGCCAGCATTTCTGAAAAAGTGCAATTAGGGGCAGGGCTTGACGAAAACAACGTCCTATCTGAGGAAGCCATGGAGCGTGGCATTGATTGCCTAAAACGCTTTTTGCCCCATGTCAGCGAAATCAGCCCCGACCGCCTAAGGGTGGTGGCAACCAACGCCCTAAGAAAGGCGGTGAACGCCCAAGAATTTATCCGCCGTGCCAATGCTTTTTTGTTAAAGCCCATTGAAGTCATCGCAGGGCGTGAAGAAGCTCGCCTTATCTATCTTGGCGTGTCGCACTCTAACGCCAGTACCGACAAACGCCTTGTGATTGACATCGGTGGGGGCAGTACCGAATTTATCATCGGACAAGGCTTTGAACCCATTGAAATGGAAAGTTTGCAAATGGGCTGTGTGTCTTTTACTCGCAAATTTTTTGCAGACGGACGTATCAGCGAGCGTGCGTTTGACGGGGCGATGACGGCAACCCAAACCGAGCTGTTAAGTATCGCCAAACGCTACAAAAAAACAGGCTGGGACAACGCCATCGCGTCATCTGGCACAGCAAAGGCGTGTAAACTTGTGCTAGAAGAGCTTGGATTTGCCAAAGATGTCATCACGCTGGACGGCATGATAAAATTAAAAAAACACCTTATCAAACTTGGCAACATTGACAAAATCACCTTTGAAGGGGTAAAAGCTCATCGCCAAGCGGTATTCCCAGCGGGAGTGGCGGAGCTTTTGGCAATCATGCAAACGCTTGATATTAAAGACCTTTATTATTCAGACGGGGCGTTGCGTGAAGGCGTGATGTATGACATGCTGGGGCGGCTTGACAATGAAGACGTGCGAGACCGTTCGGTGTCCGCCCTTGCTGAGCGGTATTCGGTGGATTTTAAGCAGGCAGGGCGTGTCATGACGACTTGTGGGCGACTGTTTGACATGGTCAAGGCGGATTTGGGCTTTGATGATGAAGACAGAGACTTGCTCCGCCGTGCGTCCAATTTGCATGAGATTGGGCTTGCCGTGGGTCATAGCAACTATCAGCGTCATAGTGCGTATTTGCTTGAATTTTCGGACATTGCAGGTTTTGCCCAAACGGGTCAAGCGAGCATGGCTCAGATTGCCCTAAACCACAGACGCAAACTCAAATCCGAAAACCTAGATATTATTGAAAACTTAGGCGGTCGCAAACTTGCCTATCTGTGCCTGATTTTACGCCTTGCCGTTACCGCCAACCACTCACGCACCATAAAATCCGCCCCCATTTACCTATCCATTTTGGACAAAAACAAAGACCATTGGCAAATCACGCTGGGAGACGGCTTGCACAAAGAGCTTATCGTTAATGAATTAAATAATGACATTGCCCAATTTGCCAAATGGGGGGTGAAATTGTCGGTGGTTGGCTAATCCATGACCGTATACAAGAGCAATGATGACATTTCAAGCCGTATGAGCATTCCCTTGCCGTTTGTCATCATGCGTGAGAATGCTACCAAAGAGCGATTTGCAGAGTATTATAAAAAAGACAATCTGCATGGTTGGTTGTTTTGTGCTTTGGTGGTGATAGGACAACTGTTTGTGTTGGGTCTTTTGTTATCTTTGGGTAATTCGATACTGGATATTATTTGGTTTTGGCTTCTACTCATCGTGATGTTTGCAGTCATTTCAATGATTGACAAATACCAATATAAAAAGCAATTAAAAGTAATTAAAAATCTACCAAAAATCACTCCTTTTATTACCATTCATCATCAAGACATGCGTGTGTATGACCCTTTTGGTGAAGAGCTTGTGGCTATGCCGATTGATAAGATAGGAAGTGTTTATATTCTGTCTAAGGGCAATCTGTCGTTTGCGATAAGTTTAAAAAAGTCATTGTGGCATGATTTTTCTTATGTAATCAGTTCCAATGAGATGGGAGCTATTTTTTATTTTACCCATCAAAATGAAAGATACATTCCTGAAAACCTAAGAAGTTGCATTTGGATAATTGACAGTATGGTAAAAATGCTCCAACAAGACCCAACCGCCAGCCATTTCCCTTTTGTCAAGAAAAACTACACCAATGGGCGAGCGTGGGACGACCCCTAAACCATTTCCCAAACGCCAAAAAATATGCTAAACTATATAAGTTTACATTTGTACGAATGATAAGGAAACATTATGAACCAACCTGTGAGCGTTTGGGAAAGTGTCAAACTTGCCCGCCATGCCGACCGTCCGCTGTTTTTGGATTATGTCAAGACGCTATTTACTGAATTTGATGAGTTGCATGGCGACCGTGCTTTTCATGACGACCGTGCGATTTTGGGCGGTCTTGCTCGTTTTGACGGCAAGCCTGTCATGGTCATCGGTCAGCACCGTGGGCGTTCTACTCGTGAGCGGATTACCCACAATTTTGGTATGGCAAGCCCCGAAGGTTACCGCAAGGTCATTCGCCTTGTGCAGATGGCAGAACGCTTTGGCTTGCCTGTTTTGACATTCATCGACACCCCAGGGGCGTACCCCGGGGTGGGAGCAGAAGAGCGTGGGCAGGCAGAAGCCATTGCCCGTGCCATTGCGGTATTTAGCAGTCTTAACACCCCAATCATCGCTACCGTCATTGGTGAAGGCGGTTCGGGCGGAGCGTTGGCAATCGGTGTGGCGGATAAGGTCAATATGCTCCAAAATAGCATTTATTCGGTCATCAGCCCCGAAGGCTGTGCCTCTATCCTGTGGAAAACCGCAGAAAAAGCCCCTGATGCGTCCGAAGCGTTGAAACTGTCGGCAAATAATTTGCACCAGTTGGGACTCATTGACGAAGTTGTGGACGAAGGGGCTGGTGGACATATTGAGCCTGATGTGGTGATGACAAATTTAAAAAATTTGTTAAACGAGCAATTAAACGAGCTTGAAATGCTGGGCAAAAATGAGTTGCTCGCTGGGCGGTATGAGCGTCTTATGAGATTTAATTCTAAGACTTCGCTGTGATTGTGATGTCAGACAAACCGCCAAAAAGGGCGGTTTATTATTGCCAAAACTACCGACAATGCAGGCAAAATTTGCTATAATACCACGTTTTATCCAGACCGACCGCCATGACCGCATACGCCCCTACCGATGAGCAATTATCCGCCCTAAATATGGCGATGACAGGCGATTCCTTTAAAATCGTGGCGTATGCAGGGGCAGGCAAGACCACGACACTCAAACTCATCAGCGAGAATTTGCGTGGGCGTGGGCTGTATTTGGCATTTAATAAGTCCATCGCCAGTGAAGCCCAAGGCAAATTTCCCCCCAATGTCAAATGCCAAACCTTTCACTCGCTCGCCTATCGCCATGTGCCGCGGGGCATTACCGCCAAAGTGAGTCTGCCACGGCTGACCCCTGCTAGACTGGCAACGGAGCTTGGCTTGAGTGCCATCGAAGTGGAGCGAAGTTTTGACGGGGTTAAAAAATCCGTGGTGCTGACCCCTGCCAAACTTGCTAATATCATAAGCGAAGCCATCATCACGTTTTGTAAGACGTCATCTGCCTATCCTGCCCCACGCCACATCACGCCCCCGTCTTGGCTGTCGGATGCTGACAAGGTGCGATTGCAAGAGCTACTCTATCCTGCCTTTGAATATCGCTGGCTGTCGTCCATCGACCCCCGCCATCAAGCAGGGATAGGGCATGATGTCTATCTAAAACTGTGGACGCTCTCAAATCCCATCATTCCTGCCGACTTCATCCTGTTTGACGAAGCCCAAGATGCCGACCCGCTCATGATGGGGGCGTTATTACAACAAAATAAGCAGACCATTTATGTCGGGGATGCTCATCAGCAGATTTATGAATGGCGGGGAGCGACCAACGCCATGAAACGCTTGCCGTATCCTGCCACGCTACTTACGCAGTCGTTTCGCTTTGGCGATGAGATTGCCAAAGTTGCCAATATTTTTTTAAAGGCATTACAAGAAGAAATCCCTCTAAAAGGCAACCCTGCCAAACATTCGATGACCGCACGCCTGCTGGCAAATGGGCAAAAAGATGCCATCCTTTGTCGCACCAACGCCAACGCCATGGCTCGTCTGTTGGCAGGGCAAAAGATGGGGCATAAAGTCGCCTTGCAAGCCGACAGTGCAAGAATACTGCGATTTTGCCAAGGGGCAGACAGCTTAAAACATGGCAAATCCGCCTATGGCACGCCCGAGCTTGCCTTTTTTAGTCATTGGGGCGAAGTCCAAGAGTTTAGCGAGACAGGCGAAGGCAGTGACCTAAAAACTTGGGTGCGACTTATCGAAGAGCATGGCACCAAGACCATCACATCCGCCATCAATAACCTAACCACGCATTCACACGCTGACTATGTCGTCTCTACCGCCCACAAATCCAAGGGGTTAGAATGGGGCAGGGTGCAGATAGATGATGACTTTTTGTACGATGTCAATCGCCAAACCGTCAAAATCAGCCCCGAAGAGCTACGCCTGCTCTATGTCGCCTGCACTCGGGGCAAGGACGTGCTGGACGTGGACGGCATTAAGGAGCTGTTGGCAGGACTGGTCAGTGGTAAGAAATTGGTGTATGGGTAGGGTAATGGGTGTAGTGATTTAAATTGGGGATGGCATGGGGCGATTTGTTACATCCATTTTAAAAAGGGACGTGTAAAAAAGAGCATGTATGCCACGCCCCATGCATTATGCGTTTGATGAATGAGATGTTATTTACCAGACTTGCCAAAATTTTTACCAAACGTCTTATTGGTAAAATCAACCGCTTTATTTATATAAGGACGAGCCTGCTCAAAATACGGCTTGGCTTGTTTGACATAATCAGCATAAGGTTCAGGCAAGCTCGCCCCCTGCTTGGCAACACCTGCAAACCACAGCACGAGCTTATAATCGCCCGAGATGACCACATCGCCATCTTGGATGGCACTCATAAAACTGGTGATGTCGCCTTTGGCAAGCAGTCGCACGCCCGTCATGGAGTCTTTAAAGTCAATGGTCAAATCAGCATGTCTGGCAGTCCCCAACGCCTGCCCAAAATGCCCATCAACAAAGCGGTAGTAGCGTGCCACGTCATCGCCACTTTTAAATTGAATGGCAAGCTCTTTGTCTTTGATAAGGTTGTGATAAGTCTCGTTATCGCCCTTGGATAGGGCTGACAGTCGCAGTCCTAAGCCGTACAGCAGGGCATCCAAAGGGTCGGTTTTTACGTCGATGATGGGTAAAGTTGGCATGATGTTCTCAAAATGGCAAAATAAAAAATAATACTCTAACGCAAATCCGAGCGTTTAAAAGTGTTTTTTGGTAACTTGGATTTATCAGTGCTTATCAAAGCGATGACCCATGGCGTACAGCACGCCTTCTAGTCCTGTGATATTGACCGAAGTGTCAGCTTTAACACGCACGATGGGCTTGGCTTTATAAGCAACACCAATGTCGCTAATCGCCATCATGGGCAAGTCGTTTGCCCCATCGCCCACGCACACCACTTCTTCCATGTCTATCGCCATCTTATCAGCGACATGAGCGACGATGCGGGCTTTGGCTTTGCCGTCAATGATATCAGACCCAACCCCGCCTGTCAGCTTACCGCCTGTTGCCAGTAGGGGATTGGCATGATATTCATCCATGCCCAACGTCTCGGCAACATATTTGGCAAACGGGGTAAAGCCCCCTGATATCAGCACCGTGCGACAGCCTTTGCTTTTTAGGGCTTTGATGGTGGCAAATGCTCCCTCTGAGAAGCTGATGTGGTCTTTGATAATCTCATCAACCACCGAGACATCCACACCCTCTAAGAGTGCCACACGTTTGGCAAAACTTTCATTAAAATCTATCTCACCACGCATGGCAGATTCGGTAATTTCTGCAACCTTGTCCGCCACACCGGCAATGCGTGCCAACTCAACGATAACCTCTTGATGAATGAGCGTTGAATCCATGTCAAAACAAACAAGTTTATGACGGCGAAGCATTTGGGCGATGGATAGGATATGAACGTCAATATAGCCTTTTTTGAGTTGTGCCATCTGCTCGGGGGTAAGTTCGGATACTTGCCCTGTCTCATCAACTTGAAATTGATAGTTGGGCTTGGGCTTTAAGGTTTTTCTTAGATAAGCGGTCAGCTGTTCATCGATGATGTGGGCGACCGCCTCACGCTTGTCGGCATTCATCTCTTTGTGGTCGGTTGGGATGAGTAGATAACGATATACCGCCACGTCAGAGAGATGCTCATGAGTGCCAATCAGATGTGCATTAGCAACCGCCATCTCATCATCAGCGACCACCACAGCTTGCCAGCCCCTTTGCTCACTGCTCCATGTTTGCACCACGTCATCCATCTGCCGACCACTGTCTGTCAGTTTATCAACTGCTGTCTTTGCTACCACCACAATAATGGCAAAAACGGGCAACTGTTTTAGAGCTTGAATACTGCCTGTTGTACCCTCAGGCAAAAGATGTGCCACACGGTCAATGGCATTTTGCCATGCCTTAGAATCTTTGGGAAGTGCATAAGTATTCATCGTTAGTACTCGTTATTGTTGATGTTGCGTTTTATTGTAACATTTTTAGCTGGGCAATGAAAAGTTAAAATTGGCATGGACATGAATTATTGAAATTTTATAACAACTTGGTCAATATTATGTAAAAATTTTATCCAAATCATGCCAGTATGAGTTTAAGTGCTTAAAATTTCACAAAAAAAATGATAAAATCTATACCCTATTTGTCCACATGCCCAATGAACGATTCATCATGACCTATCCTGCCCCTCGTCATGGCTTATTTGCTGTTTTTATTTTGGTAAGCCTAACCCTAAATTTGCTGTTTTTTGTCATCAGTGCCGAGCGACAGCAAAAAGAGCGTTATGAGCGTAGCATACAGGCAGAAGCGGTGGCGATTGCCGAAGAGCTGTCCGCACCGCTTAGCATTAACGACCGCATCAGCATGAGCGTGGTGGCAAATCGCTACATTCGGGGCGATGACGTGGCATTTGTGGGGGTGTATGATGTTAATGACAATCTGCTCGTGCCTGTGGGCAAAGAGACAAATGGGCATGCGGTCAAAGAAGTGGTGACAGGCAGTCAAAGCGTGTTGGGCTATGTGACGGTGCAGACGCATGAGATTAATCGAGCCAAGATTATCTCTGATAACTGGATGTATCTGGTGGGCGTGGCGTTTTTACATGCACTGCTATTGCTTATTTATGGCTATGTGGCACGCCCGACCGACGCCATTTGCACAGAGATTTCCCATGACGTGCGTAACCGCCTGCTTGCTAAGGGACTGCTGTATGATGTCAATCAAAAGAACCACGCCCACAGCAGTGGCGACCCCATCGGCACTCAAACAGGCTCATCTAGTACACATCACGCCAAGTATGATACGCCCCCCGCCCAATCTGAACCGTCACATCAAACACAAAGCGAGCATACCTATGTCATCCAAGCCCGCTTTGACGACCCCAACGACCTGCTTGCCACGGTGAGCAATCAGACCAAAAACGTCTATTTTTCACTGTGCCATCAGCTACTGAGTAAGGCGACCACAGAACTGCTTGCCCTGCCGGTGTTTCATGGGGTCAGCGTCGAGAGTATCTCGCCCTTTGATGACCAAGGCTGTCGTATCGTCCTGTCAGGCAAAGACAAATACAGCAAATCTGCCCTAGCATCCATCCTGCTGGCACGACTGGCACTCATGCTCAATCAAACCATCTATGACAAGCACCGTGAACTCAAACGCTTTGCCCTACCCATACGTACTTATGTCAGTGACGTCGCCCGTCAAGATGAAGTGGTGAGCGTGGGCATAAAACACCGCAAAACACCACTGGTGCTGATGCCAAATCGTGTCATCACGGATTTATCGTCTCACGGTAATTTTCTAAAACTTGCCGACCCGATTAGTGTCGCCGAGCGTGAATGCCGTCATCTAAGACACGTGAGCGTCTCCCATGCCGAGACATTGGAGCGAGTGCGAGACAAGGTATTGCTGTCTGGCTGATGGATAAAAATGGGGAATGGTGGTAATATTTTTAAAAATTTACTTGACAAAAGATGATTTTACCTTTATAAGGATTTTGAAATTGGGTCAGTTTGTTTTTGCCAAATTGATTTAAAAATAAAAACAAATTTATCCATATTGCCCATTATTTACCCCAACCCATTTATCCAAAAGGAGTTATCATGAGCGGTCTTGATGATGATTTTGATGATGATAATTTTGAAGAAGATGCCGATGCCCAACTGGCAGACGACACCAAAGCCAAACCCTTAGAAAAACGCCTTAAAATCGACGCCATGCTCGAAGAGCAACGCCTAAATAAACTCATGCGTGCCTTAGAAGATGACGATGATTTTGCCGAATTTGATGATTTGGACGATGATGATTTTGATGCCTAAACTTGCCTTAGGCTAAGTTTGGTGTTGTCATTTGCCTGTCATCTAATTATACCACTTTTAGCCATGCTATTTTAATCCCAAACCCTAAGAGTACACCCATGACCCGCGATGAATTAATAACGCTACTATACAGCGAAGAGACGAACCCTTATGGCTTTGACCCTGTTGCCACGCATGGGTTTTTGACCGCCAGTATCGTCGGCAAGCCTCTGCCAAATTGGCTGTCTGTGTATTTTGATGGGCATGAAAATGAGGTGAGCGATGATGTCAAAACCGCCCTGACGGCATGGCGAGATGGGATTTATCAAACCCTAAAAGACGAAGAGCCTGTTGAACTGCCCTTTGATGCTGACGACGACGAAGAAGACTTTGGCGAAAATTCAGACGTGGTGGCGTGGTGTATCGGCTTCATCGAGGCGATGTATGGCGATGAGTCTGTGGATTGGTTTGATGATGCTGACACCGAAAAAGACGTGGCGGAGCTGACCTTGCCGATGGTCATTTTGTCAGGCATGGATGAAGAGAGTGAAGAGCTTGGCATGATGAGAGGTGACATTGACATGATGGTGCAGCTCGCCAATAGCTTAGAAGGCAATGTTACTGAGCTGTTTTTGTTGTTTCATACCAATGATTGATGTTGGTCTTTGATATTACAAATCTTTGTGATGGATGCCCTAAAATCAGCTGTGTTTTAGGGTGTTTTTTATGTACAAAAATTCTTTACAAGTGTTTTTAAATGAGTTATGCTAAGCCATCAGTCTTAGGATGGATAATTTTAGGATTGTTTTAGGATTGATGACTTTTGATTTTTATCTATTTGTAAGGACACATCATGCACGACCACATTCACGGCTATGAAGCCAGCCTTCACGCCTATCCTTTTCCACTCATTATCAAACAGCTGTTAAACCGAGCCAAAACCGTCTCGCTTGACCAAGAGATTTTTTATGCCGACAAAGCCCGATTTACTTATCGGGAGTTTTTGGGGCGGATACAGCGTTTTGCCAATGTTTTGACCGATTTGGGGCTAAAACGAGGCGACGTTGTGGCAGTCATGGACTGGGATAGTCATCGCTATTTAGAAGCGTATTTTGCCATTCCCATGCTCGGGCTGATTTTGCAAACGGTTAATATCCGCCTGTCCCCTGAAAAAATCCTATACACCCTAAACCACGCCAAGCCCAAGGCGTTGCTCCTTAACTCTGAATTTATGCCGATGATTGGCAATCATGTCCATGACGTGCCAAGCGTTGAGAAAATCATCTGGCTTGATGACCACACCACGCCTGCCCCTGATTTTGTGGTGGGCGAGTACGAAGAGCTGTTAAGCCGTGCCGATGATGTATTTGAATTTGAAGATTTTGACGAAAACACCATTGCCACGACTTTTTATACGTCAGGCACGACAGGCGACCCCAAGGGCGTGTTTTTTAGTCATCGTCAAATCGTCCTGCACGCCATGGCGGTGGCAATGGGGGCAAGTCTAAACCCCGATGAAGTTGGGCTTAGATACTCGGACGTGTATATGCCGATTACGCCAATGTTTCATGTTAATGGCTGGGGCATTCCCTATGTGGCGACCATGATTGGGTTAAAACAAATCTACCCAAGCCGTTATGTGCCAAGCCTACTGGTAGATTTGGCAATCAAACACAAGGTAAGCTTTACCCACTGCGTACCGACTATTTTACAAATGATGCTAAAAGAAGCAGGCGAGCGTGATATTACCTTTGACGGCTTAAAGATGATTATCGGCGGCTCACGCCTGACCGAAGGGCTTGCCAAATCCGCCCTAGCCCGTGGCATACAGGTCTATACCGCCTATGGCATGAGTGAGACCTGCCCTGTGATTACGGTGGCAACTTTTGACAAAAAAGAGCCTTTAACGCCCGAGAACTCACTTGCCATTCGGGTAAGTACGGGCGTGCCTGTGCCACTCGTGGACTTGCAAATTTGGAATGAGCACGGGCAAAGCCTACCCCAAGACGGCAAAACCGCAGGCGAAGTGGTGGTGCGTACGCCGTGGCTGACTCAGAGTTATTTTAAAAACCAAGACGCAGGCGATGAGCTTTGGACGGGCGGTTATCTACACACCCAAGACATCGCCCACATGGATGATAAAGGCGTGGTGCGAGTTACCGACCGCCTAAAAGACGTCATCAAGTCAGGGGGCGAGTGGGTGTCATCATTGGAGATTGAGACGATTTTGTCGTTGCACCCGTCTGTAGCGGACATTGCCGTCATCGGTATTCCTGATGACAAATGGGGCGAGCGACCTTTGGCGTTGGTGGTCAAAAAGCCAAATCATGAGAACATTACGCCTGATGACATTTTGGCACTGGCACACCAAGCCTATGAACGGGAGATTATCCCCAAATACAGCATGCCGAGCGAGCTACGTTTTGTTGCCGATATTCCCAAAACCAGCGTGGGCAAGCATGACAAAAAGGTGATTCGCACGCTTGTGGCGGATGGTGAGTTGTAACAAACGCAGGGCAGGCGGTCAAGACAACTGGCGATATCTGACCTGTTCTGCCCATAACTTACGACTGTTTAAGGGCTTGTAGTCAAGTAGGTAGTCTATCATCGCCCGATGTATCTGTCCGAGCAGTGCCAAGGCGGTGGGGCTTGGCTGATGATGGTCTGTCTTGCTGACCGCCCTAATCACTGCCCCTGATGTGCCAGTGTCGTCGGTGCTGACAAAGCCCCGTGTGGGGATAAAGTCATAATATGACTGCACATCAATCGCCTGCCCTGTCTCATCTGTACCCCAGTCAATGCCTACGCCCAGCTCATCAAACAACGCTCTCTCAAACTGCCGTAGTGTCCGTTTCATCTTGTTCATGTTGCTCATCTTATGAGCGGTACTGTTGCCCGTTTGATTATTTTTATCATTGCCCATGTCATGACTGACAGCTTGGAGTTGTGTCACGCTGTCATGGTAGTGTTGCCATAGGGCGGGGCAGGGGTTTTCGGGGGCGATGAGTCGGCAGATGAGTTCATTAAGATAGAGTAGGGCGTACTGATTTTGCCCCAAAGGGCGTGGGGGCGATGTGGTCGTGATGTGAATTTGGGTGAAGTTTTTTAGGGTGTTTTGTCCACTGGCAAACAGCTCAATGACTGCAAAGGACGGCATGCCACGCACGCCTACGCCATGCACCACGCCATGTTCGGCACTAAAAAACTGATAAATCGCCCGTTTTTCTTGATAGGCTCGGGCATGTAGTAGATAGCCGGTCAGTGGCTCGTTTTTCATGATGGGTCGCTTGATATAAAAAGAAGTTAGCGATAACTAAGTGCTTCCGCCAAATGAGCCATGCCCACCCTATCCGCCCCTGCCAGATCAGCAATGGTGCGAGCCACTCTTAGCACCCGATGATAGCTACGAGCGGAGAGATTGAGCCGTGATTGGGCGGTGGCTAGGAGCTGTTTTTCTGCCGTGCCAAGCGGTATGTAGGTATCAATCTCGCTTGGGGTCAGCTCGCTGTTGGCTTTGCCTTGACGGTCTAGGGCAATTTGGCGAGCCTTTGCCACACGTTCACGCACCACAGCAGACGGTTCGCCTTGTGGGGCGTTTTGTAGGTCGTCTATCGGCATGGCAGGGACGTGGATATGCAGGTCAATACGGTCAAGCAAGGGACCTGAGATTTTGTCCTGATAACGGCGGATTTGCTCAGGCGTACAGCGACAACGGTTAGACGGATCGCCATGATAGCCACACGGACACGGATTCATCGCCCCGATGAGCTGAAAATTGGCAGGATAATCCACCTGTGAGTTGGCACGACTTATCGTGATGGTTTTGGATTCTAACGGCTGTCGCATGACTTCGAGCGTTTTGCGGTCAAACTCGGGCAATTCATCAAGAAAAAGCACGCCTTGATGAGCAAGGCTAATCTCCCCTGGTTTGGGGCGTGATCCACCGCCCGACAACGCCACCGCACTCATGGTATGATGACAAGAGCGAAACGGACGTATACCAAATTCATAAGGCACGCCTGCCACTGAATAAATGCTTGCCACTTCTAGGGCTTCATCGTCAGTCAAGGGCGGTAAAATGCTCGGCAGACGGCTTGCCATGAGTGTTTTGCCCGAACCGGGCGAGCCTTTAAACAGCATAGAATGCCCACCTGTGGCACAAATCTCCAGCGCTCTACGGGCGTGGTGTTGCCCTTTGACATCGGACAAATCAAGCGGATAAGTCGCCACTGTTTTGGCGGTCGGTATGGCGGTTGGGGTAAGTTTGTCGTCTGCATGACCGCCATTGATAGCATTTAGATGACGGCAGACTTGGGCGAGATTCTCCGCTCCCAGCACGCAAATATCCGCCACTTGCACCGCTTCGGACGCATTGGCACTTGGCAGGATTAGCGTCCGCCCACCGCCTTTTAGGGTGCGAGCCACCGACAGTGAGCCTGTTACCCCACGCAAATCGCCATTTAGGGCAAGCTCGCCCACAAATTCAAAATTATCCAGCACCGTCTCATCAATCTGCCCACTTGCCGTCAAAATCCCAATGGCAATCGGCAAATCAAGCCTAGCCCCGTCTTTTGGCAGGTCAGCAGGGGCAAGGTTAATCGTGATACGGCGATTGGGAAAATCAAAACCACTGTTGATAATCGCCGAGCGGACACGGTCTTTACTTTCACGCACAGACGCTTCGGGCAAGCCGACCATGGTTAGGGCAGGCAAGCCTTGGGAGATATGGACTTCCACCGTAACAGGCGGTGCGGTCAGACCGATGACAGAACGGGTGTGGATTTGGGCGAAGGACATGGGTTATACAATCGCCTTTTGATAAACGCTGGACAATTCAGTCAAATTCACCGCATATTGCACGTTTTGGTAAGCCTTACCAATCTCGCTTTGTAATACGCTCATCACACGCCCGACCAAATCCGCCTTTATCTCATCACTGCGACCTGCCATAATCGCGAAATGTGCCACCACAAAATGCTCGCCGTCATCAAACGCCAGTCCGATAAGGCTGTCTGTGGCATGATATACACGACTTTTGATGTCTTTGGACTGGGCAAATTGACCGCTTTCAAATAGGGCAGTATTTAGCTTTAATAACAAATCAGCTTCATCGGCGATTTTTAGGTTTTTGGATAATTCTAGGGTAAGATGGGGCATAAAACTTCCTTTTGGATTAATCAGGTTTGACACAAATCAGTACACGAATGCTGTCAGGTACGAGCGATAGATTTGCCAATGCCGACAGTCCCTGCTCTTTCATCTCAATGAGAGTCTTTATTTCATCATCTCGCACGTTTGGATTGATGGCTTGTAGGCGTTGCAGTCGTCCTATCTCTTTATCCAGATGGTCGGCAAATTGGCTTTGGGCGGACGCACTGATGGCGGACAGCTCATCGGTTGCCTTAGTCTTGGCTAGGGCGGTGATGTTGCCGATGACTTCATGTCTTGCCTTGATGACTTGACGGGCTTTGGCTTTGTCTAGTCTGTCAATGATGGGCAGAAGTTTGTCGGGGGTTGCCACTTTGGTTAGGTCATTGCCATTTTCGGCAAGTAGCACACGGATGATTTGCCCTGAAAGATAGGCAGATAGATTTAGGTGTTTGGGAGCGATGGCTTCGACTCGAAAGTGGTTTTCGATGAGCATGAGACCCTGTGGCATGGCGGATGATTTTAATAGCACCACGCTGGTGTTGCCAAACGTGCCTGACTTGATGGACTCTAACACGCCCGTCATGAGCGGGTGTTCTAGGGTCATGTACGCCATGTCTTCACGGGTCAGGGCTTGGGTGCGGTCAAAAGTTAGGGCCATACCGTCTTCGTCAAGGGGCAGTCCCGAGATGTCCTGCACTTCGGTGCTGTCAATGGGATGAATGACCCACGAATCATCACGGCTAATACTATAATCGACGTTGAGTGCGTCCAGATAGCGGTCAAGAAATACTGGCAGTATCTGCGTGTTGTCCAGCTCATGCATGGCTTGCACGATACGTCCTGCCACGCTAGGACGGCATGAGTTATGTTCTAGCAGACGGTCTCGCCCTGCTTGTAGCTCTTCTTCGAGCTGTATACGCAGGGCGGTTGCGTCCGCCACCAGTTCGGCAAAGTCATTGGGCGTGCCTTGCCCTTCTAGTAGTGGTTTTAGGTCAGCGATGAAATGCTCTTGCACTGTTTGGGCGGTGGGACTGATGTGGTTAAAGATGTTTAGAGCATGGTCATACCAATGATATAGGCGTTCTTGGGCGGTGCCAACGACAAAAGGGACATGCAGGCGGATTTGGGCGATTTGTCCGATGCGGTCAAGTCGTCCGATACGTTGCTCCAAGGTGTCAGGGTTGGCAGGCAAATCAAACAACACCAAATCTTGGGCAAATTGAAAATTACGCCCCTCCGAGCCAATCTCGCTACACAGCAGTATCTGAGCCCCACTCGTGTCAGCAAAGTAGGCAGATGCTTGGTCACGCTCCAACAGGCTCATCTGCTCGGTAAAGATGGCGGTCTTAATGCCAGCGTGCAGACGTAACACCGCTTCTAAACTCTCAATGGTCGCCCCAGAGCGAGCGATGAACAGGACTTTGTTGTGTTTTAAGTCGTTTTTTAACAGCTCAATGAGCCACGGCACTCGGGGGTCAGCTTCTAGCCATGAGCCGTCGGGAAAGCTTTCTTCGCCCCACAGCTGTTCACGCAGTTTGCCATGGGTGTAAGGGGTGTTTTGCCACGCTGTCGGCAGGGGTAGTGGGTAGGCGATACTTGTACGTCCATAAAAACCCTGCACGCTGTCTCGGGTGTTTCTAAATAGTACACGTCCTGTGCCGTGGCGGTCTAGCAGTTCGTTGATGATGTGCTGGCGGAGTTTGTCATTGGTATTGATGTCGGCAATCTCGCTGACATCAAAGCCGAGCAGTCCTGCCACTGCCGTGATTTGCTTATCGGTCAGATCTTTGCCGTCTATCAGCAAAGTTGCCACCATTGCCACGTCCGCAAAGGCGTCTTGGGAGGCAATAAAATCATCCAAATCATCAAAGCGGTGCGGGTCAAGCAGTCGCAGGCGGGCAAAATGACTCTCCACGCCAAGCTGTTCTGGCGTGGCGGTCAGTAGTAACACCCCTGCGATGTGCTGGGCAAAATCTGCCACCAACTCGTATTTGTCATTACCGCCTTGTTCGCTGTCCCAATGCAGATGATGGGCTTCATCCACCACAAGCAAATCAAAGCCCGATGCATACGCCTGCTCATATAGGTCGTGATGGTCAAGCAACAAATCAATGCTGGCGATGATGAGCTGTTCGGTGCCAAACACGTTTTCATCAGGGTTATGTTCTTTGATGGATGCTGTCCGTACTAGGTCAAAAATGGCAAAATCTAAGTTAAATCGGCGTTTTAACTCTATCATCCACTGATACTGTAAGCTGTCAGGGACAAGGATAAGCACCCGATTGGCTCGCCCTGTGATGAGCTGTTGATGAACGATAAGCCCTGCTTCTATCGTCTTGCCCAGCCCCACTTCATCTGCCAGTAGTACTCGGGGGGCTAGGCGTTTGCCGACTTCGTGGGCGATGTAGAGCTGATGGTTAATGATGTCCACTCTTGCCCCGATGAGTCCACGAAGCGGATGACGGGTGAGCATGGCGTTGAGTTTCAGGGCGTCTTGACGGACTTCATAATGCTCATTATGCTCAATGCGTCCTGCCAGCAGTCGCTCCAAGGGCTTGGCGAGCGTGATGTTTGCCGACAGGCGAGTCTCCATGAGACTTTTGCCACAGGTCAGATGATAACGCATGACATCGGCTATCTCTTCACAGCTTGCCACCACGAACTCTTGCCCGTCTTGGTCAAAAATGGTGTCGCCACTGCCAAAGACCACCCGTGACAGTTGAGCGGACGCTTTGGCATACACTCGTTTTTCTTCGCTTTGGGGGAATAAGATGTGAACACAGCGGTCGTCCACTTCGATGACCACGCCCAATCCCAAATTACTCTCAGAATCGGACAAATAACGCTGACCAATGGCAAATACGCTCATAAAAATTTAACGCTCGGTAAAGATGTGATGAATTTATGTTTATGGGGGCAATCCCCATTTTATAAAGGCAAATTGATTATTTTAAGTGAAATGGGTAGGATTTTGCAATAAAAATTTGTTGTGGGTGGGGTGGGGTAAATAGGGTAAATGATGGTTGTCCTATTTTTAGGCGTGGTTTGACAGGGTTAAGTTTGATGGGGCTAAATGTGGCAAGATTAAAATAGAAAGATTTTATTTGACAAGGCAAAATAAAATAAAAACTGCCTAGGATAAATCAAATACCTTATCCACATTAAACGCCAATCCATCAAAAATAACCGAATGGGCGACTTGGTTCTCGCCTTGTACATAAAGACGTTCGCCCACATAACTGCCATCTTTTAACACATAAATCAAAATCGTGCGTGCTTTGCTGTCCACTATCCAATATTCACGCACACCTGCTTCTTGATATAGATCAAATTTTATGCTCATCTCTTTTTTTGAGTTGCTTGGCGATAGAATTTCCACAACCAAATCAGGGGCTCCCACACACCCTTTTATCATCCAGTTTTGACAAATCACACACCACACACAAATCAGGCTGAACCACCGTCTCAATCTCGGGGCTATCGCCTGTTAGCCGTACATCAAAAGGGGCAAAATAAACCCGACACGGCTGTTTGTCAAAATAATCACCAAGCACACGGCTTAGATTCCATGCAATGTCTTGATGAAAGCGAGTAGGGGCAAGACTCATGGCGATGATTTTGCCTTTGATGAGTTCAATTTTTTCTTTTAGTTGCCATGTCAAATAATCGGCATAAGTATAGCGATGATTAAGATTAAGCTCGGACAGGCTAGTGATGGTCATGACAGCTCCTAATGGTCGCCTAGGGGTCAGTAAGATTAGCATAACACGCCCAAAGCGTGACTGCAAGGTTTTACTGTCCGATTACTGCTTTTTAATCCCTTCAAGTAACCCCAAAAACCCCTTCACATACGCCATATCCATACTACTTGCACGCACCCCTGCATACAGCTGACAATGCACCCCCGCCCCGAGCGGACGTGTTACCACCCAGCCTTTTTTCTCATATTCGCTCGCCACCCAGTCGGGCAGTGCCGATACACCCCGCTCGCTTGCCACCAGCTGAATGAGCATGGCGGTAAGCTCGGTCGTGCGAATATGTTTGGGGGTAACGCTATTTGGCTCTAAAAATTTGGCAATGACATCAAGGCGAGTCTGCTCCACAGGATAGGTGATGAGTGTCTCGTCCGCTAGGTCGGTAGGAGTTATCACGCTATGGCTTGCCAAGCGGTGCGTGGGTGACATCACAAGGCGACTTTCGTAGGTAAACAGTGGCTCATAATGGATACCGTCTATCGGCAAATCGCTTGCCGTGATGAGTAGGTCAATGTCGCCGTCTAGGAGCATTTGGTGTGGTTCGGGTTCAAAGCCAGAGGCAAAATCCAACTCCACATCGCTATACTCGTTACGATAGACATTTAAAATCGGCATGAGCCAATCAAAACAGCTATGGCACTCGCTTGCCAGTCTTAGTTGCCCTGCTTGTCCGTGTGCCAAACGCCTTATGTCGGCTTTGGTGCGAGCGACTTGCGGTAGGACATTATCGGCAAGCTGCAAAACCAAGCGACCTGCTGGCGTAAAGGTTACAGGGCGAGTACGGCGATTGACCAGCGTAATGTCATAATAGCTTTCTAGTTCTTTTAATTGATGAGAAATGGCGGATGCGGTCAAATTAAGCTCATCGGCAGTCATGGCAAGCGAACCGAGACGGTCAAGGGCAGAGAGCATTTGCAAATGGCGGATTTCTAGCATGGCGGTTTTGGGTTAAAATTTTTCATTATTTTATCATAAAATCAAAAATTTTTCAGGTTAAAAAGGTTGGTAATGAGAATAAGTAGTGATTGATAATGGGATGTGGTTTGTTGTACGCCCAATGAATTTGATATTTGCCATAGGTTTTGGGGGTTGGCTTTGCGTGTCCATAGAAACATCCGCCCAATCATATCAAAGCCCCATGACGGGGCTTTGATGATGGTATTTAATGATGATGGTCATGGCTGTGCTGATGCCCATGGTCATGATGATGTTTATGCCCTGCATGAGTGTCTTGGCTCATTTGATGATTGTGTTCGTGGTGGTGTTCACCGTGTGCATGACCATGATTGCCATGCCCGCCATGATGATGACCGTGCATGAGATGCATGATGGTGGGCGAGAGCATGACAGACAGTCCCGAGATGAGCATAACAGCTCCACTAAATTTACGCAGGTTAAAGGCTTTAACCTTCTGTTGTAGCCATGACAGTGCCGCCCCCGTCATGATAAGCATGGGCAACGTACCAACCCCAAAGGCGAGCATGAACAGCACGCCCATGATGGGTTCATGCCCTGCCGCCGCCACACTCATCGCCATGACCAGTGCCCCATAGACCAGACCGCAGGGAAGTAGCCCCCACAGCAGACCCGCTCCCAAAGCCTTAGGCAAGCTGTCCATGGGCAGTACCTTCTGGCGGACAGGGGCAAGGCGATTCCACAGACCCAGTCCCACTTTTTCAAGGCGATTTAAAAATGGCACGCCAAGCATGAGTAGGGCGGCAAACACAATCGCCAGACCCAGCACGATACGGGGCAGGGCGTTATCGGTCATGAGCGGAGCAAGCACGCTCTCGCCAATGAGAGTGGCAATGAGCCCAAGAGCCATATAGCTCATCAAACGTCCTGTATGATAGGTTGCGATAAGCATTCCACGCTTTTGGGGGCTTAGGTTTTTCATCGAAATGCCAAAAGCAGTCACAATGCCCCCACACATGCCCATGCAGTGTGGCGACCCCAAAAAGCCCATGGCAAGGGCAGGTACTAATAGAGCGATACTCATGCGTTATCCTTGTGGTGTTGGTTATTTTGGTTTGCCTGGCGAGCGTGATTTAGGGTGTCACGTCGGGCTTGACGGTCGTCTAAGATGATTTGGTCGGGGGCGTTGTCCAAGTCTTCAAACTGGTTGGATTTGACCGCATACACAATCGCCCAAATCGCCACAACGAACAACATAAGACTTAGTGGAATGAGCAGGTAGATACTGACCATGTCATCTCTTTTATAAAAGGTGTTAAAGGTAGAAAGGTGTAAATTCACTCTTGGTTAATGGCGTATTTATTGATAAATTTGGACAAAGGGAAAATGCCCCAGTGCCAACCAATCAACACAAACCAAAATAGGGGTAATATTCTAACATATTTATCCGCTTTGGCGGTTAAGTTTTTTAAAAATCCACAAAAAATTTATGGTTTTAGGGCATGCCTGCCTTTGGTATTTACGATGAAAAACAAGATTTAGCCATGTTTCATGCAAAAATCAATTGAAATTGTCAAACTTTCATCTTATTTTATAAAAATGTTATCAATGGCAGGCACGCCCTAGATAAACATCACTTTTTCTTAAAAATAGATGAAGTTAATTTAATAAGTAGACATCAATAATCTTAGTATTTACAAACAACCATGCACCAAATTTTTATAAAACCACTTGCCACAACCGTAAATTTTTGCGAAAATAAGCCAATTTAACTTTTTGTTCTATATCGATAAAGAGTCGCCATTTGTCACTAGAATCCCTAAAAATCCAATCCCTACCAAGATTTTCCCTAAACTTTGCCGCCAACATCGTCGCTGCCTTGTGGATGTTGGTGGGGTCGGTGCGTGCCTTTAATTGGGTCAAGCCCACGTTTGGGCAGTTTGCTCTGTTTGCTCTGTTGGCGTTGGCGGTCAATATCTTATTGGCGTGGCTGACGGCAAATTTTGGTAGCGACTTTAACGAGCAGGGGCTGATTAGCTACTTGATTTGGCCGACCATCATGCTCATTGCAGGGATTTTGCTTGCCAAGCGTACGCTTAACTACTCACTGCTGTTTGTGCCTGTGATTTTGTGGCTAGTGGCAGATACGCTACTGATTTTGGTGCAAAGTGGCATGCAGTTTTTGAGCTTGCAAAACTGGCTACCAAATTGGATGTATCGCATTTTGCCCGATTTGTTCGTGGCACTGTTTGTGTGGCAGACGGCGGCACTACTGTTGATTTTCGCCAAGCGTTTGCACTGGCAGTGGTGGGAGCGAGTCATCATGATGATAGGGGCGATTGCCCTGTTGGTGGTGTGGCAAAAAAACGTGGCAGACCAACCCATTTTTAAGGTAAAAAACCAAAGCCCGACCATCAGCGAGACTGCCTTTTATGCTCAGCCGATGATTTTGGCAGACCATTTGGCGAACATTGAAAAGTCTGAGACGGGCGAGACCGACTGGTACTTTATGGGTGTGGCAGGATATAGCGAGTTGGATGTCTTTACCAATGAGATAGAGCAGGCAAAACAGCTGTTTGATGTGCGTTTTGGCACAAAGGGCAAATCAATTGCACTCATCAATAACCCAAACACATGGCAGTCTGACCCCATCGCCACTAAGACCAGTATTCACGAGACGCTCCAAACCATCGGCAAACAGATGAATGCCGATGAAGACGTGCTGTTTTTAACGTTAAGCTCACACGGGGCGGTGGATGAGAGCGGTCAGATTTTGGGGGATTTGGTGCTGGATAATCCGCCACTGGATTTGGACGACATTGACCCTGTGTGGCTCAAAGAGACGCTTGACGCATCGGGCATTCGTTGGCGGGTGATTGTCGTCTCATCGTGCTACTCGGGTGCGTTTATTGAGAGTTTGGCATCACCGACCACGCTCATCATCACCGCATCGGCTGCCGATAGAGCGTCTTTTGGGTGTAGTCATAACGCCGATTTGAGTTATTTTGGGCGGGCGTTTTTTGCCGAAGGCTTGCGTGGCGATAAAAACACTTTTGATAATGCCTACGCCTACACCAAAAAGCGAGTGGGCGAGCTAGAAGCACTCATGGGTTTTACGCCATCACAGCCACAGATGTATGTCGGTAGTCTCATGAAAACGGCACTGCCCGAGCTTGAGCAAACGCTTTTTGACAACAGCCAAGAGCCGACCATGCCAGCAGATAGCAAACCTTAACAATAGCAAGCCCTAACACATGCGACATATTAAGGAAAAACCATGACAACTCCCCGACTTGGTGTCAATATTGACCACATTGCCACACTTCGTAACGCCCGTGGCGTGGATTATCCGTGTCCTGTCAAAGGGGCGGTGGTGTGTGAGCAGGCAGGGGCGGACGGCATTACCCTGCACCTGCGAGAAGACCGCCGTCATATCAAGGACGCTGACGTCTATGCCATAAAAAAAACGATTGGCATTCCGATGAACCTAGAAATGGCGGTAACGGACGAGATGCTTGCCATTGCCCGTGATGTCCGCCCCCAGTGGGTATGCCTTGTCCCCGAAAAACGCCAAGAAGTGACGACCGAAGGTGGGCTTGATGTCATGAATAATGACAAATTACCTAGCTTTATCAAAGACTTACAAAATGTCGGTATCAAAGTATCGCTTTTTATAGACCCTGATACCGCCCAGATTGACAGAGCGATAGAGCTTGGGGCAGATGCCATTGAGATTCACACAGGGGCGTATGCCGAGCGTTGCCTTGAAAATAACCAAGACAAAATCGCCCATGAGCTAGACCGTGTCAAAAAAGGCGTAGCATTTGCTTTGTCTAAACACCCGAGCTTTTTGGTAAACGCAGGACATGGACTGACAGTGGATAATGTCGCCCCCATTGCCCAAATTGACGGCATTCATGAATTAAACATCGGGCATAGTATCATTGCTGATAGCGTGTTTGTGGGGCTGGATAAAGCGGTAAAAAACATGAGACAAGCATTCTCTGATTAATCGTTATTGCCATTTATCGCTAAAAACCCCTATTTTATTGTAAAAGTTGGCAACTTTTATGTAATAAACTGTATTTTTTATCAAAAAAAGGTTGTCAAATTCTTATTTTGCCGTTAAGCTATCTCCATCTGTCAGAAAGCTGAATTATTTTTGTAATTTGTATTGAAAAATATTTCCGCTTAATGTTAGAATAGACAGTGATAGTCTAAGTGTGTTTGACTTTATCAAAACCGTCCTTTGGAGGAATTTATGAAACTTAATAAAATCGCTTTGGCATTGGTTACCGCTACTGCTACCGTCGCATCTGCTGGCGTGACTGTAACCCCACTAGTTGGTTACCAATATCAAGACGAAGCTCACAAAAAGCAACGTGAGATTTTCAAGGTTGAAGGTGTAGACTTTAATCCTAATAAAGCAGGTGAGCAAAATGGTGTTGCTCTTGAAAGTGACCTGTATACTGGCGTAGCCCTAGGTGTGGAACTTACCCCATCTACTCAATTCCAAGTAGAATATGGCGTAACTGATACTGATGCAAGAGCTTCAAAAGCTTCTGCCAATGCTCATCCTAGAAACGTATTTGATGCCAAAGAAGAAATCATCTCTGGTAACTTCTTAATCGGCACTGAGCAATTCTCAGGCTACACTAACAATAAGTTCAAGCCTTATGTGCTTATCGGTGCAGGTCAAGCCAAATATAAAGTAGAAAGCCGTGAACAACTTCGTGATGGTACTCCAGCTGGCATAGAAGCATCTGAGTCAAAAGACACCATCGGTAACCTAGGTCTAGGTGCTCGTTACCTAATCAACGACGCTCTAGCTCTACGTGGCGAAGCTCGTGCCGTTCACAACTTTGACAACGCATGGTGGGAAGGTCAAGCCCTAGCAGGTCTTGAAGTGACTCTAGGTGGTCGTTTGGCACCTACCGTACCTGTGGCACCTATTCATGAGCCAGTGGTTCAACCTGTACAAGTACAAGTTGTTGAAGAGCAGTTCATCGACAGTGATGGTGATGGTGTTGCTGACCATCTAGACCTATGCCCAAATACTCCACGCAACGTTGTGGTTGATGCTAATGGTTGCCCAGTTGAGACTGCGGTACAAGAAGACCTACGCATGGAACTTCGTGTATTCTTTGACCGTGACAAGTCAAACATCAAACCACAGTTCCGTGAAGAGGTTGCTAAAGTTGCTGACAAGATGCGTGAGTTCCCGAACGCAACTGCTGCCATCGAAGGTCACGCTTCTAAAGACAGCAAGCGTTCAAGTGCTAAGTACAACCAACGCCTATCTGAAGCTCGTGCAAACGCTGTGAAGTCTATGCTATCTAACGAGTTCGGTATCGCTCCTAACCGTATCTCTGCGGTAGGTTATGGCTTTGACCGTCCTGTAGCACCTAACGATACTGCTGAAAACAAAGCACTTAACCGCCGTGTTTATGCAGTTATCCAAGGTAACAAGGTAACTAACGTTGTAGAAACCAAATAATCTTCTGATTATTCAAAAACCATCCAAAGTAATTTGGGTGGTTTTTTATTTTCTAAAACTTGGCATTTTATATTATTATTGGTCAAATCCATGCTATAATAGACAGCTTTTGTGTAAGTTCTTAATTTGCACCCCTATTTTTATTTAAAATTTTGAGATTTTATGTCAAACAATATCCAACATCTACGCAATATTGCCATTATTGCCCACGTTGACCACGGTAAAACAACCTTGGTTGATAAACTTTTACAACAATCAGGCGCCTTGGGCGAGCGAGCGGGCGAGATTGAACGAGTCATGGACTCAAACGCCCTAGAAAGTGAGCGTGGTATTACCATTCTTGCCAAAAACACCGCCATCAAATGGATGGATAAACGCACCAACACCGAATACCGCATTAACATCGTGGACACCCCCGGACACGCCGACTTTGGTGGTGAGGTGGAGCGTGTGTTATCTATGGTGGACTGTGTGCTACTGCTTGTAGATAGCCAAGAAGGTCCCATGCCACAGACTCGCTTTGTTACCCAAAAGGCGTTTGCCCGTGGTTTAAAGCCGATTGTGATTATCAACAAAATTGATAAACCTGCTGCCCGTGCCGATTGGGTAATCGACCAAGTGTTTGATTTGTTTGATAATCTAGGCGGTACAGACGAACAGCTTGATTTTCCCATCGTTTATGCCTCAGGCATTAACGGCATTGCAGGGCTGTCGCCTGATGAGCCTGCTCCTGACATGACACCATTGTTTGAGACCATTGTGGACATCGTTGAACCACCAAAAGTGGACGTGGACGGTGCATTCCAAATGCAAATTTCAAGCCTTGACTATAACAGCTTTGTGGGTGTGATTGGTGTGGGGCGTATTCAACGTGGCTCTATCAAGACCAACACGCCTGTGGTGGTCGTGGATAAAGACGGCAACAAGCGTAACGGTCGTATCCTAAAAATCATGGGTTATCATGGACTTGAACGTGTGGACGTGGAGTCTGCCCAAGCTGGCGACATCGTCTGCGTGACAGGTATTGACAATCTTAACATCTCGGACACCATTTGCGACCCCAAAAAAGTCGAGGCTTTGCCGGCATTGTCAGTAGATGAACCGACTGTATCGATGACGTTCCAAGTCAATGACAGCCCATTTGCAGGGCGTGAGGGTAAATTTGTCACGTCTCGTAACATTCGTGAACGCCTAGACCGTGAGTTGATTCACAACGTTGCCTTGCGTGTTGAGGATACCGACAGCCCAGACCGCTTTAAGGTGTCGGGTCGTGGTGAGCTACATTTATCTGTCTTGATTGAGAACATGAGACGTGAGGGCTTTGAGCTTGGCGTGTCTCGTCCGGAGGTTATCATCAAAGAGATTGATGGCGTGATGTGTGAGCCGTACGAGAACGTAACTTTTGATGTAGAAGAGCAACATCAAGGGGCGGTCATGGAACAGATGGGCAACCGCAAAGGCGAACTGACCAACATGGAGGTGGATGGTAAAGGTCGTATCCGTATCGAGGCGACCGTGCCATCTCGTGGGCTTATCGGTTTTCGCTCGGAGTTCTTGACCATGACATCTGGTACAGGTATCATGACATCAAGTTTTAGCCATTATGGTGAGATGAAAGAGGGTGCGGTTGCCAAACGTCAAAATGGTGTGCTGATTTCTATGGTAACAGGTACTTGCCTAGGTTATGCTTTGTTTAGCTTGCAGGAGCGTGGGCGACTGTTTGCCAAACCACAGCTTGAAGTCTATGAAGGCATGATTGTGGGTATCAACTCTCGTGGTGATGACATGGTGGTAAACCCAACCAAAGCCAAACAGCTCACCAATATCCGTGCGTCAGGTTCGGACGATGCCATTATTTTGACCCCTGCGTTGGAGTACAGCTTGGAGCAGGCACTTGAATTTATTGAAGATGATGAGCTTGTGGAAGTTACGCCAAAATCTATTCGTATCCGCAAAAAGTATCTGACCGAAAATGACCGTAAGCGTTTTGGTCGCAAAAAGGATGCTTAATTGACAAAAATGATGTCATTATTTAAATATTCTGGTAGTAGTCTAAAAAGTATGTCAAACTAGGTTTTCCGTTCGCCCTGAGCTATGCCTACGGGTAGGAAAACCGTTAGGTTTCCCAAGCTCACCACGAACGGTTTTCTTTGTAGCATACTTTTTGAACCAGAGCCACTTTATCATTTTGGCGTTCATTGTATTTATGCTAATCAAAGGCATGAACAAAATGCGTAGACAAGCCGAAGCAGAGCCAGAAGCTCCTGCCGAACCATCAGAAGAAGTATTGCTACTGCGTGAGATTAGCCAAAAGCTAAGCAAATAATTAGCATGTACCACATCCAAAACCCATCATCTGATAGATGATGGGTTTGTTATTTTAATGGGTTTAGACCTCCTTTTCAAACCGCACAATACTCTCAACATGCCCCGTATGACAAAACATATCCATGACCCCTGCATGAGTCACCCGATAGCCCTGCTCGGCAAGGCGGACGCTATCTCGGGCGAGCGTGGCAGGGTCGCATGAGACATAGACGATACGGCGGGCGTTAAATCGCCCCAGATAATCCATAACCTCCCACGCCCCTGTGCGTGGCGGGTCGATGAGTAGGGCATCCACCTGTCCTACCCACGGTTCGCCTGAAAAATCTTGGGTCAAGTTTTGGGTAAAAAATTCGGTGTTGGTAAGTCCATTGTCTTTGGCATTCATCTTAGCACGCATGACCATATCACGACCACCCTCCACGCCAATGACTTTGCCCGTATCCCCCACGCATTTGGCAAGAGTCAGCGAAAAGTTACCCAGCCCACAAAACAAATCCAGCACCCGCTCGCCTTGTTTTAAATCAAGGAGCCGACAGGCGAGATTTACCATTTGCCGATTGACGGATAAATTAACCTGCGTAAAGTCTGTAGGGCTACTTTGTAAGGTCAAATTAAATTCAGGCAAATGATAAAACAGTCCGCCTGTCGGGGGTGTGGTGTGGCTCATGGGTAGTATCGCCTTGTCGGTGCTGTCAATGCGATAAATGCTATCTACCCCTTTGAGCTGTAAATAGATTTGCCAATTTACCAATTTGCCAAAATGGATAAGTTTGGCGGTGTCAGCTTTGTTGATTGGCTTGGTGTGGCGGACGATAAGAGCCACGCTTGGCAAATCGCCCACTTCTTTGCCTGCATTCTCGCCCACAGCAATTTCTAGGTGGGTAATACTTTCCTTGACTTTTAGCGTTTTTAAAAGGCGTTTTAAGTCATCTAATTTATCGCCCACACGCTGATCCAAAATCGGACAAGTGTCAATGTCTGTCAAAAAATTGCTTGCCCGCTCACGAAAGCCCACAATGAGCCTGCCTGTCTTGGGTAGATAACGCACGCCCAGACGAGCTTTGGTGCGATAATGCGTTCTGTCGCCCACGATTGGCGGTAGCCACGTGGCAGGGGTAATGCCTGATTTGGTAAGGTGGTTTTGTAGGACAGACTGTTTGTGCCGAATCTGCTCGTCCACGTCAAAATGTTGCAGGGTGCAACCGCCACACACCCCAAAATGCGGACAAATGGGAGCAGTGCGGTGAGGGCTTGGGGTTAGCACGCCCGAGCAGTCGGCTTCATCATAGCTTTTTTTGGATTTGGTAAGATGTACCGTTACCGTCTCAGTGGGCAGGGCGTGGCTTATGAAGACTTTTTTGCCCGATTTGTCGCCATGCGTGTCGTCATAGGTTGCGATGCCACGTCCGTCATGGGTTAGGGCGGTGATGTGTAGGGTGATGGGCGTTTGGGTTTGCTCGAATTTGGTTAAATGGTGGGTCATGACTGCCTATTTTGTTGGGTATCATAAAAAGGGCATTATATCATTATTGTGGGTGGGCATTGGTATTTTTAGTGTTTGGCATTATAATAATCAAATTCTTTTGATGTTTTAAAAAATAAACATCATCAAAGTCAAATATGCCCATGCCAAACCATTTATTAGGAAAATTATGTGCCAGTTATGTAACATCAACCCCTTTGTCATTCATGACGCCCTAGTCGATGAGCATGACAATACCAAGCCGTCTGCTGATGAAAAAAGCGATAATGAGAATCCCGACAGCGAGCAGGCTTACCCTGTATCAGGCGGTGCGTTGTGATTTTTGCCAGTCATGAGCCGTTTTTGCAGTCCAAGGCTCAGATGCTCATCATGCCCGTTAGTACAGACGGTAACATTGCCCACCCTGTCATCGCACGGTGCAAAGGCTTGTATGCCGACAACTACGAGCATTACCCAAAAAAGGCAATCGGGGGCGAGCTGTCGCTGGGCGATGCGATGGTGTTTCGCATCTCTAAGCAGACCACGGGGCTTGGCGTGCAGATGGGTGGGGCGGAGTATGTCGGTAGTCTTGTTATCCAAAAATTCCCCGAACAGCCCATCAGCGTGCGAATGCTCAAACACTCCCTGACTGCCCTAAAACCACACGTTTATGAACTCATGCGATATAAAGGGCTAAGGCGTGTGGCGATACTGGGGTCGGCTCTGCTTGTCAAGAACGCCACCGCCCAAGAGGGCAGTACGGTAGAATGGCTCACCGCCGAGCATATCATGAACGTGTGCCAAGACGTGTTAGGGGACGTGCCAAAACTTACCGTCGAAGTGCATTTTGGGCGAAATATACCTCTATCTTTTGCAAAAAATGCTTGAAAATGGCGATGGCTTCGGCTATAATGCACACCACTTGCGAACGTGGTGGAATTGGTAGACACGCTATCTTGAGGGGGTAGTGCTTCACGGCGTGAGGGTTCAAGTCCCTCCGTTCGCACCAAATATTCCTTTAAAAATCAAAGGCTTAGTCTGTATAATAGGGCTAAGCCTTTTTTGTAGTTAAAATTGGGTTGTAAGGCTTTATTTGCAAGGGGTTGAGTGTACTCATGCAAATGTAGCATGACAAAGGTGAATTTGCAAGCAGTGACCACACAAAGCAAGAAAACAAGATTCTTAATTTCTATAATGCGACTAAACTCCATTTATCTTTAAGTCAGAAAGATGAGATTACAGGAAAAACTTTGACTTTTACGCCTTATGAGTAGAAATTTATTTTAGACAAAGCGTAAATAACTCTTGAGTTTCTTACAGCCTTAATGAGTTGTCATTATTATTTATCATTTACCAAAAAATCCGCCCCATGCAGAGCGGATTTTTTGCCAAGGTTGGTGATTAACCACCAAAGTCATCAAGCAAGATGTTTTCATCTTCTACACCCAAGTCTTTGAGCATTTTGATGACGGCGGCGTTCATGACAGGAGGCCCACACATGTAGAATTCACAGTCTTCTGGGGCAGGGTGGTCTTTTAGGTAGTTTTCATACAGAACGTTGTGAATAAAGCCTGTATAGCCTTCCCAGTTATCCTCAGGTTGTGGGTCGGATAGGGCGACATGCCATTCAAAGTTGTCAAACTCAGCGGCCAGACCGTCATAATCTTCAACATAGAACATTTCACGCTTACTTCTGGCACCGTACCAAAAGCTGATTTTGCGGTCGGATTTTAGGCGTTTTAGTTGGTCAAAAATGTGCGAACGCATCGGTGCCATACCTGCACCGCCCCCAATGAATACCATTTCGGCCTTGGTGTCTTTGGCAAAGAACTCACCATAAGGGCCAGATACGGTAATTTTATCCCCTGGTTTTAGGCTAAACACATACGATGACATTTTACCGGGAGGAATGCCTTCTGGACCTCGTGGCGGTGGGCTTGCGATACGAATGTTAAACTTGATGATGCCTTTTTCTTCGGGATAGTTTGCCATAGAGTAGGCACGAATCACAGGCTCATCAACCTTGGACGTATAACGCCATAGGTTAAAGTTGTCCCAGTCTTCGTGGTATTCTTTGGCAATGTCAAAGTCCTTATAATGCACTTCGTGCGGTGGGGCTTCTAGCTGTACATAGCCACCTGCACGGAAAGGTACGACTTCGCCCTCTGGGATTTTCAGGGTAAGCTCTTTAATGAATGTTGCCACGTTATCATTAGAGATAACCTCACATTCCCATTTTTTAACATCAAAAAATTCAGGGTCAATCTCGATTTTCATGTCTTGCTTGACGGCAACTTGACACGCCAAACGCATACCCTCACGAATCTCGCCTTGGGTAAAATGACCTTCTTCGGTAGGTAGGATAGAACCGCCACCGTCCAATACTTTACAACGACATTGACCGCAAGTACCACCGCCGCCACAGGCTGACGACAAGAAAATGCCTTCGCCTGCAAGGGTCTGCAAGAGCTTGCCACCTGCGGCGGTTGTTACGTTGTTGTCGGGATTGTCGTTAATGTTAATTGTTACCTTGCCTGAGCTGACAAGGCGTGAGCGTGCCACCAAGATGACCACCACCAAACCCATGATGATGGCGGTAAACATGATGACACCACTGATTGCTGTACCAAACATGGTTTCTCCTTATAAGCTCATACCGCCGAATGACATAAAGCCAAGCGACATCAGTCCGACAGTGATGAAGGTAATGCCAAGACCACGAAGGGGGGCGGGTACGTCTGAGTATTTGAGCTTCTCACGAAGTCCTGCCAATGCCGTAATCGCCAATGCCCAACCAAAGCCAGAACCCACGCCATAGACGATAGATTCACCAAAGTTGTAATCACGTTCTACCATAAATAGCACGCCACCCATGATCGCACAGTTTACCGTGATAAGTGGCAAGAATACGCCTAGGGCGTTGTAGAGTGCTGGCATGAATTTGTCCAAAAACATCTCTAAGATTTGGACGGTTGCCGCAATCAGAGCGATGTAGCTAAGTAGTCCCAAGAAAGACAGATCGGTATTTGGCATGCCTGCCCACGCCAATGCCCCGTCTTTTAGTAGGAATTGGTAAAGCAGGTTGTTTAGCGGAACAGTAACCGCCATAACCACAACGACCGCAACGCCCAGACCGATGGCGGTTGAGACCTTTTTGGAGACAGCGATGAACGTACACATACCCAAGAAAAAGGCAAGAGCCATGTTTTCAATGAATACGGACGTGATGAATAAACTGATATAGTGTCCCATTAGTGTGCCCCTCCCTTAGAATTTGGTGCGATGACAAACTCCGCAGGTTCTTGTTGCTCAGGTTTCCAGTAACGCACAATGGCGATGAACAGAGCGATGACAAAGAACGATGACGGTGGCAACAACAGCAAGCCATTTGGGATATACCAACCGCCGTCTGTGGCTTTTTCTAAAAGCTGAATGCCAAACCAGCTACCGTTACCGATGATTTCACGGATACTTGCCACAAAAATCAGTACGGTTGAGTAGCCCAAGCCGTTGCCAATACCGTCAATAAAACTTGGGATTGGTGGGTTGCTCATGGCGTAGGCTTCGGCACGACCCATAACGATACAGTTGGTGATGATAAGACCGATGAACGCACCTAACGATTTGGCGGTGTCATAGGCGACTGCTTTTAGGATTTGCTCAACCACAATAACTAATGACGCAATCACGACCATTTGTACGATAATACGAATCGATGACGGGATATTGTTACGAATGATTGAGATAAAAAAGCTAGAAAATGCCGTAACGAGCGTGAGTGCAATACACATGACAAGGGCGTTTTGCACGCTCGTGGTAACCGCCAATGCCGAACAAATACCAAGGATTTGCAGGGCAATGGGGTTGTTATTAAAAATCGGCGTGGTTAAAATCTTTTTGGTATCCGCCATGATTATGCTCCTTTACCGCCAGCTGTGCCAGCTTTTAGGTTGTCTAAAAACGGCTGATAACCGTCTTTGCCCAGCCAAAACTGAATCATGTTATGCACGCCACGACCTGTTAGGGTGGCACCACTAATGCCATCTACTTCGGTAGGTTTGGCAGTGCCTGCTTTGGCAACACCCATGATGACCTCACCGTTATCGTTGTGAACTTTTTTGTCCAACCATTGGGCACGCCAAGGCTCTTCGGTGATACGAGAACCCAGACCGGGGGTTTCTTTGTGCTGGTAGAAGTTTACGCCTTTAATGGTGTTAAAGTCCTTATCAAGGGTAAGCAGTCCATAGATTTGACCCCATAGACCCGCCCCATGAAAAGGCAGAACGAGCGTCTCAATCTCACCACTGGCGTTTTTGGCGACATAGGCTTTACCGAATTTTGGCTTGCCACCAATGGCAGCAATGTCGTTTTCAAGTGGTGTGCTAAGGCTTGGGGTGCGAGCCGCTTTGGCAATGTCATAGTTTGCCACGTCTGTGATGCCTGCACTTTGGGCTTCTTCTTCGGTGGCAAATTTGCCGGTTTCTAGATTGACAAGATGAACTTCAAACTCTTTAAAGCGTTCTGCCACCACCGCATTTGACTCAGTATTTGGGTCAAATTTACCTGCGGCGATAAGGACGTTTTTGTTAAAATCTAGGGTGCTGTTGGCAGTTTGCTTGGGTTTTAGACCCACCGCAACGGCTGACACCATGACCGAACAGACAAGGCACAGCACCAAAGCGGTTACAAGGGTTGTAACGTTACTATTTTTGGCTGACATGAGCTAGTCTCCGTGCTGTTTGACGTTTGATGTTGGCTTGTTTGACAAAGTAGTCAAATAGCGGTGCAAATAGGTTGGCAAACAAAATGGCAAGCATGATACCTTCTGGGAAAGCAGGGTTTACCACACGAATGGCAACCGTCATAAAGCCGATGAGCAAGCCATAGCACCAGCGACCTGTGTTGGTGTGGGCGGCTGATACTGGGTCTGTTGCCATAAAGACTGCACCAAACATAAAGCCACCTATGACCAAATGCCAATGGGGGGCAAGGCTCATCATTGGGTTGGTCTCAGAACCAATCATATTAAAGATAAAGGCAGTTACCACAAGACCGATGACCGCCCCTGCAATCACACGCCAGCTGGCAATTTTGGTGTACATGAGTACCGCACCACCGATAAGAATGGCAAGGGTTGAGACTTCGCCGATAGAGCCTTGCATGTTGCCCAAAAAGGCTTGACCCCAAGAGATGGTCTGACCATAAGCGTCTGCAAAAGCATTAGACGGCACACCTGCGGCAGCTTGACCTAGGGGAGTTGCACCGCTATAACCGTCCACGTTGTTTAAGCCTTTAACAGCCGTCCACACCGCATCGCCTGACATATAGGCAGGGTAGGCAAAGTACAAGAACGCACGACCTGCCAAGGCGGGGTTAAGAAAGTTCTTGCCCGTACCACCAAAGACTTCTTTTGCCACGACCACACCAAAGCTGATGCCTAGGGCAACTTGCCAAAGCGGAATGTCAGGCGGTAGCGATAGGGCAAATAGGACAGACGTAACGAAAAAGCCTTCGTTTACTTCGTGTCCACGCACCACGGCAAAGATAATCTCCCACAAGATACCGACCGCAAAGGTGACGATATAAATGGGCAAAAACTGCATCGCCCCATAAACCACACAAGCAAGGATGCTATTTGGGTCATAGCCGACCATGCCTGTAATGGCAGTACGCCAGCCTGTTGGGACAATGCCAAAATGCTGTATGGCACTCAAGGCCTGAAAGCCGACATTGTACATCCCCCAAAACATGGCAGGGAAAGTACAGAGCCACACGGTAATCATCATCCGTTTTAGGTCGATACCATCACGGACGTGGGAGGCGCTGTATGTTTGTGAGCTTGGCTGACGAAAAAATGTGTCAAACATCTCAAAAACAGCATAGTATTTTTCGTATTTACCGCCTTTGGCAAAGGACGGCTCCATACGGTCAAAGATATTGTGAATAAATTTCATCGTTTAGCCTTCCTGCTCAATACGGGTCAAGTTATCACGCAAAATATCGCCAAACTCATATTTACCAGGCGATACAAAGGTGCAAAGCGCCAAGTCTTCTTCGTCAAGCTCTAGTGCACCAAGCTCCACCGCTTCGACGATGTCGCCTACGATGAGCGAGCGAAGTAGCTGAGTGGGTAGGTAGTCTTGGGGCATGACGGTTTCAAACGAACCGATTGGCACCATGGCACGGGGTGAGCCGTTGGTACTTGTGGTAAAGGCGTATTTTTTGCCTTTAAAAAATTGAGAAATATAAATCGGTAGCGTTGAAAAACGGTTGGCACCTAAGGTAAAAAAGTGCATGGCAGGGCGTTCACGACCTTCGACCAGCACCGAGACTTGATTGTGAAAACGTCCAAGATACGCCACCGCACCGCTTGCCTTACGACCTGACAGCACCGACCCTGAGATGATACGGTTGTCATCGCCATTTAGCTCGCCATGGGTTAAGGCGTTCAAATCCGCCCCACGAGTGGTTTTGATAAGGCGTGGGTTTTTGACGACCGTACCAGCTAGGCTAATGGTGCGTTCGGTGTGAATCTTACCTGTGGTAAAGAGCTTACCAATGGCAATCACGTCTTGATAACCGATTGTCCACACGGTTACGCCACGAGCTAAGGGGTGCAAAAAGTGAATGTGCGTGCCTGCGTTGCCAGCAGGGTGAACGCCGTCAAAACCGTGATATTCAACACTGCCTGCAATATTGGTGGCTTTGGTTGGGGCGGTTTTGCCATGACAAACAAGCGTTTTTGGCGATAGGGTAGAGATGACGGCAAGACCACTGTTAAAATCATCAATATTGGCATTGATGATATCGGCAGGGTCAGCACTTAAGGGGTTAGTGTCGGTTGCGGTAACAAAAATCGCTGACGGCGTGCTGTCAAGTTCAGGGGTACGGCTAAAAGGACGGGTACGAAACGCTGTCCATTCGCCAGCGTCATTGAGCTGTGATATCACTTCTTCACGAGATAGCTTGGCAAGGCTGTCTTTGGCGTGGGTTTTAAAGCCAATCTCATCGCCTTGGGCAACTTCAATGACGAGGCTCTCAAACACACGTCGCTCGCCACGGTTGATGGCGATGACCTTACCTGAGACGGGGGCGGTGTATTTGACCCCCAGACGCTTTTTGTCTTCAAACACCACCTGTCCTTTGGCGACCGTATCGCCTTCCTTGACGTGCATGGTCGGACGCATACCGATATAATCATAACCGATAAGGGCGACATGAGTAGGTGTGTGTTCGCTAATTTCTTTGGTTGGCTCGCCTGTGATAGGCAAATCCAACCCCTTTTTTATGGTAATCATAAGCGGATACTCACTCTGAGTGAAATGACCATGCCAGACTCCTGTTGGTACACACGAGAGCTTTAACGCTGACCTTAAACTCCTTAACAACACGTTAATGCTTGTAGTTACAGTGGCGACTGGCTACCTGTTTTGATGAACGTTTAGGGCGTGTTAATTAAAATTTAGATGAATAAGACTTGACAAATCTCTGTCCATGACCGTAACTCATCACGTTTAACACGTCCTAACAATCGTTCTCTTGCCCAAATTAGGCATGAAGATTCTATCTATTATACGCTAAACTTTGATAAATTTACAGAAATTTTTGAGAAATATTAAGTGTAAATGGTTGATTGTCATGATTATGTCAAAAAGATATGAGACAAGATGGGGCGTAATTTTACAAATGATAATTGTTTATAAAAATATCACCCAAAACGGAAAAACGCCCCATTGATGACAAATGCCACGCTCCACACGCAGATAAGTAGCACGTGAAATCCCATGACTTTTAATGTATTGGCGGTATGCGTGCCATTTTCTAGCTTTTTAACTACCCGAAAACGGGCGTGCAAGGCGGTGAGTATCGTCAAGATAAGCCATGTTAATTTACCATGCACAAGGGCGGTCAGCATGCCCATGTTTTGCCCCCAAAGTGATGGGGGTAGTAGGGTTGTTAGCATATAAAAGCCTGTTATCACTTGCACGGCAAGGGCGGTCATGCCCAAGGGTTCATAGCTTTTTTCAAAGGCTAAAAATCCTGCCACGTCATTGTGGCGGATAAAATTGGGCATTAGGCGGATAAGCAGGTATAAATGCCCACCCACCCAAATGCTGGCTCCAAATAAATGTACAATCAAGGCAATTTTATACATGGTTTTTTCCAACTTGGTTATATGAGTGTGATAAATGATTGGGTTTTTTGAGTGGTTTTATTTTAAATTTATTTTAAAAACTATTTTCTCCGACCTGCTCTAAATACAAAAGGGTCATCATAAAAATCAGGGTTGGCATTATCCCAAAAATACGGTGCACCCAATATCGGCAGAGGATTTAATTGGCGTGGTGTAATATCATCTTTTAAAAAGTTATTTAAATGTTCTGATAATTGATTGTCCAACATGGCTAATTGCTCGTTGAGTGATTTGGCAAAAAATGACGAATGAACTTTGATAATCACGGTATGGCTACATAAGGATTTGTAGGGGCTGATGAGTTGCTCCAATAACGCATGACCGAAGATAAAGACTTTGGCTTTTTTGTTGTTGTCATGATGATAATCTGCCCAATATTCACGGTTATCCACCAAGCACGTTTGCCAATCAAAACCCACCAAGGCTTGCCTAATGGTAGTGCCAATCTCATCATCGGCGACAACAAGTATCGCCCCATTTTCATCAAATACGGTAATGGTATCTCGCACACGGTTACGTCCGTTGGCGGTGTGGTTGTCGCCCATGTGGGCGAGATGTTTGGTATTAAGTAGCGATTTGGTATGGGGAAAAACCGACCACACGCACGCCCCAAACCAGTCGTGCAGATTATCACGGGTTGGGATTTTGTGGTGTTGTCCGATGTGGGTTTCGTACGCTGTGCCGTGTTCTAGGTCGTTTTGATGGGTAAAGGCAAGTGGGCAGTTTTGGTGATTTTTTAGGGCAATATCATTGTCAGCAAAATAGCCATTTAACCACTCAAACAGTGGCAGGGCAGGGCGGTTGGCATATGCTTGATGAATGGGCAAATACGGGGCAAGCCAAGGGGCGGACGGGTCAATGGTGGCAAAGTCGTGCAAAAAGTCGTGTGAAAAATCGGACATGATGACATTAACAGGCGGTAGAATCATCGTGAGCATAGCATATTTTGTAAGCTTTGGGTAGTCGGCTTTTGGGGGTAGGGCGTCATAAAAAACTTGCATATTTTCGCACTTGCGTTTAATATGGCGATTATTTATAAAGATGAGAGTATATGATGACCCTATCGCAAACATTTGCCCCTAAATTCATGGCGTTGGCACTGGTCGGCACATTGGCATTGTCAGGCTGTTCGGTGTTTCGTGTGTATACCATTGATTTGCCCCAAGGCACGCCCATCACGTCCGCTCAGGCATCGCAGGTGCAAGTAGGCATGACCGCCGACCAAGTGACCTATTTGCTTGGTAGCCCTGCCATGAAAGACACGCTAAACCCGAACCGCTTTGACTATCTGTATGACTACACCGCAGGCACAGACGGCAAGCGAGCGGGCAAAAAAGACATCAAAAACGCCAGTCAGTACCTGTCTATCTTTTTTGAAAATGGGCGTGTGGTGCGTATCGCAGGGCGTGAATCACTGCCAAGAAGAAATCAGTAATTAGGGCGTGCCTGCCCTTTATAACACAATTTGTAATTTAAATATTTTACCCCACTCTCAACT
>NZ_MUXV01000002.1:0-36055 GCF_002014975.1 Moraxella bovis
TTGGGGTTTGTGGGGTGTATTTTTACGCTTGAAAAAGCGACCGCCACCCCCATTTATTCCTAAATTCATCTATTTATTATTATCATGACCACCAAACTTACGAGTCTAAATATCGCCCCCACCGTAAACGCCAAACGCACCGAAATCCAAAACCCCGAGCTGTGGCAGTTCCCCATGGACTACCCCATGAGTATCATCGGACACGAAGGTGAGCATGACAGCCTACGCCATGAAGTCACGCTTATTTTGGCAGAGATTTTCCCTGATTTTGACACCGCCAGCATGGTCGTCCGCCCATCCAAGACAGGACGATTTCACGCCCTGCGGGTCAATCTACACCTAACATCTGCCGATGAAGTCAATCGCCTATACACCGCTCTTGACAAAGCCAAAACAGTCAAAACCGCTGTCTGACGATTTACATACATTTACCAAAGACCGCCCGCAAGAGTTGGTCTTTTTTATAAACTTTAAAACATCACAGCCCATTTATCTCATTTGCTTTTGTCTTACTCATCGAAATAACCACCATGCACACCATACCCCCCAAGTCCCCAACCGCCCTACGCATTTTACACACATCCGACTGGCACATCGGCAAACGCCTGTTTAACCACACTCGATATGATGAATTTGAAGCCTTTTTAAACTGGTTACACACCGCCATCAGCACCCATGACGTGGACGCACTCATCGTGGCAGGCGACATCTTTGACACCGCCACCCCCAGTAACAAAGCCCAAGAGCTGTATTATGACTTTTTGGGCAAAGTCGCCAAAAGCCCCTGCCAGCACGTCATCATCACCGCAGGCAACCACGACAGTCCCACCTTTTTGGACGCCCCCAAAGCCATTTTAAAAACACTGAACGTCCAAGTCGTCGGACAAGCCACCGCCGACATCCATGATGAAATACTGTTATTAAAAGACAAACCACAAGATGACTTAAAAAATAATTTAAAAGACAAATCACAAGACAACCCAAAAGACGACTCAAAAATCAATTCAGACATCGTGCGTGCCATCGTCCTTGCCGTGCCTTATCTGCGTGACAAAGATGTCAGGACAGGCGGTAGTTTTGAGCTGACAGGACAGCGAGACAGCGAGACCGCCCAAGGCATTGCCAAGCATTATCAAAGCCTTGCCGACCACGCCATCGCCCTAAGAGATAAACACCAAGCCAGCCCAAACCAGCCCCCCATTCCCATCATCGCCACCGGTCATCTGTTTAGTGCAGGGGCGAGCGTGTCATCGGATGATGACGGCATGCGAAAAGAGACCTTTGTCGGCACACTCGGGCAACTGCCTGCCAGTATTTTTGCCAATGACATCAACTATGTCGCCCTAGGACACATCCATGCCCCGCAAAAGGTTGCAGGACAAGATCGCATTTGCTATTGTGGCTCGCCGATTGCCATGGGCTTTGGTGAGATTGGTAAGGACAAAGAGGTCTTGATTGTTGATTTTGACCCCGTCACAGCGAACACGCCCCACATTCATGCCCTGACCGTACCCGTCTTTACCAAGCTAGTGAGACTACAAGGCGACACCGACAGCATTAAGCACGCCTTACGCCCCCTAATCGCCGAAAACCAAACCATCTATGCCGAGATTATCTATGATGGGCAGGCGTTAGAGCCAAATTTTGCCAAAGACATCAAAGCCTTTTTGACAGACACCAAAGTCCTACCCCTAAACATCCAAAACAACACCCAACGCAGGCACGTCCTACAAAGCACCCATCATGGCGAGAACCTAAAACAGCTCACAACCATGGACGTGTTTGAGCGACTTTTAGACAGGAGAGCGGTGAGCAATGATGAAAAAGATGAGCTAAAAGTCGCCTATCAGCACATCATCCAAGCCATTCATGAGCAGGACGTGCAGGCGGACTGACGGTGTATGGCTTGGCTTTTATCTTACTTATTTTTATCCGACTGATTTTTTACTCAATTTATTTTAAAGTCATTCTACCAATTTATTTTGCCATTTATTTATCCAAAATATCATGAAAATACTTTCTTTATCATTTAGCAATCTTAACTCTTTAAAAGGCAACTGGCACATTGATTTTACCGATGACGCCTTTGTCAATGACGGGCTGTTTGCCATCACAGGACAGACAGGGGCAGGCAAGACGACGATACTAGACGCCATCTGCCTTGCCATCTATGGACAGACGCCAAGGATTAGCACCATCAGCAACACCCAAAACGAACTCATGAGCGTGGACAGAGGCGACTGCCACAGCGAAGTGGTGCTACTCATGAATGAGAGTACAGGCGATAAGCTCTATCGGTTCGGCTTTGAACAGCGACGGGCAAACAAAAAGCCCGACGGCAAGTTACAACCCATCAAACGCCAAATCAGCCTACTGACCGACCCATCCGATGACGGCACCATCATCGAGACCAAGCCGAGCGTGTGCGATAAAAAAGCCATAGAAATCATGCACATGAACTTTGAGCAGTTTACCCGTTCGGTCATGCTTGCCCAAGGCAATTTTTCCGCCTTTTTAAAAGCCGAAGCCAATGAAAAGGGCGAAATCCTACAACAAATCACTGGCACGCACATCTACGCCAAAATCAGCCAAAAAGCCTTTGATGTACATAAGCAAAAAAAGGAAGAGCTACACCAATTAGAGCAAAAAGTAGGCGACATCGATGTCATGGATGACGAGCATTTTTCTGCCTTGGAGCGACGTATCAGCGATGATGGCGCTCGTCTTCGTGACACCCAAACTAGCCTGCAACGCCTAGATACCATCATCGGCTGGCACCAAAACCAAATCCAAGCCCAAGCTCACATCGCCAAGCACCAAGCGGACATTGTAACCGCCCAGACAGACATCCAAGCCTTTGACAAGTCGGCGATTCGCTTACGCCTTGCTAATCTGGCTCATGAGCTATCGCCCATCTACCAAGAACTCACCCGTGAGTACCACACGCTAACCCACACCCACACCGCCCTTACCGAACTCCAAAACACCCTGCCCGAGCTAATACAAGAACAGCAGAGTCGACAAGCACAAAAGGACAGTCATCATGGCACACTGACCGCCCACAAAGCCCAGTATAAACAAGCCCTGCCCCTGTTCAAACAAGTGCGAACGCTAGATAACATCATCGCTCAGGACAAATCGGCAATCGACAAAATCAGCCACGCCATCACGAACGAGCAAACGATGATAGCTAATGCCAAGCAGGCGATATCAGAACTAAACAGTCAGCAGGATAAGCACCAAGCCACACTACACGCCATCAATGACCGCCATGAACACATGGCACATTATTCCGACATCAAGCAAGATGTGGGTGTGCTGTCGGGTCATGAACGTGAGCTTAGCACTGCTTTGGCACAGCTTCGTCAGCACACCCGAAAACTGCACGCCCAAACCGATGAGCTACACCAAAAAACCCAACAAATCAATGATAAACGAGATGAACTGCGAACCCAAAAAGAGCGGTTGGCTCAAATCGAACATGACCATCAAGCCCTTATCGGACAAATCAGCGAGCTGTTACAAACATCGCTCATGTTATCTGATATTGATAATGACAAATTGGCGTATTATGGCACGCATTTTCAAGATAAGATTCATCACATCAAAGAGCTGTCGCATTTGACTTATGCCCTTAGCCAGCATGCAGAGAGCCACAGACAGTTAAATGGACAACTTCATGAACTAAGCACTCGCCTGCATGACAATGCCGAGCAAGAGCAAACCGCCCTATCTGCCATTTCTGCCCTAAACGAGCAAATCACCCAAGAGCAAAACACCCTAACTGCCCTAAAACAGCATTATGACACCCAACAACAGCTCATCGCCCTAAAAGAACATCACGCCAAACTGACCGATAATGAACCCTGTCCGCTGTGTGGTTCATTAACGCACCCGTACGCCCTTAACAACCCCTTTATCCATGATATTGATGATGGCACCAAAACCGCCATCACCCACACCACCCAAAAAATAGAAACGCATAAAGAAAACCTGCAAGCTCATAAAGAAATACTTGCCAATATCACCAGTGCAAAAGTGTATTATGGCGAGCAACAACAAACATTAACAGCACAAAAAAATGAAATCATCACAAATATAAACCGTGATTATCAAACCATCATCGCACAGGAGATAATAAAAAACGTCCATCATGAATTACCCATGGCATTAGATGACAATTCGCCCAAGATAAAAGAAGTCATTAATACATTAAATGACATCATTCATCAAACATTAGCCCATTTAACTGGTAGTTATGATAACTATCATAAATTACAGCACGCTTTTACCCAAAAAAGCCAAGAGCTAAATAACTTACGCCAAAATCTTGACATCATCACCCAAGACGGTAAAGCCCTAAAAAATCACATCGAAATCATCACAGAACAAATACAAGACACCAAATCCGCCATCGCTGATTATGAACAAAGCATTCATGAGCTTATCCATGCCATCACTGCCAAATTAGGGCGATATCAAAAAGGCATGGATATAAACATGGATAATGTTATTAATGTTATTAATGATATTAATGATATTAATGATATTAATGATATTAATGATATTAATAATGACAGCCACACATCATTATTAGCAAATATTCATCAGCATATTGGCGAGCTAATCCAAATCAGCCAAGACCATGACAATTACCACGCCCAAAAACAGCAATTAGAATCCGAGCTAAGCCACATTCAAATTCATCTGACCAATCAAAGCAAACAATTAAATGACCATCAAGAAAAACTGCATGAATTAGAGCAAGAAAAAATATCCCTAACCCAGCACCACGACAGCCATATATCAGAGCGTGAAGCACTGTTTGGCACGGATAATGTCGATGACAAAGAAGCCATGCTACGCCAAGCGATAGATGAGAGCGAGCGGGCATTTCATGACAGCCAAAAGAGTCATCAAAAGTCCCAGCAAGCCTTATTAAGTCTAAATGAAAAAATCAGCCATCATCAAAGCCACATTGCCACGCTTGATAAGCACATTGATGAATTACAACATAAGTTTAATGAATCACTAACAGACAAAGGCTTTAAAGACACCGATGAATTTTTATCGGCATGCATGGATAATGATGAACGCTTAGCATTAGGGCAAACCGAGCAAAACTTACATTATGCCTTAAAACAAGCCCGTGATAATCTTAACTATTGGGAGCATAAACTAGATGACATCATGACTGCCAAGCCTGATGATAAAGTTTTGGCGGATATTTTAAAAGACATGGAGAAACAACATGAATCCAATACAACAAATGACAAATCGAAAAATATGACATTGGATGAATTAAAACAATATAAAGAGCAATTACAAAGCCGTCATTATGAACAGCTGACCGCCTTTGGCGAGCAAAAACAGCTATTTATGAATGCCAAGGACAACAGAGAAAAGCACGGCTCTTTGATGAATTTAATCAGTCAAAAACAGCAGGATTTGGTCGTATGGGCAAAGCTTGATGAACTCATCGGCTCCAAAGAAGGCATTAAATACCGCAACTTCGTCCAAGGACTGACCTTGGAGCTTATGCTCCATCACGCCAATGATGTCCTTAGCAAAATGGACAGTCGCTATGTCCTAACTCATGGCGATGATAAGATCAACAAAAGCCTATTAGAGATAAATGTCATCGACACCGCCCAAGGCAGTGAGATTCGTAGCACCAAAAATCTCTCAGGGGGCGAGAGTTTTATTGTGTCATTAGCACTGGCAATGGGTTTATCACAAATGAGCAGTGAGAATGTCAGTATTAACTCATTGTTTTTGGATGAAGGCTTTGGCACATTAGATGATGAGATATTGGACATTGCATTGTCGGTATTATCATCATTAAAAGATACAGGCAAGATGATAGGCATTATCTCACACGTCCAATCATTAAAAGAACGCATTCCCACCCAAATCCATGTCAAAAAAATTGCTAATGGCGAAAGCAGGTTATTAGGTTCGGGCGTGAGTTAGGTTTGGTATGATTTGGTGAATGATTTTAGTTATTATATTACCAAATAATTTATAACATTGGTGTTACCATTATGAATTTCAAGAAATTTATCTTCGCTATTTTCATACTTACATATAGCGAAATCGCCCTTTCATCTGTTTGCAAACCACCAAATATATTTTATCATTTTTTTGAATTAGGTGCTCGTCTACCTGATGACACCAGCATCAATAAAGAAAGATATGATAATTCAATTGTGTTTAATGTTTTATATAAAATACCCCGATTAGGATTGAGTTAGGTGGTAGATAAAATGGGAATATTTATACTATTTTGGGTAAGAATTTTGACAGAGAGATTTTACACAATCTGCCACCTATGTCATCTTATTTTGGCAATGGAAATGAAATATACAAATGGAGTATTGGTGAACAAAGGTTATCCGTATCTATTTTTAGTACTGGTAATTCTAATGTAATGATTAACTACCAAGGAAGTGATGAACGGGAGAAACTCGGAGATGAGTTTATGTATTCTTTATTTTTAATTTGTAAGCAGGATGAAGTCCCAAATATTGATCACTGCGTAACAATTAATGGCATAATAGATAAAATCCCTGTTAAAATCCCCACATCACCCTCTAATAGACATTAAAAATCCAAAACAAATGGGCGTATTATATTGCCAAAATATTACCGCTATGTTAATATAAAACAAATCCACATTTTTATCAAGGAGTCCGCATGGCAACCGCCCCAAAAAAGCAGTCCGCTACCAAATTTCGTGACGAATTCTCTGACACTCTCTCTCGCCTAGAAGAGTTGGTTGAACACGCCAGTGCTGATGATTTGACCCAAATTGGGGTTCGCTTGGCAGAGTACTTGCCTACCACCAATGTCGCCCATCAGTTAAGTAGCGAGCTGGGTGCAAGCAAATCCAAAGACACCGAGCTTGCCCCCAACTGGCGTGAAGGCGGTTATCCTTATAAGCATCGCATGAGCCGTAAAAACTACGAAGCTCAAAAGTACAAATTACAAATTGAACTTCTAAAACTACAACGCCACGTCAAAGAAACAGGACAAAAAATTGTCATCCTTTTTGAAGGGCGTGACGCCGCTGGTAAAGGCGGTACCATCAAACGCTTTATGGAGCACCTAAACCCCCGTGGCGCTAGGGTTGTCGCCCTAGAAAAGCCGACCGAGACCGAACGTGGACAATGGTATTTTCAGCGTTATGTGCAGACTCTACCCACCGCAGGCGAGATAGTGCTGTATGACCGTTCGTGGTACAACCGTGCTGTGGTCGAGCGTGTTATGGGCTTTTGCAGTGATGATGAATATCACATCTTTATGGAGCAGGTGCCTGCCTTTGAAAAACACCTGACCCAGTCAGGCGTTACGCTCATCAAGTTTTGGTTCTCGGTAAGCCGTGAAGAGCAAAAAGTGCGTTTCTCTCGCCGTGAGCATGACCCCCTAAAACAGTGGAAACTCTCGCCTGTGGACAAAGCGTCCCTTGACAAATGGGACGACTACACCATCGCCAAAGAAGCGATGTTCTTTGAGACCGACACGAGCGAATCGCCATGGATTGTCATCAAATCCGACTGTAAAAAACGTGCCAGACTCAACGCCATGCGTTATGTCCTAAACAAGCTGGACTATGCCGACAAAGACGACTCACAGATTGGCAACATTGACCCGCTCATCGTGGGGCGTGCAGGGGCGTTGTACGAGACTGACGAGCATAAGGATGTAAGCAAGCGACCCACCAAAAAATAAGCTCCACACCAAGCCATCTGCCCCACTTATCAGACTTATCAATCCATCAGGGGCAGGCGGTTTTTGGGTAATGCCATCGGCAAATCTCATATCATAAAATCCTACCCCAAGCACACTACACCATGCCCCTACTCACCGCCACCGCCCTATCCTACCATACCCCAGACCGTACCTTGCTTGACAACGTGTCTTTTGCCTTACATCATGGGCAAAAAGTCGCTCTGGTCGGTGGCTCTGGCTCTAGTAAATCGGTGTTATTACAAGCCTTAGCCGATTTGTTGCCTTTGGATAGTGCTATTACTGATAGGATTATGTTAAATAAAAATGGGAAACTAACATCCCTTAGTCAAATCCCCGACCCGATTATCGCTCTGCTGTTGCCTTATTTCATCAAACGCCTAGCCTATCGGACGGCACGGTGCTTGACCATCTAACCGGTCCCTTTGGTTTTAAATACCACCAAAACAAAAAATTTGATAAAGATTGGCATTTACAACAGCTTACCACGCTTGGTAAACATGACAATTTTATCGACCAATCAATCCATGAGCTGTCAGGGGGCGAACGCCAAATCGTGAGTTTTTTGCGGACGTTGCAATTTAACCCAGCAATTGCCCCATTTGACGAGACCACGTCCGCCCTTGGTGATGAGACGGCACATTTGCTCATGAGACTCGTGCTAGATTGGCATGATGATACCAAAGCCTTGATTTGGGTTACGCACACGCCAAGCGAACAACAAGCGTTGGGGGCGGATTTGTGGCGTATGGATAATGGTGTGTTGGCGGTGTAAATTATGGCAATCACACTTACCCTAACCGACATCACCCTAGCCAGCACCCTACTGCTTATCACGATAGGCGTGTCGGCATACCTGCGACTTCGCTTGACAGGCACACTCATCATGGCAGGGGTGCGGACGGTCGTGCAGTTGTCCATGATTGGGCTGATTTTGGCATGGGTGTTCGCTCGGGAGAGTGCGTGGCAGGTGCTTGCGATTTTAACCATCATGACACTCATCGCAAGCCACTCGGCAAAAGGTCGGGTCAAACACCCCTACAAGGGCTTACTGTCTGATAGTATCATCTCGCTATCGGTTGCCACGGGTGTGGTTACGCTGATTGCCATGACACTCATTTTAAAGGTGTCGCCTTGGTATCGCCCCCAGTATATCATACCGATTTTGAGGCTGATTTTGGGCAATTCTTTGACCGCCATATCCTTAACAACCAACGAACTTGTGAACGCCATGCACGACAAGCAAGCCCTTATCAAATCTCGCCTATCGCTGTCGGCTACCCCCTTTGAAGCGGTGCATGAGCTTGTCAAATCGGCGGTGCTAAATGGCCTAACCCCAACCGTCAATTCCATGCTCGTGGTCGGACTGGTAAGCCTACCAGGGATGATGACAGGGCAAATACTGGCAGGGGCTGACCCTACACAGGCGGTACGCTATCAGATTGTTACCATGTTTTTTGTCTGTGGGGGCAGTACACTGGCGTGTACGCTGTCGGCGGGGCTGGTGGTTCGGCGGTTTTTTGATGAGCGTGGGCGGTTTGTAATCACAGAACAGCTTACACAAGATTATTATTACCAAAACCACCAAGCAAGGTGGTTTTATTTTTGGGCGTTTTATGTTAAATTAAGATTTTTATCACACATCTGACATGAATCTACATAACGAACTACTGACCCTTGGCACAAGTTTTTTGCAAAAAGCCAATCAATTTTTAAGCGAACGCACCACCCAATCCATTCATCTAGACCCTGATGTTCTCGCCTATCGCTGGGTTGGCGGTCAGCGTGGCATACTCGCTCCTATTGATGTCCACCTTGGCATCACTTTGGATGATTTGCACGGCATTGATACCCAAAAAGACAAAATCATTCAAAATACCCGCCAATTTTTGGCAAACTTGCCTGCCAACCACGTTCTCATGACTGGTACTCGTGGGGCAGGCAAATCAAGCCTTGTACGTGCCTTACTTCACGCCCATCATCAAGACGGTATGCGAGTGATAGAAGTCGCCCGAGATGATTTGCAAATGCTTGATAAAATCCGCCACGCCATCAAGGCAAGCGACAGCTACTGCCGTTATATCATCTACTGTGATGATTTGGCATTTAATGGGCATGATGAAAATTACCGCACCCTAAAAAGCGTGCTGGATGGGGCGTTAGACAGCGAACAAGACCGTCTGCTCATCTATGCCACCAGTAACCGCCGTCATCTGTTGCCACAGCTCATGAAGGATAACGTCAGCATTTATAACGGTCAAACCGATGAAGTCAATCCCTATGAGACCATCGATGAGACCGTCTCGCTCTCAGACCGCTTTGGGCTGTGGATATCGTTCTCACCCATGAATCAAGAGACGTATTTGGACATCGTGGCGTATTATTTGACACGGGCGGACATGGCATTTGATGAGATGGTGCGCAGCGAAGCCCTAAAATGGGCAAGCACTCGAGGCGGTCGCTCGGGACGGGTGGCATATCAGTTTAGTCGGCACTGGATAGGGTCAAGGCTGTTAGAGCGTGGCTCTGTGGATGGTGTTACCCATAAATGATATCTTGGGTGGATGTTAAAAATGGGGTAAATAATAATGTCTGCCAAAAAACCAAAATAAAAAGGCGTATCATCACGCCTTTTTAACCCATCATATCCGAACAACCTTAGCCAACGCCATTAACTCATTGATGTCATAAGTACTCTCATCAATCAAATCATACCGCAAGATAACCCACTAATCCAATCTAAGAACTCATCAAAGATGGCACGCCCTTCTAGTCGCTTGCCATGCTGTAGCACCATCATGTCCACGGGTAGCTGGCGTACGCTGTCCGCCCACAGACGGCAGGCTTTATTACTTGCCATATAGCGTTTATGAAAACCTGACATGCTGTTGATGTGAGCTTGAAAATTCTCCACCTTGATGCCAGAATGCCCTACCAATGACGCCCCCATGTCGCCCGAGAACAGAATCTGACTGACAGGGTCATAAAACTGAATGTTACCCACCGAATGCAAAAAGTGGGCAGGGATTGCCATGATTTTAGTATTGCCCAGTGCATACACGCCACCCACATCAGGAATGCCTTCGAGTCGCTCCGACAAACCGTGGTGCAATCGCCCTTTGGTAAAGGCAGAATTATAATGGGGCAAAAACCGCTCCCACAACGTCGGGATAAGCAGTTTGGTATTTTGCAAATGGATGAGCCAACGAGGCATGGACGCCAAAATGTCAGGGTCTTGGTGCGAGCCAATGACGTACTTAATACTCTCCATGCTGGTGTATTTGGTGATTTGCAAAGTCAGTGGCGTAAAGGTCAAATCCCCACCTGGGTCAATGATTGCCGCTTCTTCGCCATCAATGATTAAAAACTGGTTCGATGGCACGCTTTCATCTTCTTCGGGCATACTAAACGCGATACATTTGTGATGACCGTCATCATACAGAACATAAGATTCCATAAAAATTTCCTAAATATTAGGGCGTGCCTACCATTGATAACATTTTTATAAAATTAAGGTAAAAATTTAACATTTTAAATCAATTTTTGCATGAAAAATGGCTAAATCTTGTTTTTCATTGCAAATACCAACGGCAGGCACGCCCTACACAAGTCAAAACGAACACCATAAAATTTTTATGGGTTTTGAACATTATACGCTGATTTGATTAAAAATACCAAAAGTTTTTATTGAATTTATTTGTCATAAAACCACCCCGTCCAACAAAAATAAATTTTCTTAATTATTACTCCATTGTAAATAATGTTATCAATAACCCCGACCGCTTTTAAGACCCTAAAATTTACAAGTATTTTGTGGTATGATAAGCGTTTTTTATTTTGCCCGCACACATTCTATGACCGCCTTATCGCCCAGCCCATCTGACATTCTTGTTGCCTTTGACACCATTTTTGAGCAATGCTCGATTGCCATTTTGCAAAACGACACCATCATCTACACCGAGACCGTGGCAGGTGGGCGTGGGCAAACGGAGATTATCTTGCCCATGCTTGACAAGGCACTGCATACGGCAGGTGTGGACATAAAAGACGTACAGGCGTGGGCGTTCAACCGTGGGCCGGGGGCATTTAGTGGTATTCGAATCAATACCGCCCTAGTCCAAGCCCTATCTGTCGCCAATGACGCACCGTGTATCGGCATATCCAGCCTACACGCCTTGGCATTTATGGCGTGTGAACAGACAAGTATGGCGGACGGCACAAGGATAACTGGCGTGATAGACGCTCGCCAAAACCAAGTCTATGCAGGGGATTTTGTGGTACAAAAAGCCTTGCCCATTGCCCAAAGCGAATATTTGCTGGATTATGACAAGCATGTAGAGACCGACATCATCGTGGGGGATGGCGTGGATTTGGTGGCAACAGATGCCAAAAAATTACGCCTAAATCCGACTGCTTGCCACATTGCATACCTTGCCTATCCGCTATTTTTAAAGGGCGAGACGGTAACGGCAGAAAACGCCTTACCCGTTTATCTTAGAAATAACGCTTGGAAAACATTGGCAGAGCAAGGTAAGAAATAATTAACCAATTTTAAAATGAAATATGGGGCAGTTTATTCACCCAATCATTTATATGCCAATAATTTTATATTTTTAAAATAGTATTGTTCAATCAAGATATATTTTAAAATTTGGATGTGCAAGGGCAAATTACATTCGCCCAATGATTTAATGCCAAAAAATTATTTAACCCCCAATCCATACCGCCAATAAATATTGGTAAATTTAAATAAAGAGCAATATTTTGGACATTTTATTATTTATCAAAGCCGTTATCATGGGCATTGTCGAAGGCATTACCGAGTTTTTGCCGATTTCTAGCACAGGTTATATGATTTTGTCGGCAGACATCATGAATTTTTGGGACAAAGACAAGCGAGATTTGTTCATTGTTTTTGTTCAGCTTGGGGCGATTTTGGCGGTCATTTATGACTATTTGGGTAGGTTGTGGACGGCATTTATGGGGCTACTGACAGGCAAGGCGGACGGCATGACCAACCCCCGTGGGCTGGGTATCTCGCTCATCATTGCCACCATTCCTGTCATGGTTGTCGGCTTTACCCTAAAAGACTTTATCACAGGCATGCTCTTTCATCCGCTTGTCGTGGCGACCATGCTTATCATTGGGGCGTTACTGATTATCTATGTTGAAAAACACCCACGCCCCATTAAGGCACAAGAAGCCGAACATATTGACTTTAAAATCGCGTTAAAAATCGGACTGGCTCAATGCCTTGCCCTAATCCCTGGTACCAGTCGCTCTGGGGCGACCATCATCGGGGCGTTGTGGTTTGGGGCGTCTCGTAAATCCGCCACCGAATTTTCATTCTTTTTGGGTATTCCTGTCATTGTCGGAGCAGGGCTTTTGGAGCTTATTGAGAAAAAAGACGTGCTACAAACAGGACAAGATTGGGCGATTTTGGGCGTGGGAACGTTTGTGTCTTTTGTCGTTGCCTTGTTGTGCATTCGCTTGCTTGTGGCATGGGTATCCAAAAAAGACTTTATGATTTTTGCCTATTTGCGAATTATCACAGGCGTGATTGTGTTATTGGCGTATTTTGTGTTTGGTTATCAAATTCAAGGGTAAATTTTTATTAAATTTAATGTATATAAAATAATATTTACTTTTAATAAAAACCAATCTAGGGAGAATTACAATTCACCCCTACAATCCTAAAAAACATTTTTTATTTATAAAATATCTATTTAAAAGGCAACATTTTGAATATTAACATCATCGGCACCGAACAAGACAAAGATTTATTTGATACATTAGACGCTATCAATAAAACTCACAATTTGTCTTTAAAGTTATCTTTTTATGATTTATCAAAATTAAGTGATAAATTCATCTCATTGTTTGCCAATGATAATGTCAATATTCCTTTAATTGCTCTTATCAAAAATACACCAACTTTAATTAAAATTGACAACAATACTATTATAAAATCATCATTAAATTGGCAAGCCCTAACCAAACGTATCGTAACGGCAGGGCGAAAGTCCGAGCTGATACTACAAGCAAGCAAATTAACGTCCGACATGAGCGTGATAGACGGTACGGCAGGCTTTGGGCAGGACGGATTGATATTGGCAAGCACAGGGGCAAATGTAATCATGATAGAACAAAATCCTATCGTGGCAATGCTATTATTATTTGAATATCAAATGATGAATACCAATCTAAATTGGCAAAAATTATTAAGCCGAATTACGATTTATCATGGTAATTTTTTGAATACTGATTTTATGGCGACCTTACCAAAGGCGGATATGATTTATCTTGACCCTATGTTTCCGTCTGACAGTTATTCCGCCAAAGTGGGTAAAACCATGCAAGTATTACATGACTTGGCAAATCCGCCAAGCGATGATGATGAAAGACTGTTTTTGGACAGTGCTAATGCTCAGTTAAAAGACAATGGCAAAATCATCATCAAACGCCCCTTATCCGCCCCCCATTTGGCAAATAAAACACCATTGCAAAGCGTGGCAAATGATGCGATACGGTTTGATAGATATTGGTGATTTATGAAACAAGAATATATTCTGCTTGGGTTATTATTTCTTAGCTTTGCGAATGATATTTTTCAAAAAACGCAAATATCAAAAACTTTGGCAGGCGATAGATAAAACCAAATACGTCAATCGCTATCGTGAAATCATCGCCCAAACCAAAAACTAAACCCAAGCGATAAAACAATTACGCCAAGAATTTAATGAATTGGGATTATTGCAAGCGGTGGAGATTAGCCAACTTACCCATCAAGACAAAAGTTAGATTTTAGATGAGATATTTTCCACTTGTGGCAATTTTGGAGTTTATAAAGTATACATCCCTATATTTATGTATGATAAATTTGTAGTAATTTGAAAGCTTATGGCATGTTTTTCTTGATCGCAAGTCAAAAGAAAATTCATAAAACAGCCAAAAACTCCCAAGATTTTTTGGGTAAAATTTGCTACAATAAGGACATTTACCCCAACCCATAAGGACTGCTATGAAAATTTTAGTTACAGGTACAGGCGGACGTGAGCACGCCTTAGCGTGGGCGTGTGCCAAAGATGACAGAGTACAGACGGTCTATGTCGCTCGTGGCAATGCAGGCACGGCAAGCGAACCTAAGCTCCAAAACGTGGATTTGGACATCACCGACCATCCTGCCGTGATTGAGTTTTGTCAGACTCACGATGTCGCTTTTATGCTTGTGGGAGCGGAAGCTCCACTGGTGGCAGGCATTGTGGACGATTTGGAGCGGGCTGGCGTGCGTGCGTGGGGCTGTTCAAAATACTGCTCACAGCTAGAAGGCTCTAAGGCATTTGCCAAAGATTTTATGAAAAAAGTCGGCATTCCCACCGCCTTTTATGAAGTCTTTACCGAGGTAGAGCTGGCAAAAGATTTTGTCCGCTCCAAGGGGGCACCCATTGTCATCAAGGCGGACGGACTGGCGGCAGGTAAGGGCGTGATTGTGGCGATGAATGAGAGCGAAGCCTTTGGTGCCATTGATGACATGCTATCAGGCAATAAATTTGGGCAAGCAGGGAGCCGTGTTATCATCGAGGAGTTTTTGGCAGGCGAAGAAGCGTCCTTTATTTGCATGATTGACGGCGATAATATTTTGCCCATGGCAACCAGTCAAGACCACAAACGCATTTTTGAAGGCGATAAAGGGGCAAATACAGGCGGTATGGGAGCGTACAGCCCTGCCCCTGTGGTAACGGCTGATGTGCATGAGAAAGTGATTGAGCGTGTTATCCGCCCTGTCGTGGACGAGATGAGGGCAAATGGCACGCCTTATAAAGGCTTTTTGTATGCAGGGCTTATGATAAATGACGCAGGCGACCCTTATGTGATTGAGTTTAACTGCCGATTTGGCGACCCTGAGACTCAGCCGATTATGATGCGATTAAAGTCGTCTTTGGTTGAGCTGATTTTGGCAGGGCTAGACGGTAATCTGCCCGTCAGTGCAGAATGGACGGATGAAGTGGCGTTAGGCATTGTCCTTGCCAGTCGTGGCTATCCAGAGAGTTCATCATCAGGCGATGTGATTGCAGGTTTGCCAGATGTGCAGGACGACCTAAAAGTATTTCACGCAGGTACAAAGGCAGAGAACGGACAAATCCTAACCAATGGCGGACGAGTGCTGTGCGTTACCGCACTTGGAGCGAGCGTGGCAGATGCCCAAGCTCGTGCGTTGGCAAGCTGTGGTACGATTGCCTTTGACGGCATACAATATCGTAGGGATATTGGCTGGCGTGCGATTGAGCGTTAGTCTTTATCTGAATATAGAGTCAAATGCAGTCGTGTTTGGCTCTATTTTTTTATAAAATAATGAACATTTTTTATAAAACCTACCCCCACACCTTGACCTAATCGTATGATGATGATTAAATAACCATTCTAGCTAAGTATATCAAGCAAGACCCCAATATAAGGACATAATAACAATGAAATCCCCCTATCTTACCAAATCCCCCATTTTTTGGCTCGGTATGCTCGCCACCGTCTGTATCGTCATCGGTGTGCGTGAGCTTGCCTTGGTTGTTTGCACCGCTTTGGGAATGCCAACCGCCACCAATATTGTCGGCTTGGTGTCGCTCTTTGCTGTGCTGGTGGGTGTGCGTCTTATCAAGGGCGGTTTGCCAAATTGGCTATCGTCATCGGCAAACGTGCTACTTGTAGATAGTGGATTTGCGTTTTTGCCTGTGTCGGCAGGGGCAGGGATTTTGCTGTTTGGGCTTGGGTCGGATTTACTTGCCGTGTCGGCGGTCATCGTGCTCAGCACCGTGATACCGCTTTGGATGTTTGCCAAATTGTCCCAAAATTGGCTAAAAGGCACGGACGATAAAGGAGAAAATCATGCCAACTCTTGATAGCAACACGATTTTTATCGCCTTTATCGTTACGCTCATCGCTCATATCGGGGCAAAATATGTGTTACGCTATATCAATAAATACTTTCGTGGCATACCGATGATTATCATCGCGATTGTGCTAACGCTTATTATCATTGCCGTGATTCAACTGCCCTATAATACGTATTACGCCCATGCCAAACCTGTCTTTGACCGCTTGCTTGGGTATAGCACCGTCCTGCTTGCCGTCCCCCTGGCGGGTATGGATTTTAAGGGTTTGCCTGTCAAAAAGCTGTCTATCATTGTCGTCATGGCAAGCCTTGTTGGGGCGATTGTACCGATGAGTTTGGCGTATGTGTTTAGCCTAAATATACAGACGATTTTGGGCTTTGCCACACGGTCGGTTACCACGCCTGTGGGCTTGTCGGTTGCCCAAATCATTGACGCACCGCTTGTGCTTGCCAATCTCATCATCATCGTGTCGGGGATTTTGGGGGCGGGGGTATGCCGTATTTTGTTCAAAAACATCACAGACGACAGAGCAAAAGGCTTGGCACTGGGTCTGGTTGCTCACGCCATTGGTACGGTCGAAGCATGGACAATCAGCCCCACCGCAGGGCGATACGCCGCCTTTGGGCTTGCCATCAATGGCTTGGTAACGGCGGTGTGGTTGCCAATGGCGATATTGTGGTTATTAAAATGATGATTTTGGATAAAGCAAAGCACCTGTATGGGTGCTTTTTTAATCCATACGACTGCCCGTTTTGTCGATATAAAAAGTTTCGCCGTTTAATTCAACAATGGCTTTACCCATTGTAAAATCCCAAGCATGGTTGTATTGAATGGGAATAATAGCTTTGCCTGTTTTATCTATAAAACCATATTTGCCATTTTGCTCTACACTTGCCAAACCATCTGAAAATTTCCAAGCAGAATCATATTGAATGGGGATAATTATTTCACCGTTTTTATCAATATAACCATATTTTTCATTTTGTCTTATTACTGCCAAACCGTCTGAAAAATTAGAAACAAATCCCCATTTGCCATTTTTTTCTACTCCCGCCAATCCGTCTGCAAAGTCCAAAGCGTAATCATATTGAATGGGGATAATAATTTTACCTGTCTTGTCAATATATCCCCATTTACCATTTTGCTTTACATTTGCCAAGCCGTCTGAAAAAACCAGGCATTATCATATTGAATAGGAATGACTATTTCGCCTTTTTTATCAATAAAACCCAGAATTTTTGTTGTTTGATTTGCCGAGGTCGTAGGTTTGGCGTGGTATATTTTGCCCTTTTTATTTACCTTAAAACAGACAAGTTTGGCTTGTCTGTTTTTTGTTTGGGTTTTTGTTTAGGGTTTGATTGATGTATTTAAAATGAATGATATTTAACCATTTATCAACAGTTTTCGCCTTGACAAAAATGAGTTTTAATCACAAAATTACGCTTTTGCAACGCAACAAAATGGCAGGAGAGCGGTATGATTACCGAGTCTTTGGTGGATGTCTCACGGCTACAATTTGCCGTTACAGCATTATTCCACTTCTTATTTATTCCCCTAACGCTTGGCATGACATGGCTACTTGTCATCATGGAGTCGGTGTATGTCATCACAGGCAAAGAGATTTGGAAGGACATGACCCGATTTTGGGGCAAGCTCTTTGGCATCAACTTTGCCTTAGGCGTTACCACAGGCATTACGATGGAGTTTCAGTTTGGGACGAACTGGGCGTATTATTCGCACTATGTCGGCGATGTGTTCGGAGCCCCCCTTGCCATCGAAGGCTTGATGGCATTTTTCTTAGAATCCACGATGGTGGGGCTGTTTTTCTTTGGCTGGGAGCGAATGAGCCGTGTGCAACATCTCATCACCACCATACTCATGGCACTGGGAACCAACCTGTCGGCTCTTTGGATTTTGATTGCCAATGGCTGGATGCAAAACCCCGTGGGAGCAGAGTTCAACTACCAAACCATGCGAATGGAGATGACCAGTTTCGCCCAAATCCTGCTAAACCCTGATGCTCAAAATAAATTTGTCCATACCGTCTCGGCAGGCTATGTGGTCGGAGCGATGTTTGTGCTGTCAGTGTCGGCTTGGTATCTGTTAAAAGGGCGTGATGTCGCCTTTGCCAAACGCAGTTTTCATGTGGCGGCCGCCTTTGGTTTTGCGTCCATTTGTAGTACCATTGTGCTGGGTGATGAGTCGGGTTATTCTATTGGACTGGCTCAGCAGACCAAACTTGCCACCATGGAAGCGATGTGGGAGACCGAGCCTGCCCCTGCCAGTTTTAATCTGGTGGCATTCATCAACGAAAAAGAAGAGAAAAACGACTGGGCGATACATATCCCCTATGCCATGGGCATCATTGGCACACGCTCGCTAGATAAGGAGATACTAGGCATTCATGACATTAAGGAGATTAACGAAGAGCGAATTGTCAGCGGCATCTTTGCGGTGAGTGCCTTAGATGAGATGCGTGCGAGCATGGCAGACGGTAAGGCGGTCAATCCACGCACACTGGCACAGTTTGAACATCACAAAAACGATTTGGGCTTTGGGCTACTACTCAAAAAATACACCCATGATGTTACCCAAGCCACCCCCGACATGGTAAAATCTGCCACGAACGACACCATTCCTAGGGTAACGCCCATGTTTTGGACGTTTCGTATCATGGTGGGCTTGGGCTTTTTGATGCTCGTATTATTTTCCTTATCGCTGTTTTTCACCATTAAGGGTAATTTTATGGAGAAAAAATGGCTGTTAAAATTTGCCGTCATTATGCTCCCTGCCCCGTGGATAGCCGCCGAAGCAGGTTGGTTTGTTGCCGAATATGGTCGTCAGCCGTGGACGGTATATGGCGTGTTGCCCACACATTTGTCAGTGTCTAACATCGCCATTAGTAACGTGATATGGTCGCTGATTGGCTTTGTGGTGTTTTATACCATTTTGTTTATCATTGAGATTTATCTCATGCAAAAATACGTCCATCTGGGCCCTGCCAGTCTCGGCACAGGGCGGTATTTTGGCGAAAAAAGCGACAAAAACATCATCAACCCCAATGAATTTAAAGGAGTATAACCATGTTATTTGATTATGAAACCCTAAAATTCATCTGGTGGCTCATCATCGGTGTCCTACTCATTGGCTTTGCCATCATGGACGGTCATGACATGGGCGTGTGTAGCCTGTTACCCTTTGTCGGCAAAACGGACAAAGAACGGCGTGTGATCATCAACACCATTGAGGCTCATTGGGAAGGCAATCAGGTGTGGTTTATTACCGCAGGCGGGGCGATTTTTGCTGCCCTGCCCCTGCTGTACGCCACGGCATTTAGTGGCTTTTATTGGGCGTTAATGGCGGCATTGTGGGCGTTGTTTTTTCGACCTGTGGGGTTTAAATACCGTAGCATGGTCAAGGATGAACGCTGGCGGACAGCATGGGATTGGGGGCTGTTTATTGGCTCGTTCGTCCCTGCCTTGATTTTTGGGGTGGCGTTTGGCAACTTATTTTTGGGCGTGCCATTTGGCTTTGACAATCAGCTTGTCTCTACTTATACTGGCTCGTTTTGGGGCTTATTGTCGCCCTTTGCCCTGCTCTGCGGTCTGGTGAGTGCCTTTATGATAATAACCCAAGGCGGGGTGTATCTGGCTCATCGCACGGTCGATGACATCCAAATTCGCACCAAAAAATTAACCACCATCTCCGCCATCATCATGTCGGTGTTATTTGTACTGGCAGGCTTTTGGGTGGCAAATCTTGACGGCTATGTCATCACCAGTTCGCTGGACAAAAACGCCTTGATTGACCCCACGAGTAAGACCGTCATCACCGAGCAGGAGGCGTGGCTTGCCAACTTTAAGGCTCATGGAGCATTGTGGTTATTTCCTGTCTTAGGCGTCATCATGCCTATCGTGGCGGTGCTTGTCATGAAAGCAGGACGCACCTTGACTGCCTTTGTGTTGTCTAGCGTGGGCGTGCTTGGGGTAATTATGACCGCAGGGGTCGCTTTATTCCCCTTTTATATGCCGTCATCGTCCGACCCCCGTTCGAGCCTAACCGTATGGGACAGCACGTCCAGTCAGCTCACGCTCATGGTGATGGTCTATGTGGTGGTCTTTATCCTGCCTGTGGTGGTCGGCTACACAAGCTGGGCGTACGCCATCATGCGGGGCAAGGTTACCAAAGCCTATATCAAAGAAAACGAACATACACTATATTAGGAGATAACTCATGTGGTATTTTGCATGGATATTGGGCTTAGGCTTTGCCGTACTGTTGGCGATTATCAGTGCTGTGTGGGTGGAGTTTGAAGACAGCCGAGAAGAGGCGTTTTATGGCAAGGATAAGGAGCGTGATGATTAGATGCGTTTTTTACTTTAACTTCAACCTTAACTTAACATGATAGTATATTGATTATTGGGTGATTGGTTGTGGATTTATAGGGGCAAATCACATTTGCCCTGTGATAAAGTCTTGATTTTTAGGCGAACAAATTGCCCCTACACGCCCAAATTTTAACACATACACTCTACAAAATAAAAAAGTGCTACGGTTTTTCGTTCGTGGTGAGCTAAGTCGAACCATGACGGAAACCGACCCGCAGGCAAGCTTGTGGCAAACGGTTTTCGTAGTAAAATTCAATTTTGTTAGCTGTATCGTCCGATTTTTCACAATCCCAATAACAAACCCTGCCAACAGACAGGGTTTTTATCATTATGCCACCGCTTTTTGTGGTTCTTTTTGGCGAATAAAGGCATACAGTATACCAGTTACCAGACTACCGACCGTAATGGCCACCAGATACATGAGTGGTTGTGAGACGAACGGTATCACAAACAGTCCGCCATGCGGTGCTTGTAGCCCGATACCAAGCCCCATAGAAATCGCCCCTGCCAATGCCCCACCAACCACAGAGGCGATAATCACACGAGCAGGGTCAGCCGCCACAAAAGGCAATGCCCCTTCTGAGATAAAGCACAGACCTAACACAAAGGACGCTTTACCAGCGTTACGCTGATTGTCATTGAACTTATTTTTGGCAATCCACGTCGCTATCGCCATACCAATGGGCGGCACCATGCCCCCTGCCATTGCCGCCGCAATCGGTGTAAACACCCCTGAGGCAATCATACCCACTGAGAACGTATAAGCTGCCTTATTCACAGGGCCACCCATGTCGGTACACATCATCGCCCCCAAAATCAGCCCCAAGATAATGGCATTGGTGTCATTCATGGTTTTTAGCCACTCGGTTAGGGCGGTCATGAGTGCCGCCACAGGCGGATTAATCGCATAGACCATGAGCAGACCAACGATGAGCGAACCCAATAACGGCAATATCAAAATCGGCTTTAAGGACGTCAAACTGGCAGGTAGTTTGATGACATCATTTAAAAACTTGACCGTATAACCTGCCAAAAAACCAGCAATAATACCGCCTAAAATCCCTGCCCCTGCGGTATTGGCAAGCATACCACCAATCAGACCCACCGCCAAACCGGGGCGGTCAGCGATAGAGTAAGCCACATAGCCGGCAAACACCGCTATCATCAAGGCGAACGCACCACCGCCACCGATGTCCATAAGTGCTTTGGGTAAGCCAAAGGCAATGCTCTCATCTTTAAAGGCTTCCACGCCAAACATAAAGGACATGGCAATGAGCAAACCACCTGCCACCACGAGTGGCAACATATGCGACACGCCTGTCATTAGGTGCTTATACAGCCCCTTTTTCTCATCGCTCTCGCCTGCCGTGCTTGCACTTTGGGTGCCGCCATAGACACTTGCTTGATGAAAGGCTTTGGTAAATTCTTGCTCGGTTTTTTTGAGTGCCAACCCTGTGGACGTGCGGTACATTTTTTTGCCACTAAATTTAGACAAATCCACGTCAATGTCCGCCGCCACAAACACCAAATCCGCCTGTGCCACTTCGTCTGCCGTAATGGCATTACCCACGCCAACCTGCCCACGAGTCTCCACCTTGATGTTCCAGCCCTGTGCTTTGGCATAGTTCTCAATCGCTTCTGCCGACATAAAGGTATGAGCTACCCCTGTCGGACAAGCGGTTACCGCCACGATGTTACGCACCGATGAATTTGCCGACTTTAAAACCGCTTGGTCGGTTTGGGTAGGCGTGAGTAGCGTATTTAAATAATCCACATCGCCAAATTTGGCTGAGTCAAGCTCATGCTGATTTAGATAAATGACCTGCTCGGTGCTGGCTCGTTCATCATCAGTGATGACCACGCTCACACCATGAGCGATGTTTTGGTCTGTGGTAAATTGTGCATCAATGCCATTTTTTTGCAAACTGGCAACCAACTGCTTAGCAATGAGCAAGCCATAAGCAGAATTATCCGCCACACTAATGGCATAAGTTTTGTTTGTCATAGGGTTTGCCTATTTTTCAATTTTTAATTTTAATTTACTTCAATCTCAACTTAAATTTACAAATTATTGATTTTTCAATGATTATTTTTCTGGTTGTAGGGGCGAGTTGCAATTCGCCCTTGATAAATCAATCGCTTATACAAAGTTGAGAACAGGGTTTTAATTTTTAAATTCAATTCAGCCCAAACTTAGGGCATGCCCGCCTTTTGTATTTGCAATGAAAAATGTGAAAAATCGCCCGTTTTTCAAGGAAAAAGTGAAGTTTGATAGTCATTTTATCAAACAAACTTTTGCCTTCGAGCCACAAGATTTAGCCATTTTTCATGCAAAAACATTATTTTATTTCCAAAATATTTCTATATTGTAAATAGTGTTATAAAAGGCAGGCACGCCCTAGATCAAGCCAATTTTTTCACAGCAACTTGCTCAATTAAGTCAGTTAGCACGTCCTGCTCTGGCACTTTAAAGCCAATGATGGAGACCGCATGAGCCGATAAAGCAGTCGCCCTTGCCAATGCCTTGGTTGGCTCATCTTCTCGGAGCAAGCCAAAAATCATACCCGCAGTAAAGGTATCACCCGCCCCCACGGTACTTTTGACAATCATGACAGGCGGTGTCGCCCCATACATCTCACGCCCATTAGGGGTTTGACGTAACCAATGCACGCCTTTTTCGCCCATCGAGATAAAAACATGCTCAATATGGCTATGAATCTCATCAAAGAGTGCCACCTGCTCATCTAGCCCATCGGCACGTATGCCAAAGGCTTCAAACAACTCGTCGTTGTTGGGCTTGATAAGCCACAAGGGATAACGCATGGCGATTTTTAGAGCCTCGCCACTGACATCAACCGCCACTTTGCCATGGATATTTGTCAGCAGAGCAAGCAAATGGTCAAAGTCAGGCAAACCAAAACCCGTCGCCAAACTGCCAGCAATCAGCACCGCATCACAAGCAGGGGCAAGCTCTGCCACCTGATCAAAAAAGTGCAGTTTGTCCGTCTCGGTCACCACAAAGCCCTGACCATTGACATCTGTGGTACGACCGATACCATCGACCACATCGGCAAGTTTAATGTTGGTGCGAGTAATGCCTGCCACTCGCACAAAGCTGTCAGTAACCCAACCTAGATTCTCACTGTGGTTTAGGGCATCACGCTCATCAAAGAGTCGGTTAAAAATACCGTCATTATCACCACCCAAAAACCCTGTGGCAACGGCATTCACGCCCAAATCCGCCAAAATCTGAGCAGCATTTAGACCTTTGCCCGCAGCATCCATCTGACTGGATAAGGCACGATTCACCGCCCCAAGCGTTAGCACATCAAGACTGACCGTCATGTCAATGGCAGGGTTTAGGGTAATACAAAGCACTTGCATATTACACTCCCATCGCCAAAGCACGCACTTCGCCAGCGGTGCGACAGGACAGGGCTTTTTTGGCAAGGTATTGGCAATCGGCAAAGTTAAGCTCACGCACCACTGCCTTGGCAAGGGCGATATTACCTGCCGACATGGACAGCTCGTCCACACCTAGCCCCACCAATATCGGTATGGCTCGCTCATCGCCTGCCAGCTCGCCACACACGCCCACCCACTTGCCGTGAGCATGGGCGTTGGCAACGGTGTTTTGGATAAGTCTAAGTACGCTCGGGTGCAGACTGTCAGCATCCTTTGAGAGCGTAGCATGACCACGGTCAATGGCAAGGGCATACTGAGTCAAGTCGTTGGTGCCAATGCTAAAAAAGTCCACTTCACTGGCAAAAATATCCGCCATGACCGCCGCACTTGGCACTTCTATCATCATACCCACTTGGAGCTTATCATAGGGATAATCGCTCAGCACTTTATCTAGTATCGCTTTGGCATCATGCCACTCTTCTAATCTACCCACCATGGGGAACATGATACGCAAATCACGCCCCTTGGACGCTTTAATCAAGGCGATGAGCTGATTTTCCAATAAAGCAGGCTGTCTTAGGGTCAAGCGAATGCCACGCACCCCCAAAAATGGGTTGTCTTCAAACGGCATGGGCAGATATGGCAACGGTTTATCACCACCGACATCTAAGGTACGCACCACGAGCGGACGACCGTCCAAGGCATCAAACACCTGCGTGTAATCCACCACCTGAGTATCAATGTCAGGCACGCTCTGATGACTCATGAACACAAGCTCGGTACGCAGTAGCCCCACTGCTTCTGCCCCACTCTCTACCGCCATCTTGGTATCGTAGACATTACCCAAATTAACAGCAATCTCCACTTGATGACCGTCTTGGGTGATGGCAGGGTTTAGGGCAGTCTCACTGGCTAGGCGTTTACGCTCCGCCCAACTTGCTTGCTCGGCTTTGGCGACCGCCACCATTTCATCGGTTGGTGCAACCATAAACCAGCCTTGACCGCCATCTATCAGCACCTGCTCGCCATCGTTAATGTCAAGCACGCCCTTACCTGCCCCCACAATCGCAGGAATACCCAACGCTCGGGCGACGATGGCACTGTGCGAACTGGCACCACCCACCGCCGTGAGAATGCCTGCCACTCGTGCAGGGTCTAGGCATGCCACATCAGACGGTAGCAGGTCTTCTTTGATAAGCACATAAGGCTCGGCAGGCTCGGTTGCAACCGCTTGACCTGTTAGCTTGGCAAGCACTTTTTGCCCCACATCTCGCAAATCCGCTGCTCGCTCGGCAAGCAGATGATTGGCAACGCTCGCCTGCACTTTTGCCAACTGCTCAATATGAGCATGCCATGCCGCCGCTGCCGATAGCCCATCATCAATACCGTCTTTTGCCCCGTGTGTGACTTCTTCATCATCAAGCAGAGCCACATGAGCAGTAAAAATCTGAGCAATCGACGCTTTTTTGGCAGTCTGAACAATGACTTTTAGCTCATCTTTGACCGACCCAATCGCCTGTTGCAAGCTCGCCCACTCGCTCGCCTTATCACCCCCTTGGACAGGATAATCAAACCGCACTTGACGTACCACGAATGCTTCGCCATGAGCCAGTCCCGCTGACGCTGACGTGGCGTGTGTGCGTTCGCCTTTGATGATGGCGGTGTTATCGGTCAAGTCAAGCACGGCAGGTTCATGATTTTCTTTACCACTTTCTTGGCTGTTTGCTTGACTATTACTTATCGGTGTTACTTCTTCGCCCAGTCCGTCTTGCACCGCTTGGATAAGCTTGGGTAGATACTCGACCGCATCGGTATTCGGCTCGGCGATGAATGTTAGGCTCTGCCCCCGTGTCGCCCCCAGTGAGAGTAGTTTGGTTAGGCTCTTGGCGGAGACGTATGCTCCATTGTCCACCGCCACTTTTAGCTCGCCTATCACTCCTTTGGCAAGCTCGGATAAGGCAGTGGCAGGGCGTGCGTGCAACCCATGAGCATTGGGCAGTACCACACTTGCCGATTGCCAATGCTCCGCCTTGTCCGCCCCCAAAAATGTCACCAACTCGGGCAGGCTGGCATGTTGTAATTTGCCACCAAACTCTGCCGACAACAGCACATCATACAACGCCAACAGCTTATCTTGATTTACCGTTTGGTTACTGGCGATGACCGCCAATACCCTCATGTCATCATGACCCAGTTTAACCACCTCTTTGGCGACCGCTAAGGCAAAGGCAGGTTCGGCAACCAGTTCATCATGCTCTAAGGTCGCACAGTAGATGGCTTCTGAGAGCTTGGTAAAACTGGGGCGAATGCCTGTGGCAATGACTAATTTACCTTGCTGTTTTAGTAGCGACACCGCTACCCCATACAGCTCATCAGCATCTTTGGCGTTGATGTCAGTTTTGATGAGATTTTCATGAATGCTAAGCGAGCGATTGCCCGTGCCATCCAAGATAGCCAATAGCTCATCGGCACTGGTGGCATGCTTGATACGCTCTTCGATGTCATCGCCCAAGGCTTTGGTTAGCTGTCTTAAAATGGACAAATGCTCATCGGATTTGGCACAAATCCCTACCAACAAATACGCTCGCTCGCCGTCATCATTCCACACCACGCCATCGGCAAAATGCACAAGTCGCACCCCTGTTTGTTGCACAAAAGAGCGTGATTCTGGCGTGCCATGCGGAATGGCAATCCCCTGCCCCAGATAGGTACTGGTCTGTGCTTCACGGGCTTGCAGTCCTGCAAGATAATCGGCAGTCGCCAGTCCGTCTTCGCTCAATATCTTGGCAAGTAGGGATAAGGCTTCGTCTTTATTGGTAGCCTGTGCATTCATACGCACGTCAGTGGCGGTAAGATTTAACATAGATTTCCTTATAAGATAAAGGATAATTTAAAATATTGTTTAGGGCGTGTTGAACATTGATAACATTATTTATTAAAATGATGAAAATTTAACGCTTTTATCAATTTTTGCATGAAAAATGGCTAAATCTTGTGGCTCGAAGTCAAAAACTTGTCTGATAGAAAACTCACAGCCTCAAGTTTTTTCCCTTGAAAAACGGGCGATTTTTCCTATTTTTCATGGCAAATACCAATATTCAACACGCCCTAATAAATTTTAAAAATTTTTACAATACAAACAAAAATCGGCTAATTTTACCATTATTTTTTAAAAAATAATACCAAAAAAGACAAGCCAAATGAGATACTTTTGCAAATGTTGTTTTTACTTTAATTCCAACTTAAAATGGTAGATAATTGATAATTATGTCATTTTTGGGTTGTAGGGACAAATCCCATTTGCCCTTGATAAATCAATCCGTTATATGGCGTTGTAAATGGGGCATTTTTTAAAAACATCATTGGCAAATATCCATTTAAACAGGATTATCAATATCCACAAAAACCACATCAAGCCCAAGCACGTCCACCAAATGCTCGCCCAACGCCTTGACACCGCCCCGCTCGGTTGCGTGATGACCCGCCCCAAAGTAATCCACGCCCAGTTCTCGTGCCAAATGCGTGGTACGCTCGGACGCTTCCCCCGAGATAAACGCCTGACAACCCATGGCATAAGCTTGGGTTATCATGTCTTGGGCGCCGCCTGTGCATAGGGCGATTTTGGTTAGGGTGCGGTTAGGGTCATCGCTGATGTGCAGGGGCATGCGTCCCAACACTTGCTCAATTTTTTTGGCAAAATCGGCAGATGTCGTGGGCGGACACGTGGCAAAATTGCCCACAGGGTGTTTTTCATGGGGGTATAACGCCCCTGTGATGGTCAAGCCAAGCTCATCGGCAAGCACTGCATTATTGCCGATGACAGGGTGAGCATCAAGGGGCAGATGATAGGCGATGAGCGAAATGTTGTGTTGGAGCAGAGTGCGAATGCGTTTGCCTTTCATGCCGATCAGTGGGGCAGGCTCGCCTTTCCAAAAATAGCCATGATGTACCAATATCGCTTGGGCGTTTAGCTCTATCGCCTTATCTATCAAGGCTTGGCAAGCGGTAACGCCGGTGATGACTTTACTAATGGGCGTATCGGCATCGACTTGCAGACCGTTGGGGCAATAGTCGTTAAATTCGCTTGCTTGTAGGTATTCATCGCAAAATTTTGCTAAGTTGGTGGGGGTAATTGGGGTGTTTTTGCTCATGGTGTGCCTTTGTGCGTTACTCATTTAAAATCATTCAAAGTTTTTGCTATGTTACGTTATTTATGGCATTTTGGCAATTTTAAATTAAAACCTGCCCCTTTGCCATCATCAGCATTCATAAATCATCAAAAATCTGTTACAATCTTAGGGCGTGCCAAACATTAATAGCATTTTTATAAATACGATAAATTTACCGTTTTAATTAGGGCATGTTGAACATTTATAACACAATTTAATATTTAGAAATATTGCAGTAATAAAATGATGTTTTTGCATGAAAAACGGGCGATTTTTCTCATTTTTCATGGCAAATACCAACATTCAACACGCTCCAGTGTTATTTTGCCCTTTTAAATGCTTTTTACCTTTTTACTTTAAAACAGCCACCATGAACCACAAAGCCATTTTGACCACCCTAGACCAAAACCTAGACAGACTAGCACAAACCCAAAACAGTACCAACATCAATGCCCTACACCAAGCCATCGCCGATGAGATGAATGGCGTATCTGATGAGCCGACATTGGCAGGGGTGCAGTTATCGCTCAGTAGCTACCTAGAAGCGGTGAAACTGGTCATCAGCGATACCTTTGACCATGAAGTGTGGATACAAGCAGAACTGCGAGCGGTCAATACCAAGGGCGGGCATTATTATTTTGAGCTTGCCGAAAAGGACGACAACGGCAACATCATCGCCAGTGCTCGGGCGACGTTGTGGCGATATCGGGCAAATGCGGTTATCGGCAAATTCACCCATGAGACAGGCAAACCGCTCTCGGCAGGACTGGCGGTGCTGATAAAAGGTTCGGCAAGTTTTCATCCGCAGTATGGGTTTAGCATTAACATAAGCGACATCGACCCCACCTACACCCTCGGGGCGTTGGCTCAGGCTTATAGCGCCATGCTAAAACGCCTACATGACGAAGGACTGACCGCCCTAAATAAAGCCCTGCCCACCCCCTTTGACATCCGTCACGTCATCGTCATCGCCCCCGAGCAGGCGGCAGGGTTGGGCGATTTTCGCGCCGAAGCGGACAGATTGGCACAGACAGGGGCGTGCCAGTTTTATTATCATCACGCCACGTTTCAGGGCAATCACGCCCCAAGCGAGATAAGAACAGCCATCACACACGCCATCGGTGAGTTTTATGCCAGCCATGCCCATCATGCCGACCTGCTCGTCATCATCCGTGGGGGCGGAGCGGTGGGCGATTTGGCGTATCTTAATGACTATGAGTTGTCGGCATTGGTTGCCGAATCGCCCATGCCTGTGTGGGTCGGTATCGGGCATGAGCGTGATAAGGTACTGCTTGATGAAGTGGCACACACTCGCTTTGACACGCCATCTAAGGTCATCTTAGCCATCGAAAACCATTTGGTCGCCATGGTCGCCCTTGCCAAAGGCGCCATGATCACCATCAGTGACATCAGTCGCACTCGCCTGCACCATGCCAAAGAGCAAAGCCATCTTGCCATGAAAAGCGTCCATCATGGGGCAAGCCAAACTCTAAAACTTGCCAAAAAAGACAGCGACTTTTTGTTAAGCACGCTAAGCAGTCATGCCAAATACCGCACCCACACACTCTCATCAACCATCAGCGACCTGCTCGCCCGTCAGCACAAAACCGCTCACGAACACATCAAGCACGCTCGCCAAACCACCGCTCACACCCTATCTCAGCACAAGGCACTACTACCCCGCTTATCCGCCTTGCGTGATAAAACTCGCCACTTACAAAGCATGATTTTGGTGCAACACCCTGCCCGCACCCTAACCAAAGGCTACGCACTCATCCATCAAGACGGGCATGTCATTGGCTCATCGAACGCCATCAAACAAGGTAAGATTGACATCGAATTTCATGACGGGCGTGTCAAGGCTGTGGTAAAATAGGCAGTTTTTGTATCGCCCGTTTGTCCACCCATCTATCCATCACTTGGTAGTGTTCATGACCCATTTACGCCAGCTGTTTTGTCAGCTATCGCCCACCGCCCAAGGCTACGTTTGTATCGTACTGACCATGCTAGTGTGGGGCAGTTTTAGCTTGCTTGCTCGCCTAAACGCCAGTTGGGGCATTTTGGCATGGGACATCATCGCAGTGCGTTTTGGCGTGTCGGCGGGGCTACTTTTGCCCATACTCATCTATCGACAAAATACGGCGTTTTTGTGGCAACCCAAAGCCGTCATCTTAGCACTGTTTGGCGGGGTCGGTTATAGCTCGCTTGTGTACAGTGCTTTTTTGCTTGCCCCTGTGGTGCATGGGGCGGTGTTTTTAAATGGCATGATACCTGTCGCCACCGCCCTACTCATGCTCCTACTGCTCAAAAAACGCCCCGACCACGACACCAAAATCGCACTCATCCTTATCATCATCACACTCACACTCATGACCGCTCTCATGCTCATCAAGGGCTTGTCCTTTGGCGTGGGCGATGTACTGTTTGTCATCTGTGCCTGCTGTTGGGCAGGTTATGGTATCATGCTAAAAGAATGGGGATTTAGCGCATGGCAAGTCATGTGTAGCACCGCCATCTGGTCGGCGATACTCTACCTGCCCATCTATGGCGTGCTACTGTATCTGGGCGTGGGCGGTTTGGGCTTTGGTGGCGTATCTTTGTCGCATGCCATCATCCAAGGGGCGTTTCATAGCGTCATGGTGATGATATTTGCCACGATGACGTATTCGCTGGCGGTGGAGCGACTTGGGGCATTTTTCGCTGGCGGACTTGCCAGTCTTGCCCCATTTATCTCAGCCTTACTTGCCGTGCCACTCTTGGGCGAACCCCTAAACAGTGTCATGGTGCTAGGACTCATCGGCATGGGGCTTGGTACAGTACAGCCATGGCGTTATGTGGGCGTGCTAAAAAATCGTTTGTTCAAATCATCTAGATAAACCATACCACCCAAGCCATCATTGATTTTTTATCAAAGTTTTGTTAAATTAGGGTATTTATTGTTTTGACAAAATGTTTTATAAATGTCATTTGAATTTTTTTGTAACAACGCCCACAAATTACCTTGATAAATAAGTAAAAATATAGCGAGTTTTTATGTCTGCCATCAAGCTAAATAACATCACCGTCTATTGTGGTTCTAACTTTGGTGAGATTCCCGATTATTATCATCACGCCCAAATCCTAGGCGAACGCCTTGCCCATCATAATATCCGCCTTATCTATGGCGGGGGCAATGTCGGACTCATGGGAACGCTTGCCGACAGCACGTTGTCGCATGGCGGGGAAGTCATTGGCGTGATTCCTACCTTTTTAAAACAAAAAGAAGTCGCCCATCTGGGACTGACCGAACTCATCGAAACCCCCGACATGGTCACTCGCAAAACCAAGCTCATCGAACTGGCGGACGGCTTTATCGCCATGGCAGGCGGTTTGGGGACGTATGAAGAGCTGTTTGAAGTGCTGTCCATCACTCAGCTTAATCTCATCTGCAAACCCATCGGTTTATTAAATGTCGCTCATTTCTTTGATCCGCTACTTGACATGCTCGCCAAGACTGCTAAGAGCGGATTTATGCCCAAAGAGAATTTACAGCTTTTGTGCATCGCCGACAACAGCGAAGAGTTACTGCACAAAATGGCAAATTTTAAATTCATTGACGCTCCTAAATGGGTCAGACCAGCGTGGCTTGATGAGATTGTTTCTTGATGTTGTGTGATACTGGCTGAATGTGGGCTGTTGATTTAAAACTGTTATTTGCAATTAAAGACATATTCTAAATTTAAACGTGTAAGAACAAATCATATTTATCCAAAAATCAAGACGTTACATAGGGCAAATTGCAATTTGACCCTACAAAACCTGTCCAAAAGCATGTGCAATGATGTATGAACACAAAACCAGCATCCCCTACAAGCCCAATCCCAATCTATAAAGAAAAATTTTAAAGGGCATTCATCAACAATCGAATCATTAAAAACGGTTAAAAACGATTAAAAATTAGGGCGTGCCTGCCTTTTGTATTTGCAATGAAAAAGGAGGAAAATCGCACGTTTTTCAAGGAAAAACAAAGGCTATGAGTTTTCTATCAGACAAGTTTTTATTATGAAAAACATCCGACCACTTAATCTGATAAATCTTAAGATTTTAACTTAATTTTAAAAATTAAGTGGTCGGATAGCCATTTTTCATGCAAAAACGATTAGTTTTTTCTAAAATATTTCCAAATTGTAAATAGTGTTATAAAGGGTGGGCACGCCCTAACCAAATCTTATCTTTATTTTGCCCAATTTACCCCATTTTGTAAAAAATTTGCCCAAAATAGCAAAAAATACTTGCAAAATATTCGTACGTATGTACACTATGCACCTGATGATAACACAAATTTTTGCGTTAGCGATTTTAACAATAACGCCGATGATTGCCACTAGGCGATTTTGAAAAAATTTGTTACAATAAACTTTTACATTTTATAAGGTGACGGCATGGGCATTCTAAAAAACACCCAAAAACCAACTTCCCAATCCACAAAAACACAGACGGCAACGAATGCTACCATTGACATCGCTCAGATTCGTGAGTTGATTGAACTCATGGAAGAAAAAGATTTGGCAAACCTAGAACTGGGCAACGATGACAGCTATGTTCATCTGACCCGTAACGTGGCGGTGCAAACCGTTGCCGTCCCCCAAGCCGTCATTTCATCAAATAGCACCCCTGCTGTCGCCCCCACACCCAAAGCCCCAAGCGGTAAGGTTGAGACATCACCCATGGTTGGGGTATTTTACTCCGCCCCTAGTCCGAACGACCCACCTTTTGTCAAAGTCGGTCAAAAAGTAGAAGCAGGCGACCAGCTTGGTATCATCGAAGCCATGAAAATCATGAACCCCCTAGAAGCCACCCAAAGCGGTATCATTGAAGAGATTTTGGTGTCTAACGCTGACGTGGTGCAGTTTGGGCAACCTGTCATTCGCTACAAAGCCTAACGGGTGAGTTATGATTAAGAAGTTATTGATTGCCAACCGTGGCGAGATTGCCCTGCGTATCGTACGTGCGTGCAAACAGCTTGGCATACAGACGGTAGGCGTGTATTCATCGGCGGACAAGGATTTGATGCACCTGCGGTTTTGTGATGAAGCGGTCTGCATTGGCGATGCCCCATCCACCCAAAGCTATCTGTCCATCCCTGCCATCTTGACCGCTGCCGAGATAACGGGGGCGGATGCCATTCACCCTGGTTATGGCTTTTTGTCCGAGAATGCCGACTTTGCCGAGCAGGTCGAAGAAGCAGGGCTGACTTTTGTAGGCCCCCACCCTGACCACATCCGCCTGATGGGTAACAAGGTCTCTGCCATCAATGCCATGAAACAAGCAGGCGTACCCACTGTCCCTGGCTCAGTCGGTGCCATCACCCTACACAATGCCGAAGAGCAAGCTCGTGCCATCGGCTTTCCACTCATCGTCAAAGCGGCAGCTGGCGGGGGCGGTCGTGGCATGCGTGTGGTCGAGCGTTTTGAAGAGCTTATCAATCAAGTCCAAGCCGCCAAAACCGAAGCCAAAAACGCCTTTGGCGATGATACGGTCTATATGGAGCGGTTTTTGAAAAACCCACGCCACGTAGAAGTCCAAGTCCTAGGCGATGGCAATGGCAACGCCCTACATCTGTTTGACCGTGACTGCTCACTCCAACGTCGCCACCAAAAGGTGCTAGAAGAAGCCCCTGCCCCTGGCATTCCTGATGACATCAAACAGCCGATTTTAGATGCGTGCGTGCGTGCGTGCGAACAAATCGGCTATCGTGGGGCGGGGACGTTTGAGTTTTTGTATGAAAATGAGCAGTTTTTCTTTATCGAGATGAATACTCGTGTGCAAGTTGAGCACCCTGTGACCGAGATGATTACGGGTATTGATATCATTGTCGAACAACTTAAAATCGCCGCAGGTTATGGTCTGTCCTATCATCAAGATGAGATTACCATTCACGGTCATGCCATGGAATGCCGTATCAATGCCGAAGACCCCAAGACCTTTATGCCCTGCCCTGGTCGCATTGACAATCTATTCGCCCCAAGCGGTTCTGGCGTGCGTTTTGACAGTCATCTGTATCAAGGGTACAGCATTCCTAGCTACTATGACTCGATGATTGGTAAGCTCATCTGCCACGCCCAAACTCGCAAACAGGTCGTACAAAAAATGCTCCATGCCCTAGATGAACTCATCATCGAAGGCATTAAGACCAATACTGCCTTGCACCGTGATGTGATATTGCAAGATGAAACCTTTACCGAAGAAGCCCAAAACATTCATTATTTGGAAAATCATTTATTAAAGAGCAACTAACTCATCACTTTTTAACAAACCAATAAAGAACCTTGGCTCTCACCAAGGTTCTTTATTATTACGCCTGATTCTCTTCACTCTGCACATCTTTAATGCCTAACATATCAAGTAAGGCATCTGTGCCTGAGGAGCGAGTTAGGTTAGGATTAATAACCAACCCCAAATGCCGTTGTAATTCGATGTTTTCTTTCAAATCAATCTTTACCAAATCTTGATTAATGAGTGTCTCAGGTAGCACCGACCAGCCCAGTCCCACAGACACGAGCATACGGATGGATTCTAACGGATTGGTACTCATGGTGGCAAAGGGGCGTAGGTTGTGCTTATTAAACTCAGCCAAGGTAATCTGACTGGTAAAAGTATTCGCCGCAGGCAAAATCGAAGGATGACGTGCCAGTTGCAAGAGACTCACGGACGACTGCTGTGCCAATGGGCTTAGTACCCCCGTGACAAAATACAGTGGGTCAGACCACAGCGTATGATACGCCAGTCGTCTGTCAAAAGTCGGGGGTAAGGTCAAAAATGCCAATGCCACATCGCCTTCTAGCACCGCCTTGTGTGCCGTCTCGCTGTCCATGAACTGCACTTCTAACTGAACAGACGGATAGGTTTGGATAAACTGCTTTAAGACAGGGGGCAAGTGGTGCAGTCCGATATGATGACTGGTGCCGATGACCAGTCGCCCCGTCGCCACTTCCTTTGAGTAAAGCAGACTGGCTTTACAGCTTTCATAGTCTTCAAGCCATTTTTTAGCGTAGGGCAGTAGCTCATGAGCCGATGCCGTGGGGATAATGCCACGCCCGATGGTGTCAAACAGTGCCGTGCCAAACTCATCTTCTAAGCTCTTAATCCGCTTGGAAACGGCAGGCTGGGTAATAAACAGTTTCTCGGCAGCACCTGAGATACTGCCAGTTTGCATGACGGTGATGAACGTGGATAAATTGGTGGTATTCATGTCGCACTCCTGCGTAAATGATTATCGTATTATGACAAAGTTGTCAGTACAATATTATACCAAATTTTTGGGGATTGGTAATAACTTTATTTACTTTTGGTTATGTTTTTTAAAAAATAAATAAGACAAAATGATTAAAATATTAGTTTAAGCGGTTTTCTAATAAATGTCTCACATCTGTCTTACTCCCATTAAATTGTGATACAATATTAGGGCGTGCCTGCC
>NZ_MUXV01000002.1:36061-120533 GCF_002014975.1 Moraxella bovis
GAAAAATCGCACGTTTTTCAAGAAAAAGTCCGCAGTTAATATTAAATCTCTTTCCAAACTAAGAATAAACCCTTATAAACACTGGGTTTAAAGTTTTTAAAAATCTATAAAAATCGGGGTTTGAAAAGAAGTCTATTGAAATATCAACAAGAATTTTGATGATAAAAAACAATCCAACCACTTAATTTTAAAAAATTAAGTTAAAATCTTAAAAATTTATACGATTAAGTGGTCGGATAGCCATTTTCCATGCAAAAATTGATTTAAAACGTTAAGCTTTCACCTTATTTTATAAAAATGTTATCAATGGTAGACACGCCCTATGTTACCTACTATCTTTGATAATGTCATGACCGCCCACAATCCCACTTTTACCCAGAAATTCACCATTGCCATGATTGGCTTTTTTGCCTTTTTACAGGTCTATTCAGTGCAGGCGATTTTGCCGGTACTCATGCAGGACTTGCAGGCAAGCGAAGTGCAAGTGGGGCTAGCGGTCGGGGCAACAGTCATGGCAATTGCCCTGATGTCGCCCTTTATGGGCATGCTCTCGGACGCCTTTGGGCGACGGCGGTTCATCATCGGCTCGCTACTCATGCTCGCCATTCCTACTTTCATGGTCGGCATGGCAAGGTCGGTGGACGGGCTGACTTTTTGGCGGTTTTTGCAGGGGCTTGCCGTCCCTGGTATCACGGTGGTACTCATTGCCTACATTGGCGAAGAGTACAGTGATAACATCGCTGGCATGATGAGCCTGTATGTAGCAGGCACGGTATTGGGTGGATTTAGCGGACGGTTCTTTGCAGGACATTTGCACGAATGGATAGGCTGGCGGTGGGGCTATGGGGTCATGGCAGTACTGACCTTGGTGGGGGCGGTGTGGGTACTAAAAAGCCTGCCCAAATCACAACATTTTAAAAAAAGCCAAAACTTCCAAGACGCCCTACGCCTGCTCCTATCCCACACCAAAAACCGCCATTTCGTGAGTGCCTGCCTACTCGGTGGCTGTGTACTGTTTAGCCTGGTGGGCTGTTTTACCTTTATCAACTTACACCTAACCGATGCCCCTTATCGACTCTTGCCGTCTCATCTGGCGAACATCTTTGCTCTGTATCTCATCGGCATGGTCATCACCCCTTTGTCTGCCAAAATCATCGCTCGCTTTGGCATGACGGACACTATCATCTTTGCCGTTATCTGCTCCATCACAGGGCTATTTATCACGTTATCCACCCCCCTACCACTCATCATCATCGGCTTGACCATCATGTCATCAGGGGTGTTCATTACGCAGTCGGCGACCATCAGCTACATCACAAGCCATGTCAAAGAAGGACGTTCGCTGGCATCAGGACTATACTACATGGGCTACTATGGTGGGGGTAGTGTCGGGGCGTGGATCTGTGCCATCGCCTACGCTCATGGTGGGTGGCTCTATGCTGTACTGACCATCTTTGGCGTGCAACTGCTGGCGTTAGGCGTGGTAATGGGTCTTATGAAAAAGGCGTGATGATAAAAGGTATTTTCAATGAACAGACCTTTTAAAATGACATATAAAAAATTACATTTAATCAAAAATTAACCTACAGCACCAGATGGATTGTTATTTACCCGATTTGCACATAAATCTACCCATTTTTACCGAATTTTTGCTACAATAGTACAACTTTTTATTTCCCTTTTATTTTTAGCATTTATGAATAACACTTACGACAGTCGCACGCAGGCGGATTTTTCTGGCGAACAAGCAGGATTTGAGCAAACAGGGTTCGCCTTTGAAAACGAAAATTTATTTGACAACATCGCCACCAGCATTCAAAATATCCTAACCAACATCAAACACAGCTACACTAACACCGCAAGCGATTTGGTTGATGAGATTTATGTAACAGGCAGTCAGGAGCAGATCAATGACGCCTTAAATCAATTTGTGGTGCAAAATGTCGGCATGGTGCTAGATTTACGCCTTGAACTTTTTGATGGCTTTTTAAGGCTCTACTGCACAGCAGATGTGCTAGACATGCACCTGTCGGTGGCTTGTAATTTTAAACTCACCGAAGCTCGTCTTGACCGTCATGTTCAGCGGTTCGCCTTTGAACAAATCTCTAACACCGACATCATCACCCTGCACAGCAAATCATGGTGGAAGACCCCTGCCATCAAGTTTGCCGTGCCTGCCTATCGCACCCTACTTAGAAAAGACCCCCTGCCCTTTTTGTTGTCGCTGTCGCCCAAACTCAAAGGCAAGCCCTTTATCGAGTATAAAGGTAACGTCATCTACTTAGAAATCGGACGTTGGCTCCCCGAGAACATCAAAAATTACCTAAAAAAAGCTCAGGTCAATCACGGCGTGGTCAAAAAAGAACAGCTTATCTTAAAAGTACAGCCCAACTTTGGTGATATATTGAGCTTTGGCGACCCAAATAATCCCATCATCACCGAAAAAGACAACCCTAATAAGGCGGGCGACAAAGAAGCCTAATGGAGCTTATCATTTTTATCGGCTTGCAAGGGGCGGGCAAATCCACGTTTTATAAAGAGCGGTTTATTGATACGCATATTCGGCTAAATGGCGATATGCTAAAAACTGCTCACCGTGAAAAACGGCTGTTTGGGGCGTGCCTAGACAGCAAAACCCCCACCGTGATAGACAAAACCAATCCGACCAGAGATGTCCGAGCGGATTATATCCGTTTGGCAAAGACTCATCATTTTAAAGTCATCGCCTATTATTTTGATGTGCCGTTTGATGTAGCACTTGCCAATAATAACAGACGACACGGCAAAGCCAAAATCCCTGAAGTAGGACTAAAATCAGTTGCCAAAGTGCTTAGCCGACCTGATTTTGATGAAGGTTTTGATAAGATTTTTGTGGTAAAAAATACTGGTGGCGACTTTGAAGTACAGGAGTATGTATGCGATTTAACGAATTAGACACAAGATTACGTCAATACGAAACCTTACATGACAGCTTTGTCTTGCCAGATGTTCATATGGTCGTGCGACTAGACGGACGGGGCTTTACCAAAAAGGCAGACGATGTTTGGCAGCTCAACCGTCCTTTTGATGACACCTTTCATCACGCCATGACCAAAACCACCGAACACCTGATGAATACTGGCTTTCGTGTAGTCTATGGCTACACCCAAAGCGATGAGATTTCTCTGCTGTTGCACATCGATGACGACAGTTTTAACCGCAAAACTCGCAAAATCATCTCACTATTGGCAGGCGAAGCAAGTGGGGTATTTAGTCTTATCATGAACGCCCCAGCAAGTTTTGACGCTCGCATTTGTGAATTGCCAACTCAAAAGCTCGTGCAGGATTATTTTAGCTGGCGACAAAAAGACGCTCAGAGAAACGGCTTAAACACGCATTGTTATTGGCTACTTAGAAAACAAGGACAATCACCAAAAGCAAGTGCCGATTTTTTATTATACAAATCAGTAGGCGAAAAGCATGAACTACTATTTCAAAACGGCATTAACTTTAATGACATACCAAATTGGCAAAAGCGTGGTGTGGGGATATATTGGCAAGACGTTCAAAAAGACGGCTTTAACCCCAAAACAGGCGAGCAGACAACCGCCTTACGCAGAACCTTGGCCATTGATGATAATCTGCCCATTTATGATGAGTATCGTGAAATGATTGGGGGTATGCTCGGTTAAATTTAACCTTTAAAATATGATGTTGTTCAATAAAAAATATCATCATCAAAATACACCAACTGGCGTAATACACACCAATTTATCATTTCACCTAAAAGGTGCGTGGTACGCACCTTACAAAAAACCACATCAAGGGCAAATGCAATTTGCCGTTATAAATCCGCCCAAAAAAACACCCAAGCGACAACTTGGGTGTTTGTTTTGTCAAAGCGATGATTACTTGATACGCATATCGCCCGTTTCAACAAAACGTTGGTGCCATGATAGGGCTTCTAGCAATAGGTGCGGGGTGTGTACACCACCTGATTTTTGGCTTGCCACGAATGCACGGTCATAATAATCACGGAGCATATCACGGTAATCAGGGTGCGAGCAGTTGTCAATGATAAGTTTGGCACGCTCTTTTGGCGACTTACCACGCAAATCCGCCATGCCTTGCTCAGTTACAATAAACATCACGTCATGCTCGGTGTGGTCGTGGTGGCTTACCATTGGCACGATTGCCGAGATTGCCCCGCCTTTTGCGGTAGACGGGCTGACATAAATGCTAAAAAAGCCGTTACGGGTAAAGTCACCAGAACCGCCAATACCGTTCATCATGCGAGTACCCATGACGTGCGTTGAGTTTACGTTGCCATAAATATCCGCTTCAATCATGGAGTTCATGCCAATCACACCCAAACGGCGAATGACTTCTGGGTTGTTGCTGATTTCCATAGGACGAAGGATAATTTTGTCTTTTAAAAACTCAATGTTTTCGTTAAAGCGAGCCAGAGCATCTGGGCTAAATGACAAGGCGGTGGCGGACGCTGTTTTCATCTTTTTGGCAAGAATCAAATCAAGCATACCGTCTTGCAATACCTCGGTATAACCTGTCAAATCGTCAAATGGAGCGTCTAATAGTCCTGCCATGACTGCGTTCGCTACGTTACCCACGCCTGATTGAAGTGGCAATAGGCTCTTAGGCAAGCGACCTGCTTTAACTTCATGGTCAAGAAAATCAATGACTTGGGCGGCGATACGCTTAGAGATGTCATCGGGTTCTGCAAACTTAGAGTTACGGTCACCTGCGTTGGTAAATACAATCGCTACGATTTTGTTGGGGTCAATCGCTAGCCCTGTGGTGCCGATACGGTCAAACGCCCCTACCACAGGAATCGGCTTGCGGTGCGGTGGCAAGCCTACATCGCCATAGATGTCATGCATACCTTCTAAGCCTGCACTTAGGGCAGCGTTAATCTCAACGATGACTTTGTTGGCATTTTTAACCGCTTCTACGCCATGACCGATACCCATCGCAAAAATCAGCTCGCCATTTTCGGTAATGGCGGTCGCCTCAACGATAGCCACATCAAATTTACCATAAAAGCCTTGACGCATTTGCTGTTCAACGTGCGATAGGTGCATGTCTTGATAAGCAATCTCGCCTGCGTTAATGCCGTTACGCAGGGTTGGGTCAGACTGAAATGGTGAGCGAAAATGCAAGGCTTTGGCTTCGGCAAGCACGCCATCACACTCAGGGGCGGTGGACGCACCTGTTACCATACCTACGCTAAATTTTTCGCCTTTGGCGTGAGCGTCTTTGGCTTTGTTGGCGATGGCGGTTGGCATTGCTTTAGGATAACCTGCCCCTGTAAAGCCTGTAACAGCAAGCATCATGCCATTTTGGATAAATTGGGCAGCTTCATCAGCACTCATTACCTTTTCACGCAAAGTAGCGTGGCGAACACGGTCAATTGACATAATCATTCCTTATTGAAGTCATGGAAATTAAAAATACCCTTTTAAACAGGTGCTAAGATTTTAACACCTGTTAGGGATAAAATAAATAGTTTGTTACAATATTTAGCAGGATTTTTTGATAGGCAAAATCAATCATTACCATTTATCATAATTGATTTTAAAAATCACAATCCCGCCTTTAAACTTGCCACAATAAACTTATCCAAATCACCATTTAACACCGCTTGTGTGTTGGACGTCTCAACGCCCGTACGTAAATCCTTAATGCGTGAATCATCAAGCACATAGGAGCGGATTTGCGACCCCCAACCGATGTCAGATTTGCTGTCTTCTAAGGCTTGCTGTTTTTCCATGCGTTTTTGCATTTCAAGCTCGTAGAGTTTGGCACGAAGCATTTTCATGGCGGTATCTTTGTTGGCGTGCTGTGAACGCTCGTTTTGACACGCCACGACCACGCCTGTGGGCCCGTGCGTGATACGCACGGCAGAGTCGGTGGTATTGACGTGCTGACCGCCTGCCCCACTTGAACGATAGGTATCGATACGTAGGTCGGCAGGATTGATGTCAATCTGCACGTTGTCGTCAATCTCGGGGGAGACGAACACTGCCGAAAATGACGTATGACGACCGTTGTTGCTGTCAAAGGGAGATTTACGCACCAAACGATGAACGCCAATCTCGGTGCGAAGCCAACCAAAAGCATAATCACCCTTGACCGCAATGGTTGCCGACTTAATGCCTGCCACACCGCCTTCGGAGACTTCTAAAACTTCCGCCTTAAAGCCATGCGACTCGCACCAACGCAGATACATACGCAAGAGCATCTCCGACCAGTCTTGGGCTTCTGTCCCGCCAGAGCCTGCCTGTATGTCTAGGTAGCAGTTGTTAGCGTCCATCTCGCCGCTAAACATACGTTTAAATTCTAGGTCTTCCACGCTTTTTAGGGCATCATCAAGCTCGGCTTGCACGTCTGCCAGTAGGCTCTCATCGTCTGCTTCTACGGCAAGCTCTAACATGGCGGCAGCGTCATCTAGCTTGACGGTCAAGCCGTCCACCACGCCCACGATACCATCTAGGACGGATTTTTCTTTGCTGATTTTGGTGGCAAGCTCAGGGTCGTTCCAGATGTCGGGGTTTTCTAGTTCTAGATTAACTTCTTCTAGGCGTTCTTTTTTGCTTTCGACGTCAAAGATACCCCCAAAGCTCTTTGCCACGAGCGTGTAGGTCTTTGATTTGTTCTTGGTATGGGGCGATTTCCATGATGATTACCTTAAAAAATAAAAAGCGTATTATAACAAATTTTCTCTACAAATGCGAAAAAACAAGCACAACTAAAACACATGATTTGCTTTATTGTAACTTTTTGTTTATAATACACTATTTTCAACTGATTTTTGTAAATCATTGAAAATTATATCTTTAAAAAATTAACAATCAATTAAGCTCTTTTAGGGCATATTATTTTAAATAAGGAGTTTACATGGAACTCACCGAAATCACGCTAAACGGCTACTATACGCTGATTTTGGCGACCATTGTCCTACTGGTGGGGCAATTTTTGGTTAAAAAGATTAAATTTTTAGAAGATTTTAACATCCCTGAGCCTGTGGCAGGTGGCTTACTTGCAGCTGCCATCATTTATTTTTTAAATTTCCAATATGGCTACGTTTTTAACATCCAAAAGGAACTCCAAACCGCCTGTATGCTCATGTTTTTCTCATCCATCGGCTTGTCGGCAGATTTTCGCCGTCTAAAAGCAGGTGGGTTACCACTGATTATCTTGACAGTACTGGTTGGCTTTTTCCTACTTATACAAAATGGGGTGGGTGTGGCACTGGCATCCATGCTCGGACTTGACCCTATCATGGGTCTGGTGGCAGGTTCTATCAGTTTGATTGGTGGTCATGGCACGGCGGGTGCGTGGGGGGCAACCCTTGAAAACGACTATGGCGTAACAGGGGCGATTACCATGGGTATTGCGGCAGCGACTTATGGCTTGGTGGCAGGCGGTCTTATCGGCGGCCCTGTGGCAAAACGTCTTATCAAAAATATGGGCATACAAACTGTTAATACCGCACCAAACAACGCCAATCTTGAAAAAACAGACGGTAGTAATGATGCCAACAACACCGTGTTTGAAAAGTCTGACAGTGTCCGCCTGATTACTGCTGTGTCTGCGGTGGAGACTTTGGCTTTGTTTGCTGTGTGTTTGGTGGCTGCCGACTATATGAGCGGTGTCGCCAAAGACATCGAGTGGTTAGCTCAGCTTAAAGTTCCAACCTTTGTATGGGCATTGGCTACAGGCGTGATTTTGCGTAACGTTTTGACCAGTCTTTTTAATTTTGATATGTTTGACCGTGCCATTGATGTGTTTGGTAATGCGTCTTTGAGCCTATTTTTGGCAATGGCACTCATGTCATTAAAGCTGTGGGAACTTGCCGACTTAGCAGGTCCTTTGGTTATCATCCTAGTTGTACAGACCATTGTGATGATTTTGTTTGCCTATTTTGTGACGTTTAGAGTCATGGGCAAAAACTACGATTCGGCAGTACTGGCGGCAGGTCATTGTGGTTTTGGTATGGGTGCAACCCCCACCGCCGTGGCAAACATGCAAGCCATTACCGACCGTTATGGTGTGTCCCACAAAGCATTTTTGATTATCCCGATGGTAGGGGCGTTCTTTGTGGACTTGATGAACCTAGTGGTGCTACAAGGCTTCTTGATGTTGCCATTTATGAAATAATCGGCATAAATAAAAAGGCGTATCGTTGGGTACGCCTTTTTTGTTGGTAAATCTCTCATCAAATCCGACAATCCACCACCTCCCACCCCTGCTCTGTTGCATGAGCGGTTAATACCTCATCAGGGCAAACACACACCGCCTTATCAGCAAAACTCAAAAGCGGTAAATCTTTTTTGAATCTGAATAAGCGATGATTTTGTCAAAATAAACACCGTTGTTATTGGCGTATTTTATCTGGGGCATGCCTATCATTGATAACATTTTTATAAAATAAGATGGAAATTTAACGTTTTAAATCAATTTTTGCATGAAAAATGGCTGTCCGACCACTTAATCAAGCAAATTTTAAGATTTTAACTTAATTTTTTAAAATTAAGCGGTGGGATTATGGCTCGAAATCAAAAACTTGTCTGATAGTCTGATAGTCTGATAGTCTGATAGAATGACCATCAAACTTCACTTTTTCCTTGAAAAACGTACGATTTTTCGTGATTTTCATTGCAAATACCAAAGGTAAGCACGCCCTAATAATTTTGAAGTTTTAGACCGTATTTACAATCATCTAAGACAATATACCCACAAAAAAGAGCGATAAACACGCCCTTCTTTATGTTTTTAATAGACCTCTTGCGAAATTACAATTTTATTGAGCTTGTCAAAATTCCAAATCCAATAAAATCAAGGTTTGCAAGCCAAAATTTTGAATTTCTCAAGAATTCTAATCATCAACCAAATATCGCCGACAATGCCAAAAACGCCATGGCACTAATCGTCCCTGCTGCAGGAAGTGTGATGACCCACGCAAGCCCGATGGGTTTCATGAGTTTCCAGTTGGTGCTTTTGTTCACAAGTCCAATACCCAGCACCGCCCCAACAAGGATATGCGTACTAGACACAGGAATGCCAAGGCTTGACGCTCCCATGACGACCGCCGCCGCCGCAAGCTCGGCAGAAAAGCCCGATGCTGGGTGCATTTCGGTCAAATTCGTACCGACGGTCTGAATAACTTCTTTACCAATAAACCAAAGCCCCACGATAAGCGACACACCAAAGGTAACAAGTACAGGGGCAGGCACGGTCGCTTTGGTAGCAATGGCGTTTTCACGGATAACGTCCATAATCGCCACAAAAGGCCCGACAGCGTTGGCGATGTCGTTCGAGCCATGGCTAAACGCAAACGCACAAGCGGTAAACACCTGCATCCAGCTAAACATGATAAAGGTCGCCTTACCCAAATCCTCTTTGTGCTTGCCACGAATGGTCTTGGTATAGATAAAGGCGGTGAGCCACACCATCGCCCCAATCATGCCCATGACAAGGGCAGAATGCAAGGTGGATAGGTTTAGCCCTGTGTTTTTTAAACCCTTAAACACCACCATCGCTGTCATCACGACCGCACCCAAAGCAGCGATAAGTGGTACCCATGTTTTTAGGGCTTTTAGGGTATCAAGATTGTCTCTTTTGTTTTCTAGGGCGTATAATTCTTTGTAATAGCCCGTTTCAAGCTCATCGAGACTGTCCGTCTCTTTATAGACTTCTTGGTCTCGCAACAGGGCGGTTGTATAAGGCAATTTCTCAGAATCGCTTAATTTTTCAAAATGCTCTTTTTGGCGGGCTTTTAGGGCTTTTTTCTCTGATTTTAGGGCTTTGACCTCAAGCTCCATTTTGTCATTATATGCCAAAATGTTCTTTTTGATAAGCCCATAAATCACATAAGACAACGCCCCACCAAGTACAGGCGACAGCACCCACGATAGGGCAATCTCACCAATCTTTGACCATTTGACAGTAGATAAGGCAAGCTCAGACCCACCCAAATTCACACCAAGTACAATGCTTGACCCCACGATACCACCAATGATGGCGTGCGTGGTTGAGACAGGCAAGCCTCTTTTGGTGGCAAACAGTAGCCAAAATGCTGCTGCGATGAGTGCCGAGAGCATGAGATAAATAAACTGGTTAGGCGACACCCCCAAATCCGAGATATCCACAATGCCACTACGGATTGTATCGGTAACGGCAGCTCCAGCAAGCACCGCCCCCGACACCTCAAAAATTGCCGCAACCGCCAAGGCTTGGGTAACGGTAAGCGTCCCTGCTCCGACTGACGTACCAAAGGAGTTAGCAACATCGTTACCACCGATGTTAAACGCCATAAAAATCCCAAAAAATGATGCCACCAAGAACAGCACGACTTGCTGATGATTGGTATAATCAAGTCCCCACATCACAAAATAAATGCTCATGCCCGCAAGAAGCAACGCAAAAAAAACATTAGCAGCAAAAGGAGTATTCTGCTTTGTTGAAGTTACCATAAAATCCGCCAAGGGTTGGTTAAATTAAAAGAATATCACAATAAAAAAGCCCCACCCATTTAACTCCTTAAATGGGCAACGCCACTACTATTTAATCCAAATCGTCATGGATAGGGCGTGCCTGCCTTTTGTATTTGCCATGAAAAATGAGAAGAATCGCCCGTTTTTCAAGGAAAAAAGTGAAGTTTGATGGTCGTTCTATCAAACAAGCTTTTATTATAAAAAAATCCGACCACTTGATTTTAAAAATTAAGTTAAAATCTTAAAAATTTACACAGTTATACACAGTTAAGTGGTTCGATAGCCATTTTCATGCAAAAACAAGTAGTTTATTTCTACAATATTTTTAAATTTTAAATTGTGTTATAAAGGACAGGCACGCCCTAACATGAGTTTATCCAAAAATTGTTGCATTATAAAAGTCAAATATGACAGTTATATGACAATTTTAACACATTTCATAAGTTTTGGAAAAATGTATCAAAATGTTATGATTGTTTGCTTCTTAACAGCATTAACGTGCCTGACAACAAAACATCTCGCCTGCCCCCATCAGAAGTTCTAGCACACTTTTCAATGCGTTTGACATAGCTAATATCATTCATCAAAGACGATGCTTGTTCTTCATTAAGTACATCATCTTGCAAGCGGTTAAACGCTTGTCCATACAGTTTGTCAAGGTTGTCGGCATGACAAGCAAGCTCATCGATATGAGCCATCCACTCATGCAAGATGGTGTAGGTAGTTTTCGCGTTTCATGATAGATGCGGCATGATTGATGTGTGGCATGAACAAAAACCACGACAATCCTATTTTACAGTTTTGTCACTATTTTGCCATAAATCAATGATGGTAGTATTGATTTGATTTTGCAAATGGTTTTTAGGCGTGCTGATGTCAAAAACTCTCTTCTACCTCGCCATAGACCACCTCTTCTTCCACGACATCATGAGCCACCTCGCCATAGACCACCTCGCCATCGTCAATGACTTCATCAGCTGTCCCGCTTGGTTCATTATGATAATACTCTTCACTCAGACAAGACGTGCTTTGTTTGGGGGCATGTTCTGCCAATACTGGCACATACATGGCATGCTCGCAGGCTTCATCGGAGAGCAGTCCTGTCTCGCCATCGAGCCACAGCCACGCCACTTTATCACTCTCATCAAGACGCACAGGGGCTAAGTTAAGCCGTCTCATATAATCCGTCCAAATCGGCAACGCTCCCGACCCCCCTGTCAGTCCAATGGGCTTATTATCATCACGTCCAACCCACACCACCGAGACGTAGTTGCCACTAAACCCTGCAAACCACGCATCACGAGCGTCATTGGTCGTGCCTGTTTTACCAGCGAGTTTATAAGTACTGCCAATGTTGCCCATGCCTTTGGCGGTGCCATCTTTGACCACTTGTTGCAGACCGAAGTTTGTCACCGTCATGACCTCAGGCGGTATGCGTGCCGTCAATTTGATATTGTCATCTGTTCGCTGAATCACTTTGCCTGTCTCGCTGATGACCTGACGAATGCTATGAATGGGGGTGTGATAGCCACCACTGGCAAAGACCTGATATACACCGAGCATGTCCATGGGCGACAAATCAACCGCCCCGAGCATGACCGATGGGTAGTGAGGGACTTCACTCGCCACTCCCAACTGACGTAGCTGTTTGGCAAACACATCTACCCCAAAATCCATGCCAATATTGACCGCTGACTGGTTATAAGAATTGGCAAGGGCGGTGAGCATAGGGACATCGCCATAGCTTCTACCAGCATAGTTTTTGGGTGTCCATGATTTGCCACCAGCAGGATAGGCGATGGGTTCATCTTTGACAGGGGTTGCCCAGTGGTATTTACCCGACTGGATGGCGGTCATGTAGATGACAGGCTTTAACAGCGAGCCGACCTGTCGTTTTGAATCAATGGCACGGTTAAACCCCGTAAAGTCACTGGCACTGCCCACGATGGCAACGAGCTCACCCGTGGCAGGGTCAGCACTGACCAATGCCCCTTGTAGCTTCTTGTTTTTATTGCCTTTTTTATTTAAATGTTCACTAATGGCTTTATCTGCCGACATTTGGGCAATCGGGTCTAGCGTGGAGATGATTTTTAGCCCTGCCCCACGCAAATCGCTGTCTTTATAATACTGTCTTAGCTCACGGCTGACCGCATCAAAAAAATCAGGGAATTTGGGCTTGGCGATGGCAGGGGTTTTAACCACGCCCAGTGGTCGCTCGGTTGCTTCGTTATACTCATCTTGGCTGATTTTACCCATGATTAGCATGTTATGTAGCACGGTATTACGGCGTTCGGTCGCCCGCTCGGGGTGCTTTCTGGGATTATAATAGCTTGACCCTTTGGCAACCCCAACCAGCAAGGCATACTGGTCAAGACTTAGCTCTGATATAGGCTTGTCAAAATAAAAATGCGATGCAATGCCAAAGCCATTGACCGAACGATTGCCATTTTGCCCCAGATTAATCTCATTTAAATACGCCAGCAAAATCGCATCTTTGCTATAATGACGCTCTAACAGCAGAGCCATCAAGGCTTCATTTGCCTTGCGTTTTAGGGTGCGTTCGGAGTTTAGGTAGAAGTTTTTGATGAGCTGTTGGGTAATGGTTGAACCGCCTTGACGTTCGCCCCCTGTGATGTTGGAGAGCAACGCTCGGCTCGTGCCACGCAGTGAAATGCCATAATGCTCATAAAAACCACGGTCTTCGGTCGCAATGAGTGCATCCACCAACTGCCTCGGCATGGTATCTTTGGTCAGCAAAATGCGGTCTTCGTTATTCTCAGGATAGATACCGCCAATGTTAATCGGCTCTAAACGCACCACCCCATCTGTATTAGGATTGGTGCTTTGGATTTTGGCAACCTTGCCAGCGTTAAAGGTGATTTTTAGCACCTGTGCTGGGTCTATCTCGCCATCGCCATAATCAAACCCCCGTGTATGCACCGTGTAGGTATTGCCCGATTTCTCATAACGCCCCGTCTGATTGACATCGCCTTGGCTATATCCTAACATGTCAAGCCACGCCTTAAAATTGGCATCAGAGACCACCACGCCCCGCTCCAAATCTAGGGGGCGAGAATAGACCGTGGCAGGAATGTCCCAACGGCGATTTTCAAATTTACTGACAATCTCGCTGTTTAATTTATAGGCATACATCGCCAAAAACACAAGTCCTGCGATGATGATAACCAACAGCAAAAACCCAACAAGCATCAGCCCCTGTTCTGATTTTGGTGAGCGGTTGGGGATTTTTTTATGATTTAGCATGATAATCATTGTTAAAATGTGAAAAGTGTCATATCATAACGTTAAAATCAGGCATTTGGCAAGTGAAAAAACCATGGAAAACCGCCCAAATGTTACAGATGGCTGACAGGATATGATTAGAGCCTACCAAGCATTGATAACATTTTTATAAAAAGAAAACAAAATTTTACCCCATTCTCAACCTTGTATGAGTGATTGATTTATCAAGGGCAAATTGCAATTCGCCCCTACAACCCGAAAATAATCATTGAAAAATCAATAAGTTAATATTTTAAGTTGAGATTGAAGTAAATTTTAAAAATTTTAATCTATTTTTGCATGAAAGATGGCTAAATTCTAACCATCCAATTTTTCCACCATAAAATCAATAAACGCCCGTACTCTGGCACTCAAAAACGCCCTATCCACATACACCGCATAGAGCGTGACCGACAACAGCTCATAATCAGCAAGCAGTCGCACCAGTCGCCCATCTGCCAAATCATGCTCAACAAGCCAGCTTGGGGCATAGCCAATACCTGCCCCTGCCCGTACCAGCTCACTAATCATGGGTGTGTCATTACTGTACATGGACGGCTTGAGGTTTAGTACAAATTCCGCTTGCGTGGCGTGATGATAAATGGACACGCTGTCCATTTTGACATACGTTGGCAATATCACCCGATGACAAGCAGGGTCGTTTAGTTCATCGGGCGTGGTCGGCGTGCCATGGCGTGACAGATAATCAGGGCTTGCCACCAGATAAAAATCCATGCGTGTCAAAGGGCGAGCTATCAAAGACAGCTTGGGGTCATGAGTGATTCGCAGTGCCAAATCAAAACCATCCGCCACCAAATCCACGAACTGATTAGACAGCGAGACATTTAAAGTCACGTCAGGATAACGTGCCTGAAATTCACTCAAATAGCCTGCCATCTTGGGATTGGCAAACCATCTGGGCATGGTGATTTTTAACATGCCACGCACGCCATCGGTTGCCCCTTGGGCGGTCTCTTTGGCACTGTCTAACAGTTCCAAGGCATACAGCGACTCACGGTAATACTGCTCGCCTGCATCGGTCAGATGAATGTTGCGACTGTTTCTGTGTAACAGCTTGGTGCCAAGCGTGCGTTCTAAATGAGCGACGTGCTTACTGGTCATCGCCACCGACATATCTAAGCTGTCGGCAGATTTGGTAAAACTGCCTGTCAAAACCACTTGATGAAAAACTTTGATACTGGTAAGTGTGTCCATGTTAGGGTTCTTTGTTATTGATTGCTTGATATTTTGCCATAGGTTTTGTGGGGGGTATGTTGAGTACACCCTTTGATGGCATTACCATGCAAGGCGTGCTCAGCACGCCCCTACATCCAAACATCATTGTGTTTGTAGTAATTTTAAAGTTTATTGTGTGTGCTTAACAAAACCATTTTACCATTATAAACCTTTTCTTAATAAGAAACAAACCTTTAACAAAATGGCTATTGTTTTCTTATTATTTTAATTTATAATAAATCCCATTCTATTCATTCTTAACATAAGGAATGCCCATGTCTGTTCAAACCCTACAAGCCACCGCCGAACTTCGTCGTTCTATCTATGCCCTAGACAAGAATAGCCCCCTAACCAGCATACAAATCGACCAAATCGTCGAACACGCCCTACTACATACACCATCATCCTTTAACTCACAGTCCACTCGCCTTGTGGTGCTACACGGGGCTGAACACGAAAAACTGTGGGATGCCACCACCGAAATTTTGCGTGCTATCGTACCTGCCGAGAATTTTGCCCCCACCCAAGACAAATTAAACGCCTTTAAAGCAGGGGCAGGCACGGTGCTGTTTTTTGAAGATACCGACGTGGTCAAAGGCTTGCAAGAACAATTCCCTGCTTATGCCGACAACTTCCCCATCTGGGCAGGTCACGCCAATGCCATGGTGCAGTACGCCATCTGGACAACCCTAGCTTCCGCTAATGTCGGTGCCAACTTACAGCACTACAACCCACTCATTAATGACTTCGTGGCAAGCGAATGGGACGTGCCTAGCAACTGGCAACTGGTCGCCCAAATGGTCTTTGGCGGTATTGTTGCCCCTGCTGGCGAGAAAACGTTTGTCCCTGTGGCAGAACGCCTAAAAGTCTTTGGTTAATCATCAGCCATAAAACAGACAGGTTGGCATAAAAACAGAGATAAAACCAAGATAAAAAATCTTGGTTTTATTTTTTAAAAAATAAATTTTTGTGTTATAATTAAGGTATTTACCATCTTAACAACCAAAAGACCATGACCAACATTCTTTTAAGTCCCCTACTGCTCGTCGCCCTATTCTCTGCTGTTGTCACACATGCCACAGCCAACACCATCTATGTCTACGAAGATGGCGATAACGGACAAAAATTTTTGACCAATGTTCAACAAAACGCCAGTGGCGCCAAAAAATTCACCCAAATCAGTGTTACCTATTACCCTGACACCAAATTACACTCCAATGGCAACATCCCTAGCACCTACAACCCAACGACCGCCGCCACACCCAGTCGCAGTGCCAACCGTAACGCCTACGACCACTTAATCCGTGCCGCCGCTGCTCGTCATGGCGTAGACCCTGCCCTTGTCAAAGCCATCATTCACACCGAATCTGCCTTTAACCCGAACGCTCGCTCACCTGTGGGGGCAATGGGACTTATGCAGCTCATGCCCAGTACTGCCCGAGACATGGGCGTAAGTAACGCTTGGGACCCCATCCAAAACATCGAAGGTGGGGTAAAATATCTTGCATGGCTACAACGCCAATTTCGCAACCGTGACCATGTCGTCGCCGCCTACAATGCAGGATTGGGCAATGTCCGCAAACATGGTGGCATTCCCCCATTTCGGGAAACTCAAAATTACGTCCGCTCGGTAAACAGCCGTTATGCCAGTCTCTATCGCCATGATACGGGTATTATCGGGGGTGGCACGCACTTGGCAATGAACCAAAACTTTACCACGCCCGCCCCGACCACCTTGCAAGTACCCAGCTCGTCAGGCGTTCAAAATGTCAGCATTACTTACACCACCCCAAATAATAACTACGCCACTCCGCAAAACCCCAGTGTTGGTAGTGGTTCAGGACGTATTTATATCCATAAATAATGTGCTTGTAACTGGTTTATTTTAAAAAATATCTAATTTTTGTAAAAATAATCAATCAGTTACACAACTACCATTTAAATTTTTAACGTTATACCCCATAATAGCAGTAATGCCAATGGGGGCATTTTTATTTTGCAACTTTTATTTTAAGGAAAATTTACCGTGTTACGCATTGGTTTATTTTTACTCACCAACGTCGCCGTCATGGTCGTGGCAGGTATCGCCTTTTTTATCCTAAGTAGAGTCTTTGGATTGGGCGGTGTGCATGGACCGGGCGGACTTCAATATGCTTCGCTTGCCATCTTATGCCTGTGCTATGGCATGATTGTCTCAATGGTTTCTTTATTTTTGTCAAAATGGATGGCAAAAAAATCCACAGGTACGGTCATCATTGAACGTCCCAGTAACGCCACCGAGCAGTGGCTTGTGGATACCGTCGCCAAACAAGCCAAAGCTGTCGGTATTGGCATGCCCGAAGTGGGTATTTTTGACAATGCCCAACCCAACGCCTTTGCCACAGGTTGGAACAAAAACTCTGCCCTAGTCGCTGTTTCATCAGGACTGCTACACACCATGACCGCCGATGAAGTCGAAGCGGTATTGGCTCACGAAATCGGACACATTGCCAATGGCGACATGGTAACGCTTGCCTTGATTCAAGGTGTGGTGAACGCCTTTGTCATGTTCTTTGCCCGTATCATCGGCTCATTTGTGGACCAAGTGGTCTTTAAAAACGAAAGCGACTCCCCTGGTATCGGCTACTTTGTAACCAGTATGGTTATGGACATCTTGCTTGGCTTTTTGGCAAGTGCCATCGTCATGTGGTTCTCTCGCTTGCGTGAATACCGTGCCGACGAGATGGGGGCAAAACTTGCCAGCCGTGACAAGATGATTAGCGCCCTAAACGCCCTACGTCCTGCCGAAGCTCTCCCCGATCAAATGCCAGAGAGCATGAAAGCCTTTGCCATTTCTAGCGGTCAATCCCAAGGATTTAGCATTGCCAATCTGTTCCGCACACACCCGACATTGGATGAGCGTATCTCGGCACTGCAAAAACTACCTGCCAATTAATATTGTCACAAATCACCTAGACCGTCAAAGTATTGGCGGTCTTTTTTAAGAAATGAAGTCACTATAAACAACGCCATCATCTTTCATAATAACCCAGCCCTGACAAATGGCTAACTGCATTAAAATTTTATCATCCTCGTTAGGAAAAACTGATTTAGCAATATCTAAATATTCTGTCTCATCAACCTGTTTATCTTTTTTTTGACCCAATGTGACAAACTCTGCTAATTTATCTTTTAGTCTCATGACGCCACCTTTAACCAAAAGCGTATTTCCTATTCTGATGAAATTGTCATTCACTCTATTAATATTAATTCTCGCCCAATTCTCACCGCCCATAACTGACAAGCAAAGCCCCATTGGTGTGGTTTAGGCGGTAGCTTGTCGGCTTTTCTGGATAAAAACTTACCGCAAGCTCATTGCCTACGCCTTGTTTTAACTGCCCTACAATGCCTGTGGCAATGTCTTTGGTAAGACTAAATGACGGTAATTTTTGCAAAGTATTCATTTAAAAATTGTCCAACAAGGCATTATTAAACACCGAGCCATTTTGGGTACTTGGGCGAACTCGGATATGAAATTCGCCGTCATCGTTTAAAATGGCTTTGGCATTGTTTAGGGTGTCAGGCACACCAAGACTGACCTTGCCGTCCCTAATATTTTCAAGATTTTTAATGGCGACTTTGCGACCGTCCACCACCGCAGGGGGCAACTCAAAGCCTTCTGGACGGCGTTCGTACAAGGCATAGCGAGCGATTTGTTTGGCACATTGTTTTACCAGCGTGGGTGTGTTTGCAAAAGGGGGTGGTTCTATGTTTTATGTTACCAAGCACAACGCTTGGCAATACCACGAGAGGGATTTGGCGATTTGGGAAGCGTTTAAGGGCGATAATCATTTTGAGCTGGTGCAAAAGTTTAATTTGTCTTTGCCTTACATTTATGAAATCCTATCCCAACTTACCCCAGCCACCCCCACCATTTCCCATATTTATCCTACCTGTCTTGGTTAATTATCTATCTTGTGTTTATCAAAAATAATCTGATGATTTCTTTTTTCGATAACACAATAAGGTTGCATTGTATTGATGATATTTTGCACGCTAAAAACATGTTCAATCATCAACTCTTCTTTTAGCCATTCTGAAAATTCATTTATGGTTGCTGGCTTTTTCTTTAACAAAAACAATAAATCACAGATGATTTTCAATCTTTTCAAGGACATATCACCCAAAATATATTCCACTTTGGGTGGCAGAGCCAACTCTTTTTTGCGTAATTTTAACGTCATTCTATCTGGCTGATAATCAACAGTATCAAGAGCCGACCAATTTTTGATGTGACCTTGATTGTAGCCTATCTTGGTATGATTCACATGGACAATTTTATATTCTTGTAGCAACTCAAATATTCTGTCTACACTCTCATCTGTCAATTTTAATTTTTGATAAATGTCTTTTTTTAATGTTTTTATTTTAGCAGGGCGATTGTTATTCTCCTTAGTCCAAATATCACATAAATGCTTAATGTCATGTAGATAGATATTCTTTTTAAATTCAGTCAATTTTGGCATAAGTCCATTGTCAATATTTTTATGCATAATATATTGCTCTTTGGTGACTTGCTTAACCTTAAATGACTTTTTTTGAAGCAGTCTAGCAATATGTTCAAAATCTCTGTCACTAGACAAAATATAGAATTTTGTTTTATTAGGCTTAAATTGACCACTTAACACCCTTGCATAAAATGCCAAGCCAAAATCAGCACCATTGCTCTTTTTATTCTCTGTCATTGTAATTAAAAACAGCTTATAATTTAGCAACTTACTCAATAACTCAATATCTTGCAATGCAAAAATAGCAGGGGTTTTTGCAAAACTCACATAAACCCTATCATATTTTTGGCAAAAAGCAAAAATCTCATCCGCTTTTACAGTCACATTTTCAATATCCAATAACAAAATTTTTTTCATAAGACCCAATCATTAAAGCAACCACGGCACAATCACAGGGGCTAAAAATGCCGTTAAAATACCATTTAAAATCAGCCCCACTGTCGCATACGCCACAAACCTTGACCCCATCTGCATGACACGCACCGTACCAAGGGCGTGCGACGCTGTCCCCATGGATAACCCCCACGCCATAGGATGAGTGGATTTGACAAATAACAGCACGCCTATGCCCATCATCTGTCCCACCACACCTGCGATGAGTACGGTACTGGCGGTAATGCCCATCACCCCATCTAATTTATCGGTGACCTCGATGGCAATCGGCATGGTGACAGATTTGGGGGCGATGGCGATGGCACTTTGCTCACTGCCCCCCATCAGACGCACAAGCCACACCCCTGAGATAATACCCGTGAGCGAGCCTAGCAGTTGTGAGATGATAATAGGAAACCACTGCGAGCGGATTTTTTGCCACTGAACATAAAGCGGAATGGCAAGTGCCACAACCGCAGGCTGTAACCAAAAGGTCAGCTGACGACTCGCCTGCTCAAAGCTCGCCCACTCTATATTTAGCACTTTTAGTAAGATGATAACCACGATGGTTGTGATGAGTGTGGAGTTGATGAGCTGATTTTTAAAACGGGCTTTGATGTGCATACAGCCATGAAAGACAGCGATGAGCATAAATAGCAGAAAAAAGGGACTGTTTAACAGCTCTGACAGGTCGGTATTCATGAGCTACCCCCTTGATTTGTTCGTCCTTGATGTCTGGCTTTTTGGGCGTGCCGTAGCCACTCGTAGGATTTGCCCGTCACAATCAGTACCATCAATGTACTGATGGCAGTCGCCCCGATAAGCACCCCCAAATCCACCCGAATGATGTCCAGATACTGCGTGATGGAGATACAGGCAGGCACAACCATTAACACCAAATAGTCCAGTAAGGTCTTGGCAAGGCTCTGCACCGTCTCTAACTTAATCACGCCTGCCTGCAACGCCCCAAATAGAATAATCAGCCCAATCACGCTCGGGGGCAAGGACAATCCTGTTAGGGCGATAAAAATCTCACCCAAAAACACACACCCAAAAATAATCAAAAATGCTTTTAAAATCATGACGGTTTGTCCGACCCAAAGATACCCAAAGATGACGTATTGTACAAAACTTTATGGCATTTTGCACCGCTTAATTGTGCTTGTTATTTTATTTTGTTAAATTTGATAACAAGGCTTGATTTAATGAAAATAGGTATCGTTACACCCAACCAACTTGATATTTACCACGGGTTTGTAGGGGTGTGCTGAGCACACCCTTTGATGATATTCAGCACGCCCCTACGTCCACACATCATTGTATTTGTAGTAATTTTAAAGTTTCTTGGGTGTAACAACTTATTTTTTTAACCACCTTGTCGTAGACGTTTGAGTACAATTGGCAAGACTAAATCTAAATCAAGACAATAAAAAAGGGCAATCATGCCCTTTTTGGTTTTTTATTTTGTCTTTATCATCATTGCAATTTGCTTTGGCTGTTTTCTGCAATGCTCATTTGCACGCCCTGACCTAAACCTTTGCCGATTTGCACGCCAAGACGGTCAAAGACCTTACGCATAGGGTCTACATAGGTGTAATTTACCGAATGCTCAACGCCCAGCTCTTTTTCTAGCTTGCTAATACCGCCTGCTTTGTCGGCAAGTCCCAGTTTAAGCGACTCTTTGCCCGTCCAAAACAGACCGCTAAACACGTTGTTTTGTTCGGCATTTTTGAGCTTATCGCCACGCCCTTCTTTGACTGCATCGATGAAGTTTTGGTGCGTGGTGTCAAGCAGTTGTTGGACGTGTATCCGCTCGTCTTCGGTCATGGGGCGAGACATGGATAGGATGTCTTTGTACTGCCCCGATGTCATGGTGCGGTCTTGGACACCAATTTTTTTCATCAGCTCTTCGGTGTTGTAGCTTGACATGATGACCCCGATAGAGCCGACCAGACTTGATGGATTCACCCAAATCTCATCGGCAGAGCTGGCGATATAATACGCCCCACTCGCCCCGATGTCGCCGATGACGGCATAGAGTTTTTTGTCAGGGTTTTCTTTACGTAGCTCCATGGCGGTCTGCCAAATCTCGTCCGACTGCACGGGCGAGCCCCCAGGAGAGTTGATGGCAAGAGCGACAGCTTTAGCATTGGGATTTTCAAAGGCTTCGGTCAGTGCTGAGCTGATGTCATAAGCATTAGCATCGCTGTCACTGGCAATCACGCCATTGACTTCCACCACCGCCAAATGGGGCGAGTTCGCTTCTAGTGGCATCGTGCTACTGGCAGTGCTACACCCACGCCCCATGACGGCGATGATAAAAACGATATAGCCGAACGTGAGCAATTTAAAGAATATCCCCCAACGGCGAGCTTTTCTTTGCTCATCAAGACTTGCCATGAGTGTTTTTTCTAGCAGTCGCCACTCTTGACCGCTGTATTGGTTGGGCGGTGTTTGTGGTGCTGGGTTTGAGCGTTCGTTTAAGTTGTCTTTATTGGGATTTGGTGGCCATGCCATGATGTATTTTCCTGACTTAACTTGGGCGTGTTGAACCTTTATAACACTATTTACAATATAGACATATTTTAGAAAAACTAATCGTTTTTGCATGAAAAATGGCTAAATCTTGTTTTTCATCGTCAAAAACTTGCCTGATAGAATGACTATCAGCCTACGTTTTTTCCTTGAAAAACGGGCGATTTTTCTCATTTTTCATTGCAAATACAAAAGTTCAACACACCCTTTTAAAAATCCAAGTTAAAACCGTGCGGTCGGTTTTAGATGATTTTAAATTTTACAAGGGTTATTTTAACACAAATATTGCCAAATGCTCGCCTTAAATTTTATCAATTTGTTAAGGGCGCGTCTACTGACCACCAAGCTCTATCATCATCAGCTCAGCTCGCTCACGGTTGTCCGCTGTATCTTTGTCAGTAAAAACAAACCGTGATGGCAAAGTTTGTGCCAACACCGTCCCACTTACAGCATGGCGACTGTGTCCGAACCACACATCGGCATGCACCTGTTCATCATGGCACATACTCTCATACATGTGCCACGCATACTCATGGATTGCCCCGTTAATGACAAGCCGTGAGCCTGCCCGCTCGCTTTTTTGGTCATCACGACCATCATCGCCATAATCATGATGGATACCACCCATGATGGCAGGCATCAGCTCGCTCTCAACAATGATGGTACAGCCCCACACCCGCTCATCATCTATCATCTGCCAGCCTGTCATTGCCGATATGCTAAGCCCCTGCCCCGACCATGATCGCCCTACCCCACACGTCTGCATGGGCAAGCCCTGCACGGTGTTTGTAGGTTGCCCCGCCTGCCAATAGCGATGGATAAACACATCCTGTGCCAGCGTTGCCACCACATCACTCATGCGATGGCTTGGGGTCTGCACGATAACCCCTGTCAGATGGCGAACACTGTGCTGACGCAGTTTGTCGTGCAGAACACTCGCCACTTTATCATGTCCTACCGCCTTATCATCTTGCAAATCCGACAACACAAGCCACACCGCATCATCGCCATTATCCGCCCCTTGCTGACGGATGAGTACTTGGCTGACCTTATCATCACCATCTAACACCATCACGCTAAATGGCATTTGTCTATCTGCAAATAACACCATCATCGCCACCGCCACGAGTGGCACCAATGCAAACTTCCGCCCAATCACAGGGACGACCCACACCGCCACCCCAAGGGCAAACAGTGCCATACCCATTACGCTTGTGGTCTGATACAGCCATACATCACTTAGGCTCTGTAACCACGTCAGGAGCTGATGAAGCCATGCTAATATCAGCGATGAGACACCCCAAAGCACATCAGCAAGGCTCGGCAACACCACAAAAATCACCCCTGCCACCAAATTTATCGGCACGATGACCGCCCCAAACAGCCCCACCGCAAACAGATTGACAAATAGCCCCCACAGCGAGACTTTGCCAAAAAACAACAGCGACACAGGAAGCATGGCAACAAAGAGATAGCTTTGTAACTTTAAAAAACCAACCAGACGGTCTTTTATGGACATGACTGGCACATCAAACTCCCGCTCGCCATAACTCATGAGCAGTGCCACCGCCACAAAGGACAGCCAAAACCCCGCTTGCCACACCATGACAGGGTCAAGCCATATCATGCCCAGCCCCACCCACATCAGCACCGCCAACGACGACAAAGGCAATGCCAAATAGCCTGCCACCGCCACCGCCAACAGCATGTACACCGTCCGCACCGCAGGCACATCAAAGCCTGTAAACAACGCATAAATCATGCTCGCCCCCACCATGACAAACAGTCGCAAGCGATGGCGGGGCAGTCGCTGATAATATGGCAAAAACCTATCGGTCAAATAACACACCCCAAAGCTCAACATCGTCGCCAACAGCACCACATGCATGCCCGAGATGGCAAGCAGATGACTGATACCGCCAAACTGGTATAAATCTTTGGTCGCACGACTGATTAATGCCCTATCGCCCGTCAGCAGGGCAAGCGTGACCGCTCGGGCTTGCTGTTTATCATCACTAAGAGCATGCCAATCTTTATAAAAATGCGTGCGTAACGCATGGCGAAATCGCTCTAAATGCTCCACCAAGCCGACCTGTGGCAAGGGTGTCGGCTCATCACGCACCGCCAATACTCGGGCATTGGCATGGATGTGGCGTGTACGAAGCCACCGCTGACTGTCAAAGCCTGACGCACTGGGGTCGGCAGTAATGGGTGTAATACGTAGCGTCATGTAAGCGGTCGTGGCAGGATGTAGTTTGGCAAGCTGATGGCGGTTCGAGCCGTCCTTATTATCCTTGACATCTGCCACTTGGAGTAGCACCGTCATCTGACTGGGCAAGGGCGGATGGGATTCGGGTGTGTCTGCGGTAACAGCAAATGGGTTACGGGTCTCTGTCCTTGTGTGCTCGCCCTCATCTTTGCTATCTTTATTATTCTTACCAACATCATTAAAGCCATCCAACAAGCGGTCACCACCAAATGTCAAATCAGACAGCACTGCTTTTTGGCGATAATAGTTCCCTGTGTCATACACGCTGTCACTAATCTCATGCACCGTCACTTTGGCGGTGATGGTATAGCCAAGCTCAGGGATGGCATGAGCAGTATTTGTAAACGCCTGTTCGGTACTGATGGTGCGCAGCATGAATAATAGCACCACAAAGCCGACCAGTAGCACCTGCATGGCAGCCTGCCCCACTCGGGCAAAAGCGGATTTGGGATGAAATTGATTAAATTTAAAACATAAAAAAGCACACCCCAACAAGAGCATGCTCATCATCATAAAACCCATCCCATGAGTCGTATCCATGCCAAACAGCTGACTGCTCACGGCTGTCATGTCATGGCTGGGCAAGATATCCAGCGTGGCGAGCACCATCAACGCCACACCAATAAACACAAGCCAAATCAACATCGTACCCACATCTTAGGCTTAACCCATGCCATGTTGTAACATCAGCTCAATCATCGCCAAATCATCAGAATAAGTCAGCTTCATGTTCATGCGTGACCCCTGCACCAAAGCCACCGACTGACCGAACTGCTCAAACCCACTGGCTTCGTCGGTAATCATCAGCCCATCAGCAATGACCTTATCAAGCATGGCTTGTAAGGCGTACAATCTAAATACTTGGGGAGTCTGGGCTTGCCAAAGCTGACGACGATCTATGGTGCGATGTATCTGACCATTGATATATTGGCAACCTGTCAAGGCAGAGCTGTTGGTATCATGAGCAAGTTTTAAAGTATCAACCACAGGCGTGGCAAGTATCGCTCCTACTGGGTTATACTTACCATCCGTCTGTTCAAGCCGTTCAAGCTCACGCACCGCACCAATCAGGCGGGTCAAATCATCAGCAGGCAAGCATGGTCTGGCACCATCATGGATAAGCACCCACACATCACCAACCGCTCGCCGAGCAATGTCATCCACGCCTGCCTTGACCGACAAAAAACGCTCCGCCCCACCTTCGGTCAGATAAACAGGGCGGTCAAACTCAAAATCCAAAGACGATACCAGCGTATCATCTTTGGCAACCACGAGTGTCAAATCAGTGACGGCAGGGACATTTAAACACGCCACGCCATGCTCTAACACCGTTCGCCCTGCCACCGTCAAATACTGCTTTGGCACATCCGCCCCAAAACGACTGCCACGCCCTGCCGAGACGATGAGTGCGTGAATCGGTAGGTTGGGACTTGTCTGTTTCATCACTCGCCCGTATCACCGCTAACGCCCGTAAAGGCATTCTCGCCCATGTCATCATCAATAAGTCCATCAACAGGCTCGGTCGCACTCACCCCATCCACGCCATAGGGAATCTCTCTATCACTCACCATGGGGGCAACGGACAACTCTACAAATGTCTCGCCTGACTTAATCAAACCCAAATCAAGGCGAGCATGCTCTTCAATGGCACCCAGCCCTGATTTTAAATCACGGACATCCATTCGTAACGTGTCATTGACCGCTTGCTGGGTGGCATTGATTTTTTGTTGTTTGGCAAGTTCATTATTTAACTCATCAAACGCATGATGACCGAACTCGCCATACCAGTATTGATACTGTAGACCTGCCAACACCACCGCCCCAAAAACAATGAGTAGCAGATAGCCCAAAAAAGCAGGCGAAAAGCTAACGCCTACTTTTTGGTTGTGTGTTTGATGGTCTGATGACAAAGCATCATCAGTTTTTTGGGTTGCCATGTCAGCCACGCAGTCCAATGAATTCAGCACGCCCACGATAGCTTGCCGTTACCATCTGCTCAATGCGTAGCAGTTGGTTGTATTTGGCGACACGGTCAGAGCGACATAGCGAGCCTGTCTTGATCTGACCAGCCGCTGTACCTACTGCTAGGTCAGCAATGGTACTATCTTCGGTCTCACCCGAACGATGACTGATGACGGTCGCATAGCCGTTTTCTTTGGCAAGATAAATGGCGTCTAGCGTCTCGGACAATGTGCCGATTTGGTTAAATTTAATCAAAATGGCGTTGGCGATGTTTTTATCAATGCCTTCACGCAGGATTTTTGGATTGGTTACAAATAGGTCATCGCCCACCAGTTGCACTTTATCGCCAAGCTGACGGGTCAAATACGCCCAGCCGTCCCAGTCGCTCTCATCCAAACCGTCTTCAATGGAGATAATCGGATATTGACGCACAAGCCCTGCCAGATAATTCGAAAAGCCTTGGCTGTCGTAAGATTTGCCCTCACCTTCTAGCACATATTGACCGTTTTTATAAAACTCACTAGACGCACAGTCAAGAGCCAAATAAATATCCTGCCCTGCTTTGTAGCCCGCTTGTTCAATGGCTTTCATGATGACGGTAATCGCCTCTTCGTTAGAACGCAGGTTCGGGGCAAAACCACCTTCATCGCCCACGGCAGTATTTAACCCTTGGGCTTTTAGCACGGATTTTAGGCTATGGAAAATCTCTGTCCCTGCACGAAGCCCCTCTGAAAAAGACGTAAAGCCCACAGGCTCAATCATAAATTCTTGAATGTCCACGGTATTATCGGCGTGAGCCCCACCGTTTAGAATGTTCATCATCGGCACAGGCATGGTTAAGCTGGTTTGCCCACGCAAGTTGGCGATGTACTGATGAAGTGGCAAATTTTTGGCAATTGCCCCTGCTTTGGCAATGGCAAGCGATACCGCAAGCGTGGCATTTGCTCCTAGATTGGCTTTGTTTTCGGTGCCGTCAAGGTCAATCAAAATCTTATCAAGCTCACTTTGGGCGGTTACGTCCTTGTCAAGCAAAGCTGAGCGGATTTGGCTGTTCACATTTGCCACCGCTTTTTTGACACCCTTACCCAAATAGCGAGATTTGTCGCCATCTCTGAGCTCCAACGCCTCACGAGAACCTGTGGACGCACCAGACGGAGCGGCGGCACGACCACACACACCATTCGCCAAAATCACGTCTGCCTCAATGGTTGGGTTACCACGAGAATCCAAAATCTCACGAGCCACGATGTCTTTGATTTCAATGGCATTATCAGTGGTTTCAGCGTACATAACAAAATCCTTTAATGGTTGGGTAAAAGTTTAGCTAGATTATAACACAAATTTTGGCTGGCATAAACTGTTATTTAAACTCGTCCGCCCGCCCCGATACCGAAAATTCACAGCCATTATTTTCCACAAAAATCAGCTGATTTGATGTGCGAATATGATACCTTTCATAACGCACACCCTGCCGATAACCATTTTGCCCTGTTTGTAAACTTGGCGAACCCATCGCCTCTGTTGCCATTAACTTTTCGCCAAAGGCTGTTTGTAAGTCATCAACACTTGGGTAATGCTCTTTTTTAAAAGTAATATTCACATTTTTAGAGACGGTACTTAAATCATCATTGCCAAGCCCACCAAAAGACACATCGCAAGAAATAGATTCAATGACTTGATGTGTCTTGATTGGAAAATTGTAGATAATACTATTACGATTCGCCACAGGTTTATGCTCTGCCCTATAAATCTCATCTTTAAGCGTTACAATGTTCAGCCGTTTTGGTTAAATTAAAAATCTCTCCACTTTCTGCCAATGATACAATTTGTTTAATCGTATCAATATTATTATTGGCATAAGTATGGCTCGCCAATATTGCCATTAAAGGAAATAAGAGAAATTTTTTCATTTTAAAAAAACCTTTTTAAAATGAAAAAATTTGACGTAAGGTGCGTAATACACATCATTTAGATTTGGGATTTTAAATGGTGTGTATTACGCACCTTACAGATTACGCTTATCCTCAAAACCCTTCAATAATTGCATTTTGATAGTTTTTAAAAAATAAAAATATCATGAAAATATAACAAATCCATACAATAATTCCAACTATAAAAGCTGATACAATTTTTAAAGTCGGTTTTTCTTTAATTATACGATAAATATCTAACAATCCACGACAATCTTTGGGTGTTAAAATATGGTATAATAGCAAAACAATTATCCAAATGAACGAAAAAACACCATAGAATAACATTTTAATCCCCAAAGATTATCTTTGCAACTTTTATTTAATGCGTATCAAGCACTTCAAACCCTTTTACCAAATCATCAATTTCTTTTAATTGACGTAAAAACGGTTCTAATTGCGACAGTCGCAACGCACAAGGACCGTCGCACTTGGCTTTATCAGGGTCAGGGTGAGCTTCTAAGAACAGCCCTGCCAGTCCTGTTGCCATACCTGCTCTTGCCAAGGTGGTGATTTGATGACGGCGACCGCCTGCACTGTCTGCTCTCGCCCCTGGCTCTTGCAGGGCGTGCGTTACATCAAAAAACACCGGCACGTTCATCGCCTTCATCGTGTCAAAGCCGAGCATATCTACCACAAGGTTGTTATACCCAAAAGACGTGCCACGCTCACACAAGATGATGTTGTCATTGCCTGCTTCTAGGCATTTGTTAATGATGTGTCGCATCTCATGCGGAGTAAGGAATTGGGCTTTTTTGATGTTAATCACCGCCCCCGTGCGAGCAATGGCACTCACAAGGTCAGTTTGACGAGAGAGAAACGCAGGGATTTGTAGCACGTCCGCCACCTTTGCCACAGGGGAGGCTTGGTAGGGTTCGTGTACGTCTGTGATGATTGGCACGCCGTATTTTTCTTTAATGTCGTTTAGCCACGTTAGCCCCGTATCTAGGCTAGGCCCTCGAAATGAATGTAGGCTTGACCGATTGGCTTTATCAAAACTTGCCTTAAATACATAGCCAATATCTAGCTTTTTGCAAATCTCAATATAGCTCTCAGCAATCTCAAATGCCAATTCTCGGCTTTCTAATACATTCATACCACCGAATAACACAAATGGCAACTCATTGGCAATCTTTATATCGCCTGATTGTGATGATAATTCAATGGTAGATTTGGCGGTTAATGTCATGGGTTTTCCTTATAAAATGGATTGATAATGGTAAGTTTGTTTTCAATGATATGATTGTGGTGCATATCTTCGGAATATAAAATGGGTGTGTTTGCGTATAGAGCAGTTGCAATAAGCAAACTGTCCCAATAAGAATATTGATAACGCTTTTTGATGTGCAAAGCATCAACCACAAAATCGCTATTTAAGTCAATAATGGTAAAATACTTTTTAAAAAATCGTATTGATGATAATAATTCATCATCTGTCATGAGTTTTTTACGAAAAACCACATTACAAAATTCATTTAATACTTGGGTGCTAATCACGGCATTAGGATTGCGTGATAATTTTTCTGCAATGGGCTGTTTGTCATCATCACCAATAGAATATAATAAAATATTACTATCCATAAAATAGTGATTATGGGCGGTCATATAATTCATCTCTATTAAACTCATAATCGGCTGGCAATTTGCCTTTCATTTTGGCAAAAAATTCATCAAATGCCAATTGCCTTTCATCAGCTTGTGGCTTATTTGGTGTTAAACTAACTGCCACATTGTCATGCTTTAATATCACCTGCTCGCCTTGTACTGCCTTTTGTAGAATTTGCACCATGTCATATTTGGCGATGTCTGTAACCATAATTTCAATCATCTTATCCCCTTTTATCTTCCCAATGAATAAACAGGGCGAAAACCGCCCCTTTTATTTTATTGTAATGCTTTATTTGCCATTTTGCAATGCAACTGCCGAATGGATAAAGGCATTAAAGAGTGGGTGTCCGCCACGGGGCGAGCTTGTAAACTCTGGATGATATTGCACCGCCACAAAGAACGGGTGATTGTCAAGCTCCACTGTCTCTACAAGATTTTGTTTGGCAGAGTAGCCCGAGATTTTTAGCCCTTGTGCTTCAAGCGGTTCAATGTAGCGGTTGTTCATCTCATAGCGATGACGATGACGCTCAAAAATGGTGCCTGCCCCATAAATCTTGGCAAGGCGAGAGTCCGCCACCAGATGAGCTTCTTGTTTGCCCAGTCGCATCGTACCACCCAAATCGCTGTCATCTGAGCGAATTTGTAACTCGCCTTTTTCATCAAACCATTCGGTAATCAGACCAATAATCGGATTGGCGGTTTTGCGGTCAAACTCGGTAGAGTTGGCTTCAAGCCCAAGCACATTGCGAGCAAATTCAATGACGGCTAACTGCATACCCAAGCAAATGCCTAAAAATGGCACGTCATTTTCACGAGCATAGCGGATTGCTTTCATCTTGCCTTGGGTGCCACGCTCGCCAAATCCCCCCGGTACTAAGATAGCATGGCAGGCTTTTAGCTCGTCCATAAGGGCATCTTGGGTTTCTAGTTTTTCAGCATCAATGTAGTGGATTTTTACACGGATTTTGTTGTGAATGCCTGCGTGCAATAGGGCTTCATTGACCGATTTATAAGCATCGGGCAACTCTACATATTTACCAACCATTGCCACGACAATCTCGCCTTGGGCGTTAAACAGTCCGTCAATGACTTTATCCCAATCGGACAAATCGGCTTCGGGCTGATTAAAGCCAAAACGCTCACACACCAAATCGTCCAAATTTTGCTCATAAAAAGTGCGTGGAATCTCATAAATACTGCGAGCATCCTTGCACACCGCCACCGCACGCTCGGAGACGTTGGTGAACATCGCAATCTTACGCTTGGTGTCATCGTCCACGTCATGCTCGGTACGGCACACCAAAATATCAGGCTGAATACCAATGGACAGTAGCTCTTTGACAGAATGCTGAGTGGGCTTGGTTTTAAGTTCGCTGGCGGAAGAGATATAAGGCAGTAGAGTCAAGTGCATGAGCATGGTATTTTCACGCCCAAGTTTTACCATAAGTTGTCGCACCGCTTCCATAAAGGGCAAGCTCTCAATATCACCCACCGTGCCACCAATCTCAATCATGGCAACGTCATAACCCTCGCCTGACGCTAGAATACGGCTTTGAATCTCGTCTGTGATGTGCGGAACGACTTGCACGGTTTTGCCAAGATAGTCGCCACGGCGTTCTTTGGCAAGCACCGTTTGATAAATACGCCCCGATGTGAAGTTATTTGCACGAGACATTTTAGAATGTCTTAAAAAACGCTCATAATAGCCCAAATCAAGGTCAGTCTCTGCCCCGTCTTCGGTAACGAACACTTCACCATGCTCAAACGGACTCATCGTACCAGGGTCCACATTGATATAAGGGTCCATTTTGGTCATGGTAACTTTAAGACCACGGGCTTCTAACACGCTTGCCAAAGAGGCAGCCGCAATACCCTTACCGAGTGAGGAAACCACGCCACCTGTTACAAAAATAAATTTAGTCATGTCAATCATCGTTTATTGGTAAAAGCGAATTTTACTAAAAATTGACAAAAAAATATAGGGGGCAAAGGCAAAATCCCAAAATTTTTGTGAAAAATACCCAAAACAAAAAAAAGACTTGATAGGTTCAAGTCTTTTTAGAGCATTACTTAAAACTGGCAAACAAATCATATTCGCTGGCTTCATCAATGGTAACGGTTAAAAATTCGCCAACTTTTACCGTCTCATCAATATTATCCACATAGACATGACCGTCAATCTCGGGGGCATCGGCATAGCTACGGCAAATGGCGATATTTTCTTCTGTATCAATTTCATCGACCAAGACCACCAACGTTTGCCCGACTTTTTCTTGCAATTTTTCTTCGCTGATTTGTTGGGCGACCGCCATAAACCGCTCGTAACGCTCTTGCTTAACAGACTCTGGCACAGGGTTTGGCAAATCATTCGCCACCGCCCCGTCAATCTCTGAATAAGTAAAACAGCCCACACGGTCGAGGCGTGCTTGTTTTAACCAGTCAAGCAAGTACTCAAAATCTTCTTCGGTCTCCCCTGGAAAACCCACCACAAAGGTAGAACGAATGACAATCTCGGGGCAAATCTCCCGCCATTTGGCAAGCCGATCCAAGGTATTTTCGCTCATGGCAGGGCGTTTCATCGCCTTTAATACACTGGGGCTTGCGTGCTGAAAGGGAATGTCAAGATATGGCAAAAGCCCACCCTTACCACCACTGGCTTTCATGCTGTCCGCCATGATTTGTACCACATTATCCACGTGCGGATAAGGGTACACATAATGCAAACGCACCCAAATGCCAAGCCTTGCTAAGGCTTGGCACATATCAAAAAACTTGGTCTTTATCGGTTCGCCTTGCCAAAACGCCATTTTATATTTTAAATCCACGCCATAAGCGGACGTGTCTTGGCTGATGATAAGTAGCTCTTTGACCCCTGCTTTTTTTAGGGCAACAGCTTCATTCATCACGCTGTCAATGGTGCGAGACACCAAGTCGCCACGCAAGGACGGAATAATACAAAAAGTACAGCGATGATTACAGCCTTCACTGATTTTGACATACGCATAATGGGCAGGGGTCAGCTTCACGCCTGCGTCATTGATAAGGTCTATTTTGGGGTCATAAGTCTTGGATTTGGCAGGTTTTGGCACATGGTGCGTTACCGCTTTGACCACTTCATCATAGGCATGAGCCCCCGTTACTGCCAGTACGGCAGGGTGCATGGTGCGAATGCGTTCGGCATCTTTACCCAAACAGCCTGTTACGATGACTTTGCCGTTTTTGGTAATCGCCTCGCCAATGGCATCAAGGCTTTCTTGGACGGCAGATTCGATAAATCCGCAGGTGTTTACCACCACCAAATCCGCCCCGTCATAATCCTTGGCGACTTGGTAGCCCTCACGAGTCAGCTCGGTAATAATCCGCTCACTGTCCACGAGTGCTTTGGGGCAACCTAAGGAGACAAACCCCACTTTGGGCGTTTTGACAATCTCACTGGATAAACTGCCACTAGGCTCAGCAATCTGCATCAAACTTGCCGACTCTTCTAGGGTGCGGTTTTGGTTGTGATTGGCTTTATGATGATAGCCAACTTCGCTAGGATTGGGATTTTGATTTTTAGGATTAAAGGTTTGAACAGTCATGGTATTTTGGCTAAGGATAAACTTGGCTGATTGGGGGTGGGTTTAGGTAGAGATGAATTTTGGGCAAATGATTTTACCTTTATCATATACACCTAATGGACTTAATATTTACCACAGGGTTTGTAGGGGCGTGTTGAACACGCCCTTGATGATGTGATGTTCATTGGACGTGCAAAGCCAGTCCCTACACCCACACATCATAAATTTGTGGCAATTTTAAAATTCTTTATAAAATATAATATAAAATCAATCATATACAGACAAATTGCCATGTACCCTATTTTAAAATTTCAAAATTTACATAGCAAAAAACCCGCCTTAACAGCAGGTTTTTAATATGGTGGGGTCGGAGAGACTCGAACTCTCACAGGTCGCCCCGCTGGAACCTAAATCCAGTGCGTCTACCAATTTCGCCACGACCCCAGATTTCATCAACTTTCGTCTTGATGTGGCGTATTATATACGACTTTTAAAATTTGGCAAGTATTTTTTGCTAAAAATTTTAAAAAGTTTATAAGTCATTGATTTAAAATATCTTTTGAATTGATAAATTTCACCCCAACGTCCGTCATGTCCGCCATTGCCTTATCCAGCGAGCCGTTAATGTCTATCGGGGCAGTGGCGTCCGTGATGACCGTGCAATCAAACCCAAACGCTACGGCATCTATCGCTGTCCACGCCACACAAAAATCGGTCGCAATGCCCACCACATACACGCTGTCTATGCCCCGCTCATGAAGATAGCCCGCCAGCCCTGTTTTGGTCGCCCTGTCGGCTTCCATAAATGCCGAATAGCTGTCTATGTGGCGATGATAGCCTTTGCGAATGATGAGTTCGGCTTTATCAGCTTGCAAATCAGCATGAAAAAAAGCGTCCGATGTGCCTTGTACACAGTGAGCATTCCATAGAACCTGCGTACCATAGGGTAGCTCTATCGTGTCAAACGGGGCTTTGCCGTCATGATTTTGGTAAAATGAAATGTGGTCGGCAGGGTGATAATCTTGGGTCAAAATCACGGTATCAAAATGAGCAATCAAGCGGTTAATCATGGGGATAATCGTATGGCTGTTTGCCACCGCCAGATTGCCACCGACAAAACCGTTTTGTACGTCCACAACCAATAGGGTTTTCATAAATACTCCTTATTCTTTAATTTGTTTGATGGTTTGCATCACATTACATCATAAAGCAAGTCTAATTTTTAACATGAATGCTTTGATAAGAAGAAACTAAAATGCCATCATAAGAACTTGTAATAATGGACAAATTTTTTTATAATACCGCATTTACCAAAGCAAGGTCAAGCCTTGCTTTTTTTGTGAACTACAATGGAGCGGTTATGATTGAGTGGTTTAACAGTCTCATCAATTGGGGCGTAAGCCTGATTTGGGGCAATGGCGATTGGTTGATAGCGGGCAATCCTTGGTATGGTCTTATTGTGTTTTTGTTAGTGGGTGGGGGTATTTATTTTACCATAGCCACTCGCTTTGCTCAGTTTCGCTATTTTGGACATCTGTGGAAACTGCTTAGGGTGTCGGGGCAGGGCGGTCGCTCGGGCGGTATCAGCTCGTACGAAGCCTTGATGACATCGCTGGCGGCACGGGTCGGCACGGGCAACCTTGCTGGGGTTGCTATCGCCATTTATTTGGGCGGTGCTGGAGCGGTGTTTTGGATGTGGGTTACGGCAATTTTGGGTATGGCGACAAGCTTTATTGAGTCCGCTCTCGCCCAAGCCTACAAAGTCCCCCACACCGACAACGTCTTTCGTGGTGGTCCTGCGTATTATATCCAAGCAGGTCTTGGACAACGCTGGCTTGCCATTATCTTTTCGGTGTGTCTACTGATTGCCTTTGGGCTTGCCTTTAATGGCGTACAAGCCAATACCATTGCCCAAGCAAGCCTACAAGCCTTCAACATTCCGCCTTGGGCAACGGGGGTGTTTTTGGTGATTTTGGTTGCTCCTGTGGTTTTTGGTGGTATGCGTTCGGTTGCCAAAGTGGCAGGTAAGATTGTGCCGATTATGGCGATTTTGTACATTTTGCTTGCACTGTTTATTATCCTTACCAACATCACGCAGTTCCCTGCCGCCATTGCCACTATCTTTAAGTCCGCCTTTGGACTTGAACAAGCCGCAGGCGGGGTGCTTGGCTATACTGTCGCGACAGCGATGATTAACGGCATCAAGCGTGGTCTGTTCTCAAACGAAGCGGGCATGGGTTCTGCTCCCAACGCTGCCGCAACTGCCCAATCTTACCCCAATCACCCTGCTGTACAAGGCTTTATGCAAATGCTTGGGGTGTTTATAGACACCATTGTCATCTGTACGGCAACGGCCGCCATTGTGATTTTGTCGGGTGTGGTAGACCCAAACTCTGAGCAGACAGGCATTCAGCTTACCCAACTTGCCCTGTCGCAATATGTGGGGCAATTTGGTGTGGTGTTTGTGGCGGTGGCGATTTTCTTTTTTTCTTTTACGTCTATCATTGCCAATTATAGCTATGGCGAGAGCAACATTGAATTTTTGTCTGGTCAAAAAAACGCCAAGTCTGCCATGATGGGGCTACGCATCGCCCTGCTTGTCATGGTCTTTGTGGGGTCTATTGCTGACCTAAAAGCGGTTTGGAACTTTGCTGACTTGACGATGGGTATCATGGCGGTCATCAACCTTATCGCCATTGTGTGGCTATCGCCTGTGGCACTGCGTGTCCTAAAGGACTATGAGCGTCAAATCAAAGCAGGTGTTGCCCTAAAAGACATCAGTTTCGACCCCAACCTGTTCCCCAAACTAAAAAATGAAGCGGACAGAACAGCGTGGAAGGATTGATAATTTTCTAGACAAACCAAAAAACAGGGTATGGATACCACCTGCCCTGTTTTATTTTATCCGTCAAATATTACCAATAATTCTCCACCGCAATATTACCCACGCCCCTGCGGTTCATCGTTAAACCTTTGTTTTTTAAACTTTCTTTGGTGTCGTCCACCATCTGCGGATTGCCACAGAGCATGACATGGGAAGTGGCAGGATTTAAGTTTAGACCGACAAAGTTTTCAAGTTCGCCACTGTCTATCAAAGCAGGAATGCGAGCATTTAGGCAGTTTTCGACTTTTTCACGAGTGATAATCGGCACAAAATGGAGTTTAGCTGGGTTGTCGGTCAGTTCGCTAAACTGCTGATTTAATTCATGAATTTTATCAAGATAGGCAAGTTCTGCTTGCGTTCTGGCACTGTACACCAGTACAATGTCGCTGTAATTTTGCCAAGTGGTCAAATCGCCAAGCATGGATAAAAATGGAGCAAGTCCCGTGCCTGTTGCCAGTAGCCACAAATCCTTTGGGGCAGGCTCTTGGTAGCGAGCAAGGGTCAAAAAGCCAAACGGCTCGGGGTTAAGATAGAGCGTATCGCCCACCGTCAAATGCTGTAATTGACTGGTAAACGCCCCGTCAGGCACAACCACCGAGAAAAACTCCAACTGCTCATCATAGGGGCTTGACGCTACCGAATAAGCCCGAAAAATGCGTTCATCGGGGGCGTTTTGGGTGTGTTTTAATTCGCTGGGATTGACCCCGAGCCGTACAAACTGCCCTGCAAGAAAACGAAATCCATCTGGGCGGGTGGTGGTAAAGCTAAACAGCGTGGGAGTAATGGGGGTTTTGGAGAGTACGGTTAGGGGGGTGGCTTTTTGGTCGGACATGATTTTTCTCTATTTTATCGTAAATCAACCCCAATCTGCACCAATTCTACATTCTAAAAAAATTTTTGTAGGGGCGTGTTGCACACGCCCATTGGGGACTGGCAGGGCGTGCAGAGCCAGACCTTACGATGGTGCATTTTGAAGTTAAACAAGTATAAATTTATCCATGCTATTGTAAACCATCGCCACAAAAAAACAAGCGCCCAAATTGAGTGCTTGTTTTTTATCTCATAGACTTAAAATTGCCATACTTGCCCACTTAAACAGCGTATTTGGCAAAATCCCCATCACAAAAATAAACACCGTGATAAGAATCAGCACAAGCCCGCCTGCTTTGACCCGCCAATTACTTGGCACATCAAAAGGCACGATGGTCATTGGGCGTTTGAACATGATAAGCAGGACTTTAAGATAATAATAAAGTCCGATGGCACTGCCCACAATCACCATAAAGGCAAGCCCAAAGCGTCCGCCTTGAGTGGCAGCGAACAGCACCTGCATTTTGGTAATAAATCCTGCGGTAAACGGAATACCCGCCATGGACAAAATCATCACCGTCAAAACTGCCGTCAAGACAGGTCTTCGCCAAAACAGTCCTTGGTAGACTGCCATACTATCCGCTTCGTCTTCTACTTCTTGGGTTGCCGTGTTGCGGTTGGTCTCGCCATACGCCCCCGTCATCAGCACAATCACCCCAAATGCCCCAACAGACGACAAGGCATAGATGAGCATATACATACTAATCACGCTGTCAGCATCTGCCGTTGTCCCTGTGGCGATAAGCGGAATCAGCACATAGCCCATGTGTGCCACAGACGAAAACGCAAGCAGGCGTTTTAGGTTAGTTTGGGTTAGGGCAAGCAAGTTCCCTGCCACAATAGACACCAACACAAGGGCAACCAGTACCACATCAACAGACGAGATGGCAGGAGTGGCACTTGTCAGCAAAAAACGCACGACAAGGGCGACAACCGCCACCTTGCCCACGCTCGCCAAAAATGCCGTAACAGGAGCAGGAGAGCCTTGATAAATATCGCCCGCCCATGAATGAAACGGTGCCAAGGACAGCTTAAAAGCAACTGCTGCCACCATCATCACCGCCCCCACCATAAACAAAGGCGACAATCCAAACCCTGCCATGAGACTCTGCCCGAGACGGACAAAGCCAAGCTCGCCTGTCGCCCCAAAAATAAACGCCATACCCATCAGAAGCGTTGCCGAAGCGGTTGCCGATAGGATAAGGTATTTTAGCCCTGATTCTAAGGACTTTTGTTTTAGGTAAGCAAAACTTAGCATACCATACATAGGCACAGACAAAAGCTCCAATGACACAAAGAAAGAAGCAAAATGATGAGCCGATGTCATCAGTACCGCCCCAAGCGTACTTGTCAAAAGTAGCAGATACAGCTCTTCTTTGTTGTTATTAAAACTTTGAAAGTAGCGATAAGACAACGTAACGCACGCCAACGCCGACACGACAACAACAAGGCTATTGAACAAGGCAAAGCCGTCCACCAAAAACAGCCCCATGACATCGCCGCGATTGATATGAGTGGGCAATTTTTCAAAAAACTGCAACAGTAGCACCACCAACGCCCCATTTAGCCCAAGGGCAGTTAAGCCAACAATCAGACTGTGCGAGCGTTTGATGGTGATGGCAAGCATCACCACAAGCACCGCCACGCCCAATATCATGGCAGGGAGCAACGGGAGCAAAGACGAAAACTCAATAGACACGTTCATTAGTTGCCCCCTTGGTTAATTTCAATGACTTGTGGCACGATTTCTGGCGAGATGGGCTTTTGATTGCCTTTTAACCCTGTAATGGCGGTATCCACATCCGAATACCTATCAGGCATTTTGGTGCTGATATAGCTCATCGCTTGCTCGGATTTGTGTAGGACAGGTTGTGGATACAGCCCAAGCCAAACAAGCCCCACCGCCAACACACCAAGCAAAGACAGCTCTCGCCCACCCAAATCACGCAAAGGCTTGGCGGTGTCGTCTTTTCCCTTATATAAGGCGTGCAAATAGGGCGTGGTGTTGTCGCCAAACAACGCCTTATGAATCAAAATAAGTGCATAAAGCCCCGCCCACACAAAACTCACGGTCAATAGCACGCTGATGACAGGATGTGCCTTGAACGACCCCATCAAAATCAAAATCTCGCCAATGAAGTTGCCCGTACCAGGGATACCCAAAAGGGCGGCACAAAAGAACATCATAAACGGAGCAAGATAGCGAAACTGACCCCACATACCACCCATGACCGTCATATCACGAGTGTGCAAGCGTTCGTACACTTGCCCTGCCACAATAAAGAGTGCCGCACTCGATAAACCGTGAGCGAGCATTTGCACCATCAAGCCCTGCAACGACACCAGCGTGCCAGCATAGATGGCAAGCACGACAAAGCCCATGTGCGACACAGACGTATAGGCGAGCAGTCGTTTGATGTCGGTCTGGGCAAACGCCAAAAACGCCCCATAAAACACCCCAATCATGCCAAGCGTGATGGCAATGGGAGTAAACTCAGCAGACGCATTTGGAAAAAGCGGAATGACAAAGCGAAGCAAACCAAACGCCGCCGTCTTAATCAAAATCCCTGCCAAATCCACCGAACCTGCGGTTGGGGCTTGGGCGTGGACATCAGGTAGCCAGCCGTGCAATGGGAAAACAGGCAATTTGACCGCAAAGCCCACAAAAAAGCACAGCATAATCAGGTATTCATATTTGCCAAGATACGTGCCAAGCAGGTCTTCATAATGAAAACTTAGCACGCCTTTTTGGGCAAAATTGATAAGCACAAGCATACTGATACCAATGAACATGATAAGACCAGACGCTTGGGTATAAATAAAAAACTTCGTGGCGGCAGCCGATTTTGGCTTGATGATATTGCCATCTTTATCACGCACATCATGCCCCCATAGAGCAATCAAAAAGTAGATGGGCAGGAGCATCATTTCCCAAAAAAAGAAAAACAAAAACAAATCAATCGCCAAAAAGACACCGATGACACCGCCCAACGACCACAACAGGTTTAGATGAAAAAATCCCACACGGTGCTTAATCTCGCCCCACGAACAGCCCACCGCCATAATACCCAAAAATGCCGTCAAGACAATCATCAGCAAAGACAAGCCGTCCATTGCCAAGGAAAATTTGATACCAAAGGCAGGTATCCAAGGCACTTCAAAGGTTGCCACCCAAGGCAGACTGCCATCGGTGCTGGCATTTAGCACCCCAAAGTCGCCCTTGGCATACAGCACGAGCGACAGCACAAAGGTCAATGTCATGCCAATAAGTGCCACCCATCTGGGCAGTCTTGCGTCCTTTTTTTCAAATAACCAACACAAAAATCCTGCAATCAACGGGATTGCAATTAGACTTGGCAAAAGCCATGTTTGCTCTATCATCTTATACCACCATCATCATTGCCAAGATTAGTACCACAGCAAGCCCCACGCCAAAGCTCACCGCATGAGAGCCTAATCGCCCTGTTTGGGTTTTTACCAACAGCTTGTTGCCAAGTTTGACCCCAAAAGGCAAGATATTCCAAAGTTTGTCCACAGGGTCGCCCTTTAAGAATTTGCAAATTGCCAAAAACGGCTTGACAAACACAAGGGCATAAAGAGCGTCAAAACCCAGTCCGTGATAGCACCAATAAGTACACGCCCCACCAAAGGCAGAATTTGTCCATTTTGTCAAAATCTTACCCTTGTCAAGCACATACAAAAAGTACGCCAACGCCAAGCCAAGTGCGGTTACGCCCACAGCGATAATCTCGGCGGTGTGCTTGCCGTCTGTAAGGGTACTACCCACGCTCGCTGGCAAGACATTTGCCAAAGGCGGATGAATCCACGCCCCAATCCCTGTCGATAGCACCAGTAGCACCACCAAAGGCAAGGCATAGCTGACACCAGACAACTTCTCGCCATGCGTTTTTTCTTGTCCAAAGAACACAAGATAAATCAAACGAAAAGTATAAACAGCCGTCAAAAACGCCCCAAACACGCCTGCCCAAAACAGACTCATGTGTCCTGTGGCATAAGTTTCCCACAAAATCGCTTCTTTTGAATAAAAGCCAACCGTTACAAAAGGCAAGGCAACCAACGCCCCACCACCAACGACAAACGACCAAAACACAAGGGGGATTTTTTTACGCAGACCACCCATCTTAAAGATATTTTGCTCATGATGAGTTGAGATAATCACCGCTCCACTGGCTAGGAATAGCAAGGCTTTAAAAAATGCGTGCGTCATCAAGTGAAAAATCGCCACTTGCCACGCCCCAACGCCCAAAGCGATGAACATATATCCAAGCTGACTCATGGTAGAGTAAGCAAGCACACGCTTAATGTCGGTCTGTGCCAACGCACAAAATCCTGCCACGAGCATAGACAACGCACCAATACCCCCCACCCAATACAAAAGCATCTGAGGGGTCAGCACAAACAACGGGTGCATACGGGCAATCAGATATACCCCTGCCGTTACCATGGTAGCCGCGTGAATCAGAGCCGAAACAGGCGTAGGACCCGCCATCGCATCGGCAAGCCAAGTGTGCAGTGGAATTTGAGCCGATTTACCAAACGCCCCACCGATAAGCATTGCCACGATAAGCATAAGCATGGGATCATTGACAGCGAACATGGTGTCGGCTTTGGCATTGATGGCGGTCATGTCAAGCGTACCAAACACCACAAACAACAAAAACAGCCCAATCGCCAAAAACACATCGCCAACACGGGTTACGGTAAATGCCTTGATAGCGGCCCGTCCATTGGCTCGGTTGTGATAATAAAAACCGATAAGTAGGTATGAGCAGATACCCACGCCTTCCCAACCCAGATAGAGTAGGAGTAAGTTATCCGCTTGTACAAGCAATAACATACTTGCCACAAATAGATTTAGATAACTAAAAAAACGGGCATATCCTGTCTCGCCTTTCATATACCAACTGGCAAACAGATGAATCAAAAAGCCCACGCCTGTGATGATGGCGGTCATGGTCAAGGACAAACCGTCCAACGCCAAGCCAAATTTTGGGGCAAAACCGCCCACCGAAAACCACGTCCACAGTGTCGTAAATACCGTCTTATCACTGCTGTTTGCCAGATAATCTATGCCCACAACTGCCGTGGTCAAGGCGGACAAACCCATGACTCCCACGCCGATTATCGTGGCAAGTTTTTCTGAAATTCTATTTCGCCCTGTGGCTAATATCAAAAAGCCAATCAAGGGGAAAATAAAGGTCAATGCTAACAAATTCATACCGCCCTACCCCTTTAATTCACTGGCATGATTGACATCAAGGCTTCTAAACCGATGATAAAACTGCAACAGTATGGCAAGCCCTATCGCTGCTTCGGCTGCCGCCAGCGTCAAGACAAAAATAAACATAATCTGCCCGTCTGCCTTGCCCCACATATTACCCCCCACCACAAAGGCAAGGGCAGCGGAGTTCATCATAATCTCTAAACTCATAAGCATAAACAGCACATTTCGTCTTGCCATGACCCCAACCAAGCCAATGACAAAGAGTATCGCCGAGACAATCAAGGCATGATGAGCAGGCACGCCAAGACTGGCAAGCTCTGCCGTTTGGGTTGCCGTTTGTAAAGAACTCATGATTTACCCCCTTGTTGTTGGCTAAATACAGGTGCATCAGGCTGGCGGTTTGGTGCATCATTGTTTGGGTCATCTTGATAATGACTCACGTTTTCATCATCTAGGGCTTTTTTACCCAAATGATACGCCGCCACCAACGCCCCAAGCAATAGAAATCCTGCCACTTCCACAAGCAAGACATATTGGGTAAATAGGCTGATGCCCACGTCCTTTACACCAATGGTGTTATCTTGTAACATAGTGCTATCCCCTGCGGTCAAAAACCCAACAAGCACGCCACCGATGATGAGCGTCATACAAAACGGGGTTGCCCACGCATTGGCAGTCAGCCACGTCTTTTCTTCTGTCGTATCCGTGCCTAAGTTTAACATCATAATGACAAACACAAATAAGACCAAAATCGCCCCAGCATAGACAATCATTTCAAGCACGCCTGCAAATGGAGCTCCGATGATAAAGAAAATCCCCGCCACCGCCAGCAGGCTCACTATCATGGATAAAATGGCATGGACGGGATTGGCGTGCGTAACCACCCTTAGGCTTGCCCAAATCGCCACCAGCGACAAGGCATAAAAGCCTACCGCATCGCCATTTGCCAAAAACGCCTTTAACACATCAATCATGGCAACAAACTCCGTACATTGACAGGCTCTGCTTCACGCTCGTGCGACCCTTTGGGCTTATCGTCTGTTGCCACGCCTGTTACTCGATAATAGTTATATTCTGGGTATTTGCCCACGCCACTAATCAGCAAATGCTCTTTTTCATAGACAAGATTTTGGCGGTTGTATTCGCCCAATTCAAAATCAGGGGTTAGCTGAATGGCGGTGGTCGGACAGGCTTCTTCGCACATACCACAAAACACGCAACGGCTAAAATTGATACGAAAAAATTCAGGATACCATCGACCGTCTTCACGCTCCGCCTTTTGTAGGCTAATACAGCCCACAGGACACGCCACCGCACATAGGTTACAGGCCACACAGCGTTCATCGCCGTCAGGGTCTCTTGTTAGTACAATTCGCCCACGAAAACGGGGCGGTACAGGTACAGGCTGTTCGGGGTACAAAATCGTGTCTCGTGGACGCAAGGCATGAGAATTTACCATCCACATAGAGCGTACAATGGTAAAAATGCCTACCGCCGTATTTTTTAAAGTTGCAAACATTTAATTCACCATCAAAATCACAAAAGCAGTCATCAAAAGGTTTAGCAAGGTTACAGGCAAACACACTTTCCAACCAAAATTCATCACTTGGTCATAGCGTGGACGCATGAGCGAGCCACGAGCCAACACAAATAAGGTCATAAAAAACAAGGTCTTAATCAAAAACCAAAACACAGGCGGAACAAAGGGTAGATCTAGGTTAAAAGGAGCAAGCCAGCCCCCAAAAAACAAGCAGGTCATCAAGGCACTAATCACCACGACATTGACATATTCACCAATAAAAAACATACCAAATTTCATGCCTGAGTATTCCACATGATAACCCTCGGCAAGCTCTTGCTCGGCTTCTGGTTGGTCAAAGGGGTGTCTGTGCGTAACCGCCACGCCTGCCACCACAAAGGTCAAAAAGCCCAAAAACTGCGGAATGACGTTCCAGACGGTTGTTTGAGCTTCTACAATCTCACGCAAATTAAACGAGCCTGCCATCGCCACCACGCCCATTAGCGACAAGCCCAAAAAAACCTCATAGCTAATCGTCTGAGCCGCCGAACGTAAACCGCCAAGCAGCGAGAACTTATTGGCACTTGCCCAACCGCCAAACATAACGGCATACACAGCAAGCCCTGCCATGGCAAAAAAGAACAAAATGCCAATGTTCCAATCCGCCGCCCCAAGCGTGGGCGATAGCGGAATAATGGCAAAACTTGCCAAAGCGGTAAACATGGCAATGGCAGGGGCGAGCGTAAACAGGCGTTTGTCGGCAAAATTGGGTGTCCAGTCTTCTTTAAAAAAGATTTTTAGCATGTCCGCCACCAGTTGTAGCGAGCCTTGCCAACCGACCCTATTTGGACCATAGCGGTCTTGCCACAGGGCAAGCATGCGCCGCTCATAGACAATCATGAGTGCTGCCGTGATGACTAGCCCCAAAAAGATAATCAAGGTCTGGGCGGTCATAAAAATAAGCGACCACCACTCAAACGACAAACCGCCAAGCCACGACGGCACATCAGGAATCACACGAATACTCATTTATGCCCCCACTTGCATTGCTAACGGTGCGTTATTAAACCCAGCTTTTGGCGTAAAGATATTTTCACGCTTGATATTAGCGAGATTTGCCACGCTTTTTTGATATTCAGGCACATAGACAGGCGTGTCGGCTTCCGCCTTTTTGACGGTTGTCGGCACACCGACCATAAACGGCACAAGCCCGTCAGGATAGCCGATACAGCCGTCCGCCACATAGTCCGCCACGTCCACAGGCAGGGTAATCTCTATCCCATGCTGGGCAAGGGTTAGCTTATCGCCTGCCTTGATAATCCAGCGCTTGGCATCATCATCGCTGATTGTCCATGTGGCAGGCTTGATTTGACTTGCCACCACAGGGCTACGGCTTGCCATGCGTGAGCTTGCAAATAGATTATGCACAGGCACAACCACCGCACGACCGTCAAAAATGCTCGTGCTTATCATGCTGTCAAGCTCGGCTTTGTCAAATACCGTCTCAACTTTTGGCAAGTCATCAAACAGACGAATGCCGACATCTCCGCCTTTTAGCCGTCCGCCCACTTTGTCTTGGAGCTTGTTCCATGCTTGGGGTGAGTTCCATCCTGCACTCCACGCAAATGGGATAAGGCTTGGGTCAGTCTTATCGCCCACATAGCCTTCCATGGAGAACGTCAAACCACTGTCTAAGTCCTTAGGTTGCATGGGTTCGTGGATAGAAATGGGCGAGCGTAACACCGTCCGCCCCGAATAACGGCGTGGCTCACGGGCGACTTTTAGCCCTGTAATGCGATAATCCGACTCAGGGGCAACGTCTTTGATTTGGGCAAGGTATGGATAATCGGTGATAAGCTCATCAATGACATCATCAAGATGATACCATGTTGGCTCATTATTGCTATTTGTCAAACTGGTGCCAATCAAGGCATTAGCGACAGCGTGTAGCCAACGCCAACTGTCTTTTAGCTCGCTGTTTGGCTCATAGTATTTTTTGTCAAAACTGGCAAAAAACCGTCCTGCTCGCCCTTCGGCAGACACCAGCGTGCCGTCGCTTTCTGCAAATGACGCACTTGATAGCACCATATCGGCTTTAGTGTGCCAGTCATAAGACTGGTGATCTAGGACGATGAGCGTTTTTTCGGTCAATTTGTCAAATTGGCTTGGGGCAAGATTAGCTAAGTCATGTTCTAGCACCACTACCGCCTCAAATTCTTTTGCCAAAATCTCCTCTATCGCCTGTCCGCCAAGCAAGTTTACGCCCACGCTGTTCGCCTCTGGCATGGCAACGTACACGCCTGTTTTGTCGGCATATAGAGTATTTATTTTTAATAAACGGGATGACAGTTCTTTTTCAAACTCATTGGGGTCTCGCTCTGTGGTGTGTGTGCCGTCCGTTTTGGCATCTTTATCAGGGTCAATGAATTGACGAGCCACTTCATCACGGATTTTGGCGTTTTGCACTTCCACAAATTCACGCTCCACATGGGCGATTTTGGCACGTTTGGCGGTCAAGGTTTGGGCAATATAGCCTGTCGCTTGTACGATTGCTTTTGATGACAAGCTGGTGCCTGTGATAACAAGTGGACGGTTCGCCATAATCAAATCATAAGCGATATGATGAGCCAAGAACTCCATTGCCATGTTCTCATCTATCACAAGATTTGGCTCTTGTTCTTTGGCAAAAATGGCGTTCTCGCTTTTGCCAATCTCATCTAGCGTATCGGCATAGCCCTTGATGATGTCGCCCACCATAAAGCCCAGTTTGGCGATGTCGTTTGGCGTGGCAACGGCAGACACTTTGGCGATGTCGGACAGCTTGGTATCCACCACGCTCGCCACATAAATGGGACTGTACGCCTCTTGCCCGATACGCTTGACAGGCTCGGCAAGCCAATGCTCGGTTTTTAGGGCGGTTGCCATTTGGCGGGCCTTGTTTTTGGACGCTTGACGCACCGACAGGGCGACACGGCTTGCCGTTTGGGTCAAATCCTCACCCAGCACAAGCACGCTATCTGCCGTCTCAATCTCTGCCAAAGACACATTATGCACATCTTTGTGGCGTAACAGCGCCACGCCCAAACCCACCACGTCTTTGACAACCGCTCGCTCGCCTGTGCTGTAATAATCGCTTCCGACCAGTTTTTTTAGGGCAAAATTACTCTCCAAACTTGCCCGAGCCGAACCAATGCCGATGACGTTTTTGCCTTTTAATAACTCCGCCACGCTATCGACCGCAAGGCTTGCACTGGTTTTGACAAATTGTCCGTTTACATTTTGCACAGGCTGGGTTGGGCGATCGCTACGATTGACATAGCCATAGCCAAAACGCCCACGGTCGCACAAAAAATAGCCGTTTACGTCATGGTTATAGCGGTTTTCAATACGTCTAAGCTCGCCATAACGCTCGCCTGCCGAGATGTTACAACCGCTTGAACAACCGTGGCAAATGCTTGGGGCGTATTGCATATCCCATTTGCGGTTGTAGCGGTCTGAGTGCGTTTTGTCGGTAAATACGCCAGTCGGACAAACTTCGGTCAAGTTACCACTAAATTCACTCTGTAACTGTCCGCTCTCTTCACGCCCAAAATAGACACGGTTATTTGACGCATACACCCCAAAATCCGTGCCACCTGCGTAATCCTTATAAAACCGCACACAGCGATAGCAAGCGATACAGCGGTTCATTTCATGATTGATAAACGCTCCTAAGTCTTGGTTGTGGTGCGTGCGTTTGGTAAAGCGGTAACGGCGTTTTCTATGTCCGCTCATGTAGGTCATGTCTTGCAAATGGCAATGACCACCCTCCTCACAAGTTGGGCAATCGTGGGGGTGGTTGGTCATCAAGTATTCCACAATGCTTTTGCGAAATGCCTTTGCCTCGGCATCGTCCACCGAAATCCAAGTATCGCTTTTTGGCGTAGGGGCAATCATACAGCTCATGACCAACTTGCCACGTCCTGCCTGATAATCCTCCTCGCTCATGTACTGCTTGACCGCACATTGACGGCACGACCCCACCGAACCCAAGGCAGGATGATAACAGAAATACGGCACGTCAATGCCAAGCGACAGACACGCCTGCAATAGGTTGTCCGAGCCGTCCACGTCATAGGTTTTACCGTCTATATGAAGGATTGCCATGTTATGCCCCTACCTTGTTGTCTTGTGGCTCTGATTTGCCCACTTTTGCCTCAAATTCATGACGGAAATAGCGTAACGCACTCATGAGTGGCTCCATCGCCCCTGGGGCATGAGCACAAAAGGTCTTGCCAAGCCATAAATCTCGTGTCAGCTCGGACAATTTGTCAATGTCGTCCGCTTGCCCTTGTCCGTTTTCCATCGCATCAAGGATTTTTACGCCCCACGGCAAGCCATCACGGCAAGGGGTACACCAACCGCATGATTCTCTTTGAAAAAACTGTTGTAAGTTTCTAGATAGGCTTACCATGTCTTGCGTTTCATCCACGACCATCATAAGACACGTCCCAAGGCGTGAACCTGCCTTCATAATCGGGTCAAAATCCATGACAAGGTCAAGGTGCTCATCGCTTGCCGTCAAAAAGTCGGTACTCGCTCCGCCAGGTAGCCACGCCTTTAAGGTTAAGCCGTCCTGCATACCGCCAGCAAGATCAATCAGCTCACGAGCGGTATAGCCAAATGGCACTTCCCACAGCCCTGCGTCCTTGACACGACCGCTACACCCCATAATCTTAGTGCCAGGGGTAGTAGATTTGCCTTTGGTGTTTGGCAAGGATAAATACCACTCCACCCCATTTAACAAAATGGCAGGCATGTTGTTTAAGGTTTCAACGTTATTGACCACCGTTGGACGACCCCACGCCCCTGATACCTGGGGAAATGGCGGTTTGGTGCGTGGGTTGGCACGGCGACCCTCCAAACAGTTGATAAGAGCCGTCTCCTCGCCACAGATGTACCGCCCTGCCCCTGTGTGAACATGCAATTCAAAGTTAAACTCCGCCCCCAAAATACCCTCGCCTAGCAAGTTATTGGCGATACATTCGTTAATGGCGTTTTGTAATCGTTCGGCGGCTAGGACATATTCGCCACGAATAAAGATATAGCCCACGCTCGCCCCAATGGCATAAGCGGTAATGAGCATACCCTCAATAAGCTGAAACGGAATCCGCTCCATAAGCAGACGGTCTTTAAACGTACCAGGTTCCATTTCATCGGCATTGCAAATCAAATACCGCACGCCACCGTCAGGCGGAGTCATAAACGTCCATTTTAGCCCTGCGTTAAAACCAGCACCGCCCCGCCCACGCACATTGGCGGTTTTAATCATTTCGCCGACTTCTTTGGGCGTTTTGGCAAGGGCATTTTTTAGCCCTTTAAAGCCGTCCAAGGCTTCATAATCTGCCAATGTCAGCACTGCATCATGATGATACAGTCGCCATGTCAAAGGGTGCGTAAGCGACGTCGGTGCTTGACCGTCCGCCAGTCCTACGCCCCAGATTGGCGTTTTTTGGCGATTTAGTTGGCTTGGGGCAAGTCCGTTTTTACGAGCATTGATTTGCTCGGCGACATTTGGTTTATTCATGCGTATTGCTCCAACAATAGACTGACCTCAGACGGCAACACAGGTCCATAAGTATCCTCATCAATCAGCACGCTCGCCCCCTTATCGCAGTTGCCAAGACAGCAAATGGGAAGCAGGGTAAAACGACCGTCTTTTGTGGTTTGCCCATAATCAATGCCAAGCTCACACTTAAAAGCGTCCGCCAATGCCTCATAGCCGTTCAGATAGCAAGCGATAGAATCACAAATCAAAATCACATGGCGACCGACTGGCATCCGATAAATGCGGTTAAAAAATGTCGCCACGCCCTCCACGTCCGCCACAGGCATGGACAGCATATGGGCTATGGCGTGGACTTGGGCATCGTCCACCCAGCCGTTACGCTTTTGGACGAGTTTTAGGGCATCAAGCACCGCCGCCCTCGGTTGTGGGTAGTGATGAATGTGATGATGAATGCCGTCAATTTCTTGGGGCGTTAAAATGGCGTGAATGTCTACTTTGGGGGTTTTGTCGGTTACTATTTTCATAAAAGACCTTTTTTATGAACAGCTTGCGAAGCTGGCTACATCTGCTAGCTAAATTCATGTATTGTAACATAAACTTACACAGTGTTGCGTTCAAATTTTACACAAAGTTACCGTGCAAAATTTTGTGTAAGTATTTAGTAAGAATTGTTCTTATTTTTCTACCGTCCACCGTGCCATATCCTTTTGCCCAAAGGGGCGGTAAAACTTGCTGCAAAAACACAACTCACATTTTAAGGGCGGGGGATATTGCCTTGTTTTGTGGGATAGCCCACTGCATACAAAATGCCAATGCTGACACACATCGCTTGATTGATGCCACTTGTGCTATCCAAAGTATGTCAGGGGCATTTTTGGTCAATCAAGTTGGCAGCCAGACCGATTGCACAATGCTGTGCTTAAATTTTTATACCGACAAACACAGTAGCTTATTGGCAAATCTGCCAGATTTTTTTATTGTAACCTTAAATGAACAAACACTGCATCCGTTGGTAAAGTTAATTAGTAATGAAGCTCAAAACCCCAATCAAATTGGCAATGCGTTTTTGGTGGATAATTTAGCCCAATCAATACTAGTATATATGTTGCATGCTTTGCCTAATGAAAAATTAGGTGGTGTATCAAAGGCATATCAGCACCCTAGGCTGTCAGAATTGATTACCCAAATTGCCATTGAGACAGGGTTTGGCTCACAAACCAATTTTAATCGTGCATTTAAAGCACATTATGGCATATCTCCAAGCACTTATCGCCTAACGCCAATATCAATGCAATAACATCAAAATAACAAAAGCCATTTAAAACAGACAAATGATACGCCACTAATGCGATGATAATGCCAACTGCACCGCATGCTGTATCACAGGGTCGTTTTTGGCGACATTGACATCGGTGGGGAGCGTAAAGTTTGGTGGATTTGCCACCAGTATATCAGGCTGTGTGCCGACAATGGCATTTATCGTGCCGTCTGGGGCAAGCCCAAGCTGTTTGGCATAGCGGACAGCAAAATGGGTGTTGGGCAAAATCGTAATCATGGGGTCAGTGCCTACGCCATCGCCACGAGTGGGCGTCCCCACCAAAGTGGCAAACTGTGTGTATTTTGCAAAAATCGCCAAAGTTTCTGCCGAACTGTACACATCGTTGTCCACCAATAGATAAATTTTACCGCCAAACCCAATGCCGTTTGGGTCCATATCCACACGCAAAGGCTGAACTTCTTGATAGGCAAATGTATCCAAAATCCGTGCCAAATCTGCCGACACAGGCAACGCCTTTGCCACCTGCGTGCGGTCAATGTCGGTCATCGCGGGGCGAGTGGCTTTGTAGGCGTCCATGTGCGTGCCTTGTTTAAAAAAGCTATACAAATCAAGCGACAAGGGGCGAGCTGTGATGGCAGGCAACAAAAACTGCGTCCAATAGCGAGTATCGCCCCCTGCATTGGTGCGAATATCTATAATCAAAGCAGGATAATGTTTGATTTTTTGCAAATAACGCATCACAGCGTGGCGTTCGTCCATATCCAGTAGACTCAAATGGGTCAGCTCACGCACCGACAAATAGCCCACCTGATTGGGTACAACATCAAACATCTGCACATTGGCAGGCACAGCAATTTGGGCATCAATTTTGGCAATTTTATCACGGCGTGCTTGTTCTTCTTGGGATTTGGTCATACCAATTTCGGTAGCATAGGCTTGTTGCAAGCGTTTATCACGAGTCAAATGGGTATAAATCTGCCAGCGATAATCGTCGTGATTGCTTTGACTATAAATGCCAATGGCGTATTGCACATCGGCTTTGGTCATCATATGGGTGTGTTCGTTGTCCAATTTGTCAAGCACATCGTTTAACAAAAAGAAAAACTCGGTGGGATTTTTTGCCTGCATAATATGGGCTTTGTGCTTGGCATAATCAGCAACAAAATCATAGCCTGTGGCGTTTTTTTGGGCTTGCAATAAGGGATATTCTTGTTTGATTAAATCAAACACATAGTCAAAATCTTCTGCTTTTTGTACTTCAAAGGGCTTGGGATTGGGTTTGGGGGCTGGGTCATAAAATACCCAAGCGGTGAGTGCCAATAATGTAATGATTAGGGGCAAGACAATGGCTTTTTTCATTTTTTTAACCGTTCAATATAAAATACTGGTTTATAATAAATCACGCAGTGAACTTATTACCCCAAAACAGGCAAATGCCAATAACACCACCGCCGATAGTATCATACTTATTTTGATAAAGATGCCATTGGCAATTTTGGCAAACAAATAAGCGTATAATAACAACAGGCCATAATCCAATACCACCCAAGTCAAAGTTAATATCACTGCTGAGATAAGCTTATCATAAGCGACTGCAAAAAAAAACAAAATGACTTTGAATTTTTATTAATATTAATCAATATTGATATTAATAAATCATTGAATTGATTTTTTAATTTTATTTTTGGAAATACATGATTTTTATTTTGATTTTTAATGCTTGGCAATCACAAAGATAATGGCAACGACACAAAATAAAACGATGATTAAATAATGTCACATACCACTCACTTGATACAATAAGCCACTTACCATAATACAAGCGGCAAAAATGCTGATTTTTAAACCTGTTTGGCGATTGTCTTGTAAATGGGTCTTGGTGTTATTTGGGACAGTTTTATTGGCAAGCACAGACATCAAACCAACAACACCAATAATAACAAATAAAATCAAGCCAAATACTGTTTTGCTAAGCCCTCCATTTTCATATAAATACACAATAGCAAAAAACCAAAAAGCCAATACCGCCAATCAAATTGATCAAAAATCTACCCATAAACTCCCTTAGGTTTTTAGTGGTGCATAATCATAAAAATCACACACCATTAACTATCACCTATCACAATCCGCCATCACAATATCAATACTTGCCAAATAAATAATCGCATCTGATACCAAAGAGCCGTTAATCACAGACGGCATTTGTTGCAAGTGGGCAAAGGTTGGGGTACGGATACGAGTGCGGTAGCTCATCGTTGAGTTGTCGGACGTTACATAATAGCTGTTTAGCCCTTTTACGCCTTCTACCATACAGGCACTCTCCCCTTGTGGCATGACAGGCCCCCACGACACCGACACAAAGTGGTTGATGAGCGTTTCAATGTCTTGTAAGGTGCGGTCTTTTGGCGGCGGCACGGCAAGCGGGTGTTCGGCTTTATACGCTCCGCTTGGCATATTATTTAGGCATTGCTCAATGATACGCAGTGATTGGCGAATCTCTTCAATTTTTACCAAGCAACGGTCATAGGCATCGCCGTTATAAAAGACAGGCACATCAAATTCAAAATTCTCATAGCCCAAATACGGACGGGCTTTACGCAAATCAAACTCCACGCCCGTGGCACGCAGACCTGCCCCTGTTACCCCCCACGCTAGGGCGTGTTTGGCATCGTACTGGGCAACCGCTTGCGTGCGTCCTTTCAGCACCGTGTTGGTCATTGTCGCCTTAAAGTACTCATCAATGCGTTTTGGCATCCAATTTAAAAATTCTCTCACCAATCTGTCCCAGCCATTTGGCAAATCCATCGCCGTACCACCAATTCTAAACCACGCAGGGTGCATCCGATAGCCCGTTACCGCCTCAATGATGTCGTACGCCTTTTGACGGTCGGCAAACATATAAAACACAGGGGTCATACCGCCCGCATCTTGGATAAACGTCCCCCAATAGAGCAAGTTATTGGTAATCCTAAATAATTCACTCATCATAATGCGAATGGTGTTGGCTCGGTCAGGCACCGTGATGCCAGCAAGTTTTTCCACCGCCATAATGTACGGAAGTTCATTCATCACCCCACCCAAATAGTCAATGCGGTCGGTGTAGGGAATGAACGAATGCCAAGTCTGACGCTCCGCCATTTTCTCCGCCCCACGATGATGATAGCCAATATCAGGGATACAGTCCACAATCTCTTCGCCGTCCAGCTGTAACACCAGACGAAACGCTCCGTGTGCGGACGGGTGGTTTGGACCGATATTTAGGAACATAAAGTCTTCGTCTCGCCCTGAGCGTTTCATTCCCCATTCTTCGGGGACGAATCGTAGATTTTCTTGTTCAAATTGCTGTTTGGCGGTGTTCAAAAAATACGGCGTAAACTCGGTCGCACGGGCGTGATATTCTTTACGCAGTGGGTGTCCTTCCCAGTATTTGGGCAATAAAATGCGTGTCAGGTGCGGATGTCCGTCAAACACCACGCCAAACATATCCCACACCTCTCGCTCATACCAGTTGGCATTGGGGTAGATTTGTGTGGCGGACGGAATACTCTCGCCCTCACGCAAAGCGACTTTAATGCGAATGTCCGAGTTTCGCTCCAAACTCATCAGATGATAAAACACCGTAAAATCGCTGGCAGGTTGCCCATAGCGGTGCTTACGAAGCCTTTCATCAATGGCGGACAAATCCACCAGCATCACAAAAGGCTTGGGTAATTTACGCAAATACAGCAATAAATCAAGCACTTGGGCTTTGTCCACCCACACGGTCGGAATGCCGTCAGCGGTCTCTTGGACGGTCAGCCCTGTAAACTTAGAGTTTAATTCGGTTAAAATCTCAAAATCGTGAATGTGGTGAATGCTCATAATACCAACTTTTGTTTGTGTTTGTTAATTTGTTTAACTTAATTTAATTTGGTGCTTGCGGTTTAAAGCGAATTTATTTAGTTATTTTTGCCAATAAACTTTGGTGCATTTGGTTGATTAGAACAATGCCCATTATAATAAAAATCGCTCCAACAAAAAATTGATAGGTTGGCAATTCACTTAAAAACACCCAAGCCATAACAACTGCAAAAATAGGTTCGGATAATTCTGTAACCTGCACTTTTGCTGCTGTCAAATAATTTAAAGCCTTAGTTGTGCAATAAAATCCCAGTATGGTGGGCAATACTGCTAATGCCAATACATTCATTACAATCAAAGCATTCCAATCAATGTGGTGTATGTTATTTAAATAAGGAAAAAATAAATACATACTACCGAACATCATAAATAATCTCGTTAAATAAATTCCACCATTTAAAGAGAATTTTTTTACCAAAACCGAAAAAACACCATAGCCACTACCTGCCGTAATTGCATTTAATAGCATATTTAAATTACTACCACCAGACCACGATATTGCAAATATTCCAATAATCGCCAATAATGTCCCTAAAATAGCGGAAATTGTTAATTTCTCGTTTAATAAAATCTTCCCAAATAGCAATGCCGAAACAGAGGCGGAAGCCATTAAAACAACCACAACATTTGATGCAAAACCATATTGATAAGCGGTTGTTTCAAAGAAAAATAACACAAAAATACCCAAAAATGCACAGATAGCTATTTTAGTCAGTAGATTTAACCAATTTAAATCTGATGTTATTTCACTATTAACAATTTCTTTTTTTTGTACTGATAATGGTTTATTAGCCAAAACCAAACTCAATATCACAAAAGCACAAACCGTCTTAAAAAAAGCAATATCTTGTGGACTTAACCCATTTTGTAGCAAAACCTTACTAAATACCCCAATGGACGCATTAAGAGCAGCAGCCGATAATGCCAACAAAACTCCCAACATTGCCTTAGACATACTCCCTTCTCCATAACTGTTGCCACATAGAAGGGTTTTTATTGCTAGAAATAAAAATTCCGCCAAATCTTTCATTTATGGAACGATACTCATCATCTTGCATTAAAATATGATGAGCTTTTTTTAAGTTCCAAAATGGAATAGCAGGAAATAAATGATGAATCAGGTGGTAATTTTCTCCGTGCATTCCAGTAAAAAAATGCTCCATAAAATGACTAAAACGATTTCTTGAAATTTCTATATTACTTTTAGCATAAGCAATCATAGGATAATGTTCAGCCAATTCAATAAACCAAGTTATCATTTGAAATACAGTAAAGTAAGGCAAAAGCCAATATAATAAATAAAATTTATATCCAACAAAATAAGTTCCTATTGCAAAAAATAAAATATGAACCAATAAAATTTTTAACAGTTCTTTTTTATTTGCACTAGACATCAGACGATTTACAAATAAATATTTTATATTTGAAAATAATTTTAAACATAAAATTGGAGCAATAAAAAATCTCCAAAAAAATTCTCTTTTATTATAAGTATCAAAAACACCTGATGACTTATAGTATTCATAATCAGGGTCTAAATCCGTACCTATTTTTGGGTGATGATTTTTGACGTGCGATTGCGCATAACTATCCCAGCTTTGAAAAATTAGATAACCTGAAAAATAAGTCCCAAGTATTTTTCCAAACTTTTTATTTTTCGTTAATGCAGAGTGAGATGCTTCGTGTAATATTGTAGCCAAAGCCCTTTGGCGACTACCAATAATTAGCAAAGTTAAAGGTAAAAACCAATAAGAGTATTCACTTAATGCAATAGCAAATACAATCAAAGCAAAATCCACACCCAATGCAATCGGGGCGTGCCAATTATCATACACATAAAGAGATTTAATCTGTTTTAAAATTTCTCTATCAAACTTCTTATGTTGCATTACATGACCCCTTGTCAATTCCTAGTTAATGAATTTTACTCACAAAACAAAATTCACTCCACATTATCAGGACTTCTTAAATTCTTAACCGCAATCCTTTCCGCATTTTTTCTATCCCGTTCTGGGGTCATAATCGGCTGATACACGCCTTGGTCAAGATGAATGCCAAGCGGACGGCGTTCTTTTTGGATAGACTCTTGTAGGAGCATAATCGCCTGAATCAAGGCTTCTGGGCGGGGCGGACAGCCGGGGATATAGACATCCACAGGGATAATCTTGTCCACGCCCTGCACCACCGAATAAATGTCGTACATACCGCCCGAGTTGGCACACGCCCCCATTGAGATGACCCATTTGGGTTCTAGCATTTGCTCGTACAACCTAAGGATAACAGGTGCCATTTTGACAAAACAAGTCCCCGCCACAATCATCACATCGGCCTGACGGGGCGACGCCCGAATGACTTCCGCCCCAAAGCGAGACAAGTCGTGTACGCCTGTCAAAGTCGTGGCATATTCCACATAACAACAGCTTGTGCCAAAGTTAAACGGCCATAAGGAATGCTTGCGACCCCAGTTGGCGGCGGCGTGGGCAAGATTTTCAAGATTGCCCAAAAAGATGTTTTTTTCAACTTCGTCAGTGGTAATGTCGTCCACCACTTGACGAGTGGTGTAGGGATATTGGTTGACGTTTTCATTGGGGCGGGTTAGGGTGTATTTCATAATCATCTTTTAAATTGCTGGTTATTAAACTGGCGGATTGGGCTTGAATTGATTTGATAAATTTAAATTTAAAAAAAAATTAACTTTCCCAGCTTACTTTATTAAAATTACCGTCCAAATCAAATTTAACCGCTAAAATTTGGTCGGATTGTTCTGGGTCGATCATATAATCCATTACAATTTGACAATCTTCGCCATACCAACTGCTAACCGATTGCAATTTTAATAATTTAACAAAATTTTCATTGGTTAAATCATCATTTTCAATCAATGCCGTTAATGTTGGCAAATCATATTCATCAATCTCATCAACATAATAATTGACAAAATAATCATCGTCATTTAAATAATTAACAAGTTCAATGACCGCTTTTTGGTGAAGTTTGTCAATATTTTGAAAATGATTGGCGGATTTATCCAAAAATTCTATGGTGGGTTTGGTATTTTTATCATCTACCCACAATAGAATTTCAATCGGATTTTCATTGATTTGGGGAATATGAATTTCATTTTCCCAAATATACAAATTATCAAAATTTAATTCGCCAAAATAGGAATGGGTCGTCATTTTAAATTTCCTTATTTAATCATCAATCAAACTTCTGCGTGGTAACTCGTCCTGTGTCATTGATATGGTCAATATTTGCCATGTCAGCTTTGTCTTTTTCAAGCACCGCTTGCAAGTCTTTTCGTCCTGCAAAAATCCGTCCTGATGATTGGGCAGGGACTTTGCCCGTAGGGTCGGTGTGCAAATCGTCAATCGTGGTAAAGGCGGTAATGCTCGCCAAATCAAAGTTGGCAGGACGCTCATAAATACGCTTTTTCTTGACACGTTTGTCGGCAGGCGCCCAGTTCATCGCCCCAAGTTTCATCTCATAGACAAGCCCAACAAACAAAATGGCGATAAAGACAAAGGCGGTCGCAAACCCCATCCAGCCCACTTCTCGCACGCTGACCGAATAGGCATACAAATACAAGGCTTCTAAGTCAAAAATCACAAAGAAAATCGCCACTAAATAAAATTTGGCAGACAAACGAATACGGGCTGACCCTGCTGAGACCACCCCTGCTTCAAAATTTTCTTGTTTTTGGGAACCTGATGAGCGACCGCCAAGCAAGCGCGGCACGACAAGCATAAAGACGACAAGCCCTAGACTGGCAAGTAAATAGACAATGGCTGACCATTCGGCTGGCATAAATCACCCCATGTGATTTTATGAAAGTAGATTATAATAAAGCATCCGCTAATCCTGACAGATTAACCCTACAATTATAGCATATTTTGTAAAATTATTTAAATAAAAAATAACCACGTCAGTCATTGGATAAATTTGGCATTTTCACAAAAAAAACACCGCCAACATGACGATGTTTTTTTGGCTTGGGTTGTTATCGTAAAAACGCACGGGCATTACGGAACAGTCGCATCCATGCCCCGTCTTTGTCCCACTCGTTCGGTTTCCATGAGTGATTGACCGCACGTAGTGTCCGCTCTGGATGTGGCATCATGAGTGTTACTCGCCCATCATTACTACAAATGCCTGTAATGCCTTGGGGTGAGCCGTTGGGGTTTAGAGGATAATGCTCAGTGGGTCGCCCCTGACTGTCCACATAGCGTAGGGCAATCTGACCGCTATTTTCTAACTCAAAAATCGCCTTGTCATCAAGGTTGGCAAAGCCTTCGCCATGTGCCACTGCAATCGGCAAAATACTGTCTTGCATACCCTTTAACAGCACTGATTTGGTGCGTTCCACACGCACATTGACCGTACGAGCCTCAAAACGTGCTGATACGTTGGTGCTAAATCGTGGGAAATACTCCGCTCCGACCATCAAGCCTTTGAGCTGGCTCATCATCTGACAGCCGTTACACACGCCTAGAGCAAAGGTCTCGGGACGATGGAAAAATCTGGCGAACATCATAGACAACTCTTCGTGGTGTAACACGCTATTTGCCCAACCCGAGCCTGCCCCTAACACGTCGCCATAACTAAATCCGCCACAGGCTACTAGCCCATCAACATCACGCAGATTGACACGTCCACTCATGAGGTCGCTCATGTGCACATCAAGTGCGTCAAAGCCTGCCAGTTTAAAGCCTGCCGCCATCTCCAAATGACCATTCACGCCCTGTTCACGCAAGATGGCGACTTTAGGTTGGCTGGTGCGAGCATTGACATACGGAGCTTCTACGGCTTGATTTAGGTCGTAATTTGCCTGTGCAATCAGTCCGTGATGGTCGATGTCGTTGATGAGTGCAAACTCTTGGTCGGCACAGACAGGATTATCACGCAAGCTAGCGATGGCGTGGCTGACTTTTGTCCACTCATTTTGTAAATCGCTACGCATGAATTCTAAGTCCACAGTGGCTGTCTGTATGCTTAGAATGTCTTGATCGGCACCGCCAGCAGGGGTTTCAAAAACTTGTCCGATTTCACTCATCAGCTCTGACACGCCCATACTGTGTGCCAACTCTTCAAAATCAAAAGCGTATTCAGGCAGCACCTGCACCACCGCCCCCAACTCTTCGGCAAACAGCTGTCCTAAGACGTTATCATCATCAAGAGATAGGTTAATGGCGACACGGGCAGTGAACTGCATCTCCGCCACGGTGGCAATCAGTCCACCATCAGAGATGTCATGATAGGCACTGATAAAGCCTTGCTTATTGGCACTTTGGATAAACTCAAAAAAACGTCGCAAATCATCGGCACTGTCCACATCAGGACAGTCATCGCCAAGCTGACCCAATGTTTGGGCAAGGATAGAGCCACCTAGACGGAATTTACCTTTTGATAAGTCAATACGATACAGACGACTGTCCGCATTGATAAGCTCAGGTGTTAAAGTTTTGTTGATGTCTTGAACAGGAGCAAAGCCTGTGATGATAAGACTCATGGGCGATACCACCGCCTTGTCCACGCCATCATCTTGCCAGCTAGCACGCATGGACAAGCTGTCTTTGCCCACAGGAATGGCAATACCTAAGGCAGGGCATAGCTCCTCACCTACGGCATGCACCGCATCATATAACGCCACATCTTCGCCATCATCACCGCACGCCGCCATCCAGTTGGCAGATAAGGTAATGTCGGATATCTTGGCGATATTGGCACTGGCTAAGTTGGTAACCGTTTCGCCCACTGCTAGGCGTGCTGACGCTTTGGGACTGATGAGCGCCACAGGCGTACGCTCGCCCATCGCCATCGCTTCGCCCGTATCGGCAAGCAGTCCTGTCATCGTCACCGCACAGTCCGCCACAGGCACTTGATAACGCCCCACATACTGCTCACGCACCACCATGCCCGTGATAGAACGGTCGCCGATACTAATCAAAAATGATTTGCTTGCCACGGTCGGATGTCTTAGCACATCTCGAACAGCACTGGCAATGTCTGGCTCATCGACATTTAGGGTTGTTAGCTGAACATTTTGGCGACCTACCGAACGCTTCATCTTGGGCGTACCACCCAGTAGCACTTGCATGGGCATGTCCACGGGTTGCTCTGGTAGTAGCTCGTCATTGACTTTAAGCTGACGTACATCGGTTGCCACGCCCAGTATGGCAAAAGGACAGCGCTCACGCTCACAAATTTGAGTAAATAACTCCTCGTCCTTAGGGTCAATGGCTAGCACATAACGTTCTTGGGCTTCATTTGACCAAATTGCCATAGGCGACATGCCACGCTCTAACGATGGCACTTTTCTAAGCTCTAACACCGCCCCAAGCTCATGGTCATCCACCAGCTCTGGCATGGCGTTAGACAACCCGCCTGCCCCCACATCATGAATGGAGACAATGGGGTTATGCTCCGCCTCCATCGCCCAGCAAGTATCAATTACCTCTTGGCAACGGCGTTCCATCTCGGCATTATCACGCTGTACACTAGCAAAGTCTAGCCCCTCATCTAGGCTACCACTGTTCACTGAGCTTGCCGCCCCACCACCTAGACCGATTTGCATGGCAGGACCCCCAAGCACGATGAGCAAATCACCTTGCTTGATGGCATTTTTTTCCACCAAATCACGCTTGATATTACCATAACCGCCGGCAATCATGATCGGCTTATGATAACCACGCATTTGACTGCCGTCATGCATGACACTGGTATCAAGCTGAAAACTTCTAAAATATCCCGTCAAATTAGGGCGACCAAATTCGTTACTAAACGCCGCACTGCCTAGTGGAGCGTGAGTCATGATTTCTAGGGCAGATGCCATACGTTCTGGCTTGCCGTATGCTTTGGTCTGAACCTCCCATTTTTCGGGCATTTCTGGCAAGTGCAAATGCGACACGCTAAATCCCACCAAACCTGCTTTTGGCTTACCGCCACGCCCTGTCGCTCCTTCGTCTCGTATCTCACCGCCCGAGCCTGTCGCCGCCCCTGCATAGGGAGCGATGGCTGTTGGGTGATTGTGCGTTTCTACTTTCATCAAGATATCAATAGGCTCTTCATGAAAGTCATACTCATGCACGCCATCACTATTTTTATTGACATAAAAACGCTTGGCAGTAAAGCCTTCCATAACCGCCGCATTGTCTTTATATGCCGACAAAATATCCTCAGGCGAGGTTTCATGGGTATTTTTAATCATTTTAAATAATGATTTGTCTTGTTTTTTGCCGTCAATCGTCCATTCAGAGTTAAAAATCTTATGACGGCAATGCTCGCTGTTGGCTTGGGCGAACATCATGAGCTCCACATCAGTGGGGTTACGAGCTAAGATGTTAAAATGCTTGACCAAATAATCCATGTCTTCATCCGACAGGGCAAAACCAAACTCACGATTTGCCTGCACCAATGCCGAACGCCCCTGCCCCATGATGTCAATGTGTGTGAGGCTGGCAGGTTTGTCATCGCCAAACAGAGCCTTGACCGCTGATAACTCATGGCTTAGACTTTGGGTCATGCGGTCGTGCAGGATATTTTGGGCGACCTGTGGCAGTTTGCGTGGTAGCTCGCCCTCGCCTGTTAGTGTGAACAATACCACACGCTCGACACGCTCAATGTCCACCCCACAGTTTCTAAAAATATCGGTCGCTTTGGACGCCCACGGACTAATCGTGCCAAAACGTGGCGACACCACCACTTGACGTTCGCCCTCGCTTGCCTTATCCTCATCAAACTCCAAGCCGTCATTTAAGAGACTCAACGCTTTTTGGCGTGCATCAGCCGTCAGATAGCTAGGAAAAACATAAATCTGCTGTGACTTGATGGCACGGATGGGTAAATTGGCTTTGGTATTTAGCTCTTTAATGAGAGCGTCTGTCTGAAACTGGGTTAAAAACGGCTTTCCAGCGATGGTCATCATGATGGTTATTCCCCACAATTTGATGGATAAGAAAAATGACAAACAATATAAAAGCAACGAGCAATTATCAGCACGCTATTTTAACAGATTCTACCCCGATTATGCCAATGCTTTACTGATATTTTTTAAATTATTGGGAGGCATTGAACGCTTGTGGTACAATTTGCATTATAGAAATATGTTAGAAACAAAATGCTGTTTTTGGATGGAAATTTTGGCTTTTTTAGACAAAAAATGCTACAATAAGCCAAATTTTATCCCCATGTCATCATGTCAGCGACCACCCCAACCCCCAATACCCCCCAAACCACTGCCAACATCAATGCCAATGTTTGGTATAAAAACTACATGGTCATCGTGTTTGTCATCGGACTGCCACTCATTGTGGTAATTTCTTGTGTTTTCTTTATCGTGCACGCCTTTAAAATCAAAGACTCGCCCGTGCGTGATGATTGGTACATGGACGGCAAAAGCCTCTATCAAGATGCCTCCAAAGATAAGCTCGCCCATGATTTGGGCTTATCAGGAATCATGCGATTGGACGGCACGCCTGATGATTATGCCGTGCGATTTGAACTAAAATCCGCCCAAGCCATGAGCTATCCTGCCACGCTCAATGTCAAAGTTTCACACGCCACCGACAAAGCCAAAGACCGTGATTTTGTGCTGACCTACCAAAGCGACAATCTATATACCGGCAAGTTCACCCTTGACCCCCTGCCTGCCAAATACTATCTTGACATCAGCAATGATGACCACAGTACTGCCAAGATAGAAGCTGGTTCATGGCGACTGACCCACAGCCAAAAACTGCCTGCCCAAAACGTGGCGTTTTTGCCTTTGACCGCCTTTGATGATGAGCGTCAAGCCCTGCCCGACCAACGAGACAAACGCCACCAACAGCACACCCCCGACACCATACCACCATTGGCACAATAACTCATCAACAAGCCCAAGATGACCAATATAAGCCGTCAAACCCATCAACCATTGACCGCTTTTCATGTCAAATGGCTTGCCATGCTACTCATGACCGCCGACCATGTGGCATGGCGGTTTTTGGATTATGATGTGCATTCATCAGAGATGTTACACTTTGTGGGGCGGGCGGTGGCTCCACTCATGTGTTATTTGCTCGTGGTCGGCTTTTATCATACGCATGACATCAAGGGCTATGCCAAACGGTTGGGGCTGTTTGCCCTTATCTCACAACTGCCCTTTTGGTTTTTTAATATTGGCATTGCTCATACTGCCCTGCTTTGGCAAGGGGTTTCTTTTGATGATTGGGCGGTACTGACCCCTTTTATAGGCGGTAACGTGCTGTTCTCGCTCTTATTATCGCTCATTGCTTTGATGATTCGTCACCATAAATCTTTTCACCTTTGGGAAAAGGCAATCCTTATCGTCCTGCTCTATCCCATCATCAGTCTGTGTGATTATGGTTTTGCCATGATTTATATGACGTTATTGTTTGATTATTTTTATAAAAATAAACCCAACTACCTTATCATCGCTTATCTCTTATCCTTGCCTATCATCTATGTGCTCATCTATGGCTTTAACACCACCGTAGGGCTTGGCTATATGCACTTTGGCATGATATTGACCGCCCTTATCATCCATGGTTTTAATGGACAAAAAGGCTCTGACTTTGGCGGTCGCTATCTGTTTTATTGGTTTTATCCTGTGCATTTATTAGTCATTGCTGTGGCGGAATATTTGCTTTTAGATTATGTTAAATAAATTATCAATGTCAAAAAACAACTCAAAGATTATGCTTTTAATTTATAACATTTAAAAGAATAAAAATTACTCTACTCTTTTAGGGCGTGCCTACCATTGATAACATTTTTATACAATAAGTTAAAAACCTAACATTTTAAATTAATTTTTGCATGAAAAATGGCTAAATCTTGTTTTTCATTGCAAATACCAAAGGCAGGCACGCCCTATACAAGCCATTGATTCACCAAGGACGATTGTAATTTGCCCCCACAATCAAGCCATCCAATAACCAATAAACCACCATTTTAACTTAAAATTAGAGTAATATATGCACATCATCACCCCAAGGAGCTTTTATGAAAAATCTCATCCGCTGTGTATTATCTGCTGTTTTGCTTAGCTCTATACCTGCATCTGCACTAACCATTGCCCCGCCCGTATCAGAAACAGAAAAAGTTAGAAACACACATCGCTTATTTATCGGCTCCAAAAAGTCGCCTTAGAGAGACTGGAAAAATATGGCTTTATGGACATTAAAGACAGTGGTAAGCATGAATGTTTTATGGATGATGAGGTGTTTCGTTGTAGAGTTATACACCCTTACGCTTTTGTTATGAAAGATGATGTTTTTGCCAAAATCGATTATAACTTCAATCCAAGGTTTTCATCTATCCAATCAATATCTACCACCCTATCCAAAGATGAGAAAGATGAACTCATTAATGTCCTAAACATGGCAACTGATGACCCACAAATGTCAGAGATCATCATTGACAAGTTGGTTCAAGATTATCACGCAAAAGTCGCCAAGAAAGAAATCATAGAAAAAGGATGGCATGTTTATTCTGTTTATTTTAACTATTATGGTGTAATTATTGAATTGACAGGCAGTGATGAAGAATTTATATATCTTTATGTTAATTAATCCAAAAAAAGAAAAAGGCGTCAGCCATCAGCCACGCCTAGTCTTTGATTTGCAAATTATCATCCATTTGACACATTATCCACATTTTTATCATCAGCAACGGTCGTGCCTAGCCTGCTCATGCGTCTGTCCATGAGCTGACGGGCAAGGGCTTGCATGTCATCAACACGGTCAATCTCATCAACAATTTCAAGCCCAAGCAAGGTTTCAAGGACATCTTCTAAGCTCACAATACCTTTGACTTCGCCAAACTCACCCACGACAAGGGCGATGTGCAGTCGCTCTTTTAACATCAAATCAAGCACATCAAACAGCTTCATCTTGGCAAAGACAAAGGTAATGTCTCGTTTAAAGGCTTTGATGGGTGTGTGAATCTCTTGGTTGGCTTTGGCAATGAGCAGGTCACTTTTTAGCACAAAACCTGTGGCATTATCTAGGTCTTCATCAAAAATGGGAAAACGTGAAAATGGCAATTTGGCATGAACAGCAAATACATCGCCTACCGTCATATTCTCATCAAAGGCGATCATCACCGAGCGTGGCGTAACAATACTCTCGACATGAATCATGCTCAGAGCCAACGAGTTTTTGATGATGCGTGTCTCAAGCTCGCTCATCTGTCCTGATACCTCACCTTGATTGGCAAGGGCGATAAATTCATGACGGTTAAACCCGCTCTCGTTGTTGCCCCGAGTGAGTAGGCGAGAGACTTTTTCGGCAACCCACACGATGGGAAACAGCAAAATACTAATACCTTTGACATAGTACGCCACTGGCACAGCAAAACGTCGCCAATAAGTCGCCCCCAGCGTCTTTGGGATAATCTCGCTACCCATAAGTACCGCCAATGTCATCACGCCACTAAACACCCCAAACCACGCACTACCAAACACGATGGTCGCCTGCGAACCTGCCCCAAGCGAGCCTAAGGTATTGGCGATGGTGTTGAGCGTGAGAATTGATGAGATGGATTTTTCGATGTTTTTAACTTTGACTTCGTTAAGCAAGTCGGCAGTTTTAGGGCTGTCATCTCTTAGCGTGTCGATATAGCTTGGGGTCATTGTCAGAAGAGTTGCTTCTGAAATAGAACAAATAAAGGAAACAATCAGCGACAACGCCACATAAAAGATAAGCAAAATAACATTGGTGCTACCCGCCTGTCCCACACTCTCGCCTGTGGCAGCAAGGACAGTGATGGGTGTGATGGCTAATAAAAAGATAACAATAAGGAAAAATCGCGGTCGGGGCATATAAAGAATGAGTGGCTTAAATTAACCGCTAATATTAAGCCAAAATGATGGCAACTGCAAGTATTTTAGGATAAAGTGGACAATTTTGTGATGATAAACGTGGTTGGGATTGGGAGTAGGACGATATTTTTGGGGAAATTTATAAAATTTTTCAAAGACTTATGTAAAATTTTATAAATTGTGTTTGTTTTATGGTATGATATGCGTTATTTTTCGTTTTGGAAATTTAGGAACGCTCATGCTACTTTCTATTTTGGCAACCACTGCCCCTGCTCAGCCCAATGCCTTTTTGCAATTATTACCGATGGTTGCCATTTTTGCCATTTTTTATTTTCTCATCATTCGCCCCCAGTCCAAGCGTGCCAAAGAACACCGTGCTATGGTCAATGCGTTGGCGGTGGATAATGAGGTGGTATTTGCTGGCGGTCTGGTCGGTCGTGTCAAAAAAGTTGATGGCGACTATGCGGTCATCGCCCTAAACAACAACACCGATGTCAAAATCCAACGTGCGTCCGTGATTAGCGTATTGCCCAAAGGCACGATTGAAAATATCTAAATTCGGTACTGTTAAAGACGCATTTTAAATAAACGCATCGGGCAAAAGGATAAGCCCTATTTTAACAAGACCAAACAATGATTTAACACTTAAATTATTGTCAATTATTAAAGGGTTTAATGATAATTATTTTTTAAAATAAATTAAACCCACATCATCAACCTTTGTAAAGAAGTCCTTATGCATTACCCTGCTTGGAAATACATACTCATCGCTGTGGTGCTGGTCGTTGCTGGCTTGTACGCCCTACCCAATCTCTACCCTGACGAACCTGCGGTACAAATCACAGGTGCCAGTGCTGGTACTGAACTGACATCCGACGTGTTGGTACAGTCACAGGCTCTGCTTGATAAGGCAGGTTTGGCACATCATGATGGTAGCTTTGCCAATAACAGTGCCTTGATTCGCCTAAATACCGCCGAAGACCAGCTCAAAGCCCAAGAGACCCTCCGCCAAAACCTAGGTGAAAACTACGTTGTGGCACTAAATCTTGCCCAGACCACGCCCCAATGGCTAAAAAATATCGGAGCAAAGCCGATGAAGCTGGGTCTGGACTTACGTGGGGGCGTGCGGTTCGTCCTAGAAGTGGACATGGATAAAGCGTTAGAGCAACGCCTAACGGTTGCCACCCAAGATGTGCGTCGCAATCTACGCACCGCCAAAATCGCTGTCAAAAGCCTAAGAACCACCAAAGATGGCATGGTACTGACCTTTAACAGCGACAATCAACGCAGCCAAGCCCAAAGCGCCCTGCAAGGGAGCATGATGGACTTCACGCTAAGACCCCTTGCCAGTAATGACGGGGCGGTGCTAGAACTCACTTATACCGAACAAGCCCTAAACCAAATCAACGAGTACGCTGTCGGTCAGAACTTGACCACCTTGCGTAACCGTATCAATGAGCTTGGTGTGGCAGAAGCACTGGTACAGTCGCAAGGCACCAACCGTATCGTTGTGGAACTACCTGGTGTGCAGGACACCGCCGAAGCCAAGCGTGTACTGGGTCGTACGGCAAACTTAGAGTTTCGCATGGTCAGTGAAGACGCTCATAACTTCACAGGTGGTATCGCCCCTGCTGGTACCGAAGCCTTCCCTTTTGGCACGCTTGATGGTCCACCCGTCTTACTTGACCGCCAAGCCATCGTGACAGGCGACAAAGTCCAAAACGCCCAAGCTGGTGTTGATGAAAATGGTCGCCCACAGGTATCCATCACCCTAGACACAGCAGGTGGTCGCCTCATGCAAAACGCCACTCGCACCAGTGTGGGCAAACAGATGGCGGTGCTATTTATTGAAAATAAACAACGTGTCGGCTATGAGACTGACCCCACCACAGGCGAGACCAAAGAAGTGCGTCAGCCATATAGTGAGACTCGGGTCATCAACCAAGCCACCATTCAGGCAGTATTAGGCTCATCCTTTGTCATCACAGGACTAGATAGCCCTGCCGAAGCTGGCGAGCTTGCCCTACTGCTTCGCTCTGGGGCGTTAGCGGCACCGATGTACTTTGTTGAAGAGCGTACCATTGGTCCATCACTGGGTCAAGATAACATTGATAAAGGTCTTAATGCATCTAAAATCGGCTATCTGCTTGTGTTCTTATGGATGATTGTGTTCTATCGTGCTTGCGGCGTGATTGCCAACATTGCCCTTGCCTTTAATATCATCATGCTAGTGGCGGTAATGTCCATCATCGGCTCATCACTGACCCTGCCTGGTATCGCTGGGGTCGTGCTAACCATGGGTATGGCGGTCGATGCCAACGTGCTGATTTTTGAGCGGATTCGTGAAGAACTTGCCAATGGAGCCAGACCCAAATCCGCCATTGTTGCAGGCTTTGACCGTGCATTTAGCTCTATCTTTGATGGTAACATCACAACGTTGCTTGTTGCCTTTATCTTGTTTGCCATCGGTACAGGTCCTGTCAAGGGCTTTGCCATCACGCTTGCGATTGGTATCATTACCTCGCTATTTACCGCCATCATCGTCACTCGTGCCCTGATGCAGTTATGGTATGGCAATCGCAAAAATCTCACCAAAATCAGTATCGGCTAGGAGTAAAAGATGACAGACAATAACGACAATCTTAACACCGCCAGTGAGACTCGCCGTCGTCGCGCCCCACGCCGTGACGGTAAGGGCAGTAATGCCTCTGCTAATGCCAGTCTTAACAATCAAGCCATCATCGCCCAAACCGATGAGTTTGCCGAAAAAGAAGGCGGGGTCAAACTGCTGGGCAATAAACGCATTATCCCGTTTATGAAATTAGAAATCCCCATGGTGGTAATCTCTGCCATCTTGGTAATTGCCAGTCTGGTTGCCATCACCACCAAAGGGCTAAATCTAGGACTAGACTTCACAGGCGGCATCTCTGCCGATGTGGCATACAGTCAGCCTGTCGAGCAAGCACAGGTTGCTTCTGCCCTAGCTGACAAAGGCTTTAATGATGCGGTCGTACAATATCTCGGCACCCGTCAAGAGCTACTCATTCGCCTGCCACCCCAAGAGAATAAAGACCCCGAAGGTCTAAGCAACGCCCTTAGTGACGCTCTAAACCTGCCTGCCAACCCTGCCAAAGTGGACAACGTCAACATCATCGGCAGTCAAGTAGGCAAAGAGGTCTATACACAGTCGCTCATGGCGTTAGGACTGGCACTTATCCTAATGATGGTGTACATCGCCATGCGCTTTCAGTTTAAATTGGCAGTGGGGGCAACGCTCGCTCTGTTTCATGACGTGGTTGTGGTGTGTGGACTGTTTGCCATCTTTGGTTGGCCTTTTGACTTGACCGTGCTTGCCTCTGTATTGGCATTGATTGGTTATTCGGTAAATGATACCATCGTGGTCTATGACCGTATCCGTGAGAATTTTCGCCGTGTGCGTGGACTACTACCCCGTCAAGTCATTGACTTATCTTTAACCGAGACCTTACGCCGTACTTGCATGACTTCTGGTACAGTCTTTGTAGTCGTGCTTGCCTTGCTGTTTTTGGGTGGCGAAGGGTTGTTTTGGTTTGCTTTGGCTCAGTTTATCGGCACCATTGCAGGAACGTATTCATCTATCTATGTTGCCAGCTCCATTCCTTTACGTATGGGACTATCTCGTGAAGATTTTGTGGTACGTGTCAAACCTGAGTTTGAAGAAGAAGTGGTGGTCTTTGCTGATCCCAAACTCCAAAACGCCCAAGATTGATTGCTCAAAAAACCGCTCAACTGATTTTGGGCGGTTTTGTTTTACGGGAAAAATAAAATGAAATGGAATGATTAGATGAATTAGCGTGGTGCTATTTTACAGAATTAAAATTTATGACTACAATCTATCCCCATGCTCATAAACCCCCACCACATTCCCCACCACGATAATCGCAGGGGCGGGCAGATTGGCAACCGCTTGTTTTTGAACGATATTTGAAAGAACGCCTGTCAGCACTTTTTGATTTGGCAAACTGGCATTTGAGATAATCGCAATTGGCATATCCGTGCTAAGTCCGCTTTTGGCAAGGTTTGCCACGACTTTATCAAGGGCATGCAAACCCATATAAAACACCAGTGTCTCGTCCTGATGATACACGCTTTTTAGGCCATCAAACTCGCTGTCCTGATAGCACGCCGTCAAAAACCGCACACTGGTCGCAAGCCCCCTATGCGTAAGCGGTATGCCCGCCCCACTCGCCCCTGCAAGGCTTGCTGTAATCCCTGCCACAACCTGATACGGCACGCCAGCAGTATGGCATGCCAGCATCTCCTCACCCCCACGCCCAAACACGAACGGGTCGCCCCCTTTTAGGCGTAGCACACGCTTACCCTGCTTTGCGTACTGCACGATAAGCTCGTTAATCTCATCTTGGGTTTTGATGTGATGACTGCGTTTTTTGCCAACAAAAATCTTGTCGCTATCACGCCGACACAACTCCACAATGGCAGGCGAAACAAGGGCATCATACAGCACCACGTCCGCCTGTTGCATGAGTCGCAACGCCTTAAAGGTCAATAAATCAGGGTCGCCTGCCCCTGCTCCCACGATATACACTTCGCCTATGGTTTTATTGTCATTTTTGATAAAATCATTTAATTCATCGGACAAATTTTTTATGGGTTTGTCATTTAAAGCATTCGTAAAAATCTTTTCCCAAAAATGCCGTCTTTGATTAATTGTGCTTAATGATGATTTTACTGTATTCCTAAATTCGCCTGCTTTTTTGGCAATGTCGCTGATATTACTTGGTAAACTGCTTTCTATTTTGGCACGGATAAGGCGAGCTAATACAGGGGCTTTGCCATTTGATGAAATGCCAATGGTAATCGGATCTCTATCCACAATCACAGGAAAGATAAAATCGCATAATTCTGGCGTATCCACGACATTAATAAACAGCCCAATGTCTTTGGCGTTTTCATAAACATTTTTATTTAAGTCATTATCATCGGTGGCACAAATCACCAATGCAATATCATGATGATTTTTTATATCAATTAAATCCTGTTTTTCATAGGATTTTTGAATAATGATATGATTATGATGAACTAAAAATTCTTTAAATTCTTTATCAAAATGTTTGGCAAGCACAACCAATCTTGCCCCTGCATTGGTTAATAACGTAGCTTTTCTTTGGGCGACATCTCCGCCCCCAATGATGAGTACGCTTTTTTGATTTAGATTAAAAAATAAAGGCAAGGTGTTCATAGTGGCTTTTTGGCTGATTTGGCTAACTATTTAAAAAGAAAACCGTTCGTGGTGAGCTTGTCGAACCACAACGGTTTTCCGCTACCCGAAGGCATAGCTCAGGGCGAACGGAAAACCTTTTAAATATGGCATTTTTTATAATTGCGTATGTAATCCGCATTCTCTATGTGCCAATGCTTTTGTTGGGTCAAAATAATGATCTTCGCCATATTCATCAATGGTCGGCAGTCCATTATCTGCTTGATATTGATTTAATTCATCAGCCGATTTATAAAATAGTGGGGCAACTTTTAATACACCGTCTTTGGATAGGCTTAATACGTCCAATGCTGTACGAAATTCGGTTTGGTCTTTACGAATGGCATTAAACCATACATCAGGATTTAACTCCGCCAATGCACGGCGAAAGGGTTCTAATTTGACCTGCTCGGTAAATTTTCCATGATATTCGCTATCCACATCAGGAATGCCGTTTATGGTTACGTCCGCCAATGCCACATCACGAAAGGCACGAGTTTGGGCAGGGATATAAGTAACGACATTTAGATTTAACTCTTTAATAAGTTTTTGGGCGTGTTTATAAGTTTGCACCGTATTATACAAATAGCACGGTAATATCAGGGCGAATGCTTGATACCAAATGCAAAATAGATGCTTCATAAGGACGAAAATTGGTGGTAATAATGGGATTTTTGGCCATGGATAACGCCCATTTGACAATCTCTTGGGGTGTTTTGCCAGTGAGTGATGAATTATAGTCGTCAAGGTTTTGTTCATTCACTAGGGTTTTTGACATGATAGGCTCCGATTAACTAAGGTAGGTATATCATAAAACGAAATTTTTTATTTGTAATCTTATAAAAATTACTATCGTTAATCGGTTTTGGCATATTAAATTTTTATATTTATGTTTAAAAATATTTTAATGAAAGCAGGGTGCGTAATACACACCTTTTAAATAAAAAATCTTATTAGTGCGTGGTACACACCTTACCATTTAACTTTTTAAAATAAAAAATAGGGCGTACAAATACACCCTATTTATTTTAAATTGAAACCCTACCGAAACATCGGTAACGCATTGACTGATTGTCGGCTTTGGGCGGTTTTTAAATCATTTAAGGTTAATATCAGCGTATCCACTTTATCATCATTCACAATAAAGCCATTTGCCCCTGATTTGACAAAATAACTGGACTGGTCAAGCCCAAACGCACCGCCCACGATTATCATGGCTTGGTCATTGATTTTTCGGAGTTGACGGATTAGGCTAAATACTCGCCCGTCTTTAAAATCTTTGACATAAATTAGGATATTTTTTAAGGTTTTTATATCTAAACTTTGTGCCAATTCATTGTCATTATCATCGGCTGTTAAAAACAAATGATAATCCAAATGGCTGTCTTGATAATCCTTTGACAATATGGCATTTATAACATTTTCTGTATTTGCCAATGTATCGCTTATTGTCAAATCAATACTTTGTGATAATGCCATTTTTTCATCATCGGACATATTAGGAGTATATAAAACTACATCTGATAAATCTTGTCTTGTTACGTCATTTTTTAATACAATCAATTTCATCTTTTTATCCTTTTTAGCCATAAACCGCTTCTTTAAACGGGGCAATACCTGCTCGTTGCACATAATCGGCAAAGGTTTCTATATCGTCCGCCGTCTCTTGGCGATTGTTTTTATAGACATTGGCAATCATCAAAATCGTATCCGCCACATCATCAGCCAATACCGCTCGCCCCAATATCTGCCCAAGACGAGCGTCCGCCCCTGAGCTTCCGCCCAAGCTAATCTGATACCAATGCTCGCCTTTTTTGTCCACACCCAAAATGCCAATATCGCCCACATGATGATGAGCACAGGCATTCATGCAGCCTGACATATTTAGGCGAACTTGCCCCAAATCATATAAATAATCCAAGTCATGAAAGGCATTTTCTATATGATGGGCGATATTGTGCGTGGTGGCATTGGCAAGCGAACAATAATCAAAACCCGGGCAAACAATCATATCAGTAAGCGTGCCAATATTGGCTCGTGCCAAATTAAGCTCTTTTAGGGCGTGATATAAGTCATATAGGTCGGTGATTTTAACATCGCCCAATACCAAATTTTGCTGATGCGTGGCACGAATCTCGCCTAAGGAATACTTATCCACCAAATCAGCAAGTTTATTCATCTGATGGCTTGTCAAATCGCCAGCAGGAATATATTTGTCATTTATCACGCCTGCTTTTAATGATATAACAACCGCTTTATAACCGTTTATTTTGTGAATGACGGTATTATGCTCATACCAATTTTTAAAATCTTTATCATTAGTTAACTGTTTTTGTAAAATTTCATTTGCCGTTAATGGGTTAATATTTTCATAATCAGGCTCGCTAAAATAACTTTCTGCCTTTTTAAAATGCTCATCGGTCAATGTCAAATCTCCGTCTTTGTAATATTGCCATTCTGTATCCACTTTTTTGGCAAATTCATCTTTGCCCATACTCTCAACCAATATTTTAATACGGGCTTTGTATTTATTATCACGCCGTCCTTCTAAATTATACACCCTTAAAATAGCGTCCAAATAACTTAATAAATGACGGCGTGGCAAAAATTCATTAATGACTTTACCAATCATCGGTGTCCGCCCAAGTCCACCCCCAACGATGACCTCAAAACCAATCTCGCCATTTTTTTGTACCACATGAAGTCCAATGTCATGCACCTGCGTGGCGGCACGGTCGGCGGTCGTACCAATGACGGCAATTTTGAATTTGCGTGGCAAATAGGCGAACTCAGGGTGAAAGGTACTCCATTGGCGGATAATCTCGCAGTAGGGGCGTGGATCGGCAATCTCATCGCCATGAATGCCCGCATAGGGGTCGGTCGTGGTGTTGCGAATGCAGTTGCCCGATGTCTGAATGGCGTGCATTTGGTTGTCCGCCAGTAGCTGTAAGATGTCAGGGACTTCGGGCAATTTGACCCAGTTAAATTGAATGTTGGTGCGGGTGGTAAAATGCCCATAGCCCTTATCATAAGTGTCAGCAATACAGGCAAGCGTTCGCATCTGATAGCTTGCCAAAAGCCCATAGGGAATGGCGATACGAAGCATGGGGGCGTGGCGTTGGATATAAAGTCCGTTTTGTAGGCGAATGGGTAAAAACTCATCTTCAGGTAGCTCGCCTGCCAAATACCGCTCGGTTTGACGGCGGTACTGGGCGACACGTTCATTGACAAGGGCTTGGTCGGCATAGGAATATTGATACATGGCTGGTTCCGTTTGGCTGTTAATGGCGATATGGTAAGAAAAAGTCGTCAAAAAGGGTAATGCAAAAATGGCATATAGATAGGGGGAATTTGCATAGGGTGCATTAGCCCCAAAAAAAATTTTATAATTTGGCATATTTATTTAAAAGGACAGCCTATGATTACCCTAGACCTACCCCCACAAATACAGCATAGCATTCAAGCCTACGCCAATGAACAAGGCGTAAGCGTGCATGATTATATTGTACAAGCCATTCAAAATAGATTGGCAAGCGAACCGACAATGCTGTTTGATATTGATGTGATGAAAGAGCGATTAAAGGGACTTGAAAATAAAGAAGAAGCGTTAAAAAATAGTGTGTCTGTGCCAACATGGGCGTTGGCGGATTTTGATAGTTTTGAAAAATGAGTAGCCGAAAGAGATGCGTTAAGGACTTCGGTATGAAAGTGCAATTATCTGATTGGCTAGAAGCAAATTTATCCAGTTTTGACAAATCCATTCAGCAAGCAATTTTTGCTTTTATGTTCCATATTAATACGCACGGCATACAAGGATTAAAAGGACGTAATAAATCATCAATACCACAAAATCCCCATACCAAAAAAACGAGAATATGCCAAAATCGCCCAAAAATATTGTCTTTGGCATTATCATTTGGGCATACCGTATTATATAGAGCAAACCAATGGCGATTTGACCAGTGAATATATTTTGCATTATTGTTATTATGATGATGATGTCATTATTCTTGTGAATATTGGCACACACCCGCCATTTTATTTGCCAAGTTTAGATAAATTAAACGTTTAACTTTTATAAAAAAATTACTTCAATACAAAATTGTCCGCTTTTTCTTATTTGTCTTAATATGGATGGCATTAAGTCAGATTATCTCGCTTTTTAACAAACCTGCATTTAGACAGCCAAGCGACTATTTTAATATTTGTGCCACAACAACCATAAAAGACGACAAACTTTTACCACTTGTTATCCTAAAAGAGTATGAAGAAACGCCCAACGCTTACCAATTATGTAAAAGCCCAACCACTTACCGCAGTCAAAATGGTTATTCTCTTAAACTTCATCAAAATCCCGACCAAACTTATTTATTAACAACATAGGCGGACAGTCTTGGCGACCCCGTAGAATATCATTATAAACTCATTGATGATAAGGTAGAGCCGATTGCATGGCGACATGGGGGCATGATGTATCTTGTGATGAGTTATTTTTGGGGGCTACTGATAACCTTAATAATTCATCGCATTGGCAAAAGGATGTGGGCGAGAAAAGCTTTGCAAGCACATGCTCGGCAATAGAAATGCCTTTAATAAAAGCACCCCAAAGGTTAGTGTTTGAGTGGCGAGCTTTGGGGTACGGTTCACATGGCAGGTTTGGGATTTTTTGACTTATTTTTTCATCACCTTATCAAAAATAAGTCCTGCAATCAGCCCGATAATGGCAAAAGGTAGCCACTCCATCGAATATTCTTTTAAAGGCAAATTCACGCCCGCCACCGATAGCACCGACACAACCGTTACCAAACCAAGGCTGACTCGCTTGGCAAAGACAGGTAAGGGTCTTATGATATTTAGCCCAAGTAAAATCATCGCCATCATGGTAATCGGATATAGCACAAGCAGGACAGGAATGGATTTGCTAATCACCGCACTAAGACCCTGATTGGCAAGTACAAAGCCAATGAGCGTAAAGATGATGACGTAGGCTTTATAGGATAAATTTACTCCGCCAATTTTGGGAAACGTCTCATGGAAATATTCAGATGCCGACACGGTCAGCCCCACGGTGGTGGTCAGACACGCCAAAGACGCAATCAGCCCAAGCACCACCCCGCCTGCCGAGCCAAAGCCAAGCACCGCCGATTTATTCAAAATAAACGTGCCAATGTTTTGCCCTTTGTCTGCCACTTGTGTTAGCTCATCTGCCGATAGGGGCAAATGGTTGCCAATCCAGCCAAGCGACAGATAAATAAGTGCCAATGCAGACGTGGCAATGAGTCCTGCCTTGGTGGTCTCGGCAAACAGATTTGCCTCCTTACCCACTTTTTGGCTGATGGCGTTCATTACAATCACCGAAAACGCCACGGACGCAATCATGTCCATGGTGTTATACCCCTCCAAAAACCCCACAAAAAACGCCTCGCCCTGATAGCCGTCTGTGGCAGCACTGGCAGGATTACCGCCCAGTTTGGCAAAAGACATGACAATCAGAGATAGCACCGTAACAAGCAAAACAGGCGTTAGCACCGAGCCGATACGGTCGACAAGCTTACTTGGATTGATAGACAGCCACAGCGATATGGCATAATAAATCACGGTAAAAATGAGCAAGCTTACCCAATTTGGCGTATCCAAAAACGGCACAACCGCCATCTCATAAGCCACCGCCCCTGTGCGTGGAATGACAAAAAACGGAGCAATGGTCAAATAAATCGCCGACAGCAACGCTATCGAAAACCAAGGATGAATCTTGGCAAGGGCGGACTGATAACCGCCATCATATTTTGAGCCAATCATCAAGCCCACCAACGGCAAGCCCACGCCCGTCAAAATAAAACCCAAAATGGCAGAGATAAAAAATTGCCCGCTTTCAAAGCCCAATTTGGGCGGAAAAATCAAATTGCCCGAGCCAAAGAAAAAGGCAAAGAGCATAAAGCCGACTACAAGCGTATTCTTATTCATGATTTACTGATACATTTTATAAAAATGTGCATTGTAACAATATTTTTAAAAACCAAACGTTTTTTGCTCTATTGATAATAAATTTTCATGGGTTAATAAGAAATCATCACTCATAAATAATTTTTCTTTTTATTTTATAGTAATATTGTGGTATGATATGGTTGTATTTTGAAACATCAGGACAATATATGATAAACCTTTATCAAGTTTTAGGATTATCGGCACACGCCACGGATGTGCAAATCCGCCAAGCTCTAAATACCCATGCCCAAACCTTGGACCCCAAAGTCATCAAGGCAGTCAATGAATGGCTGCTAAACCCCACCGTCCGTCCAAACTACGATGCCAAACTACAAGCCCAAGAACCCCTCTTTTTTACCCCGCCACAGCCCATTCATCAAAACCAACCATCGCCCGAACCAAGCTTCAACCCTTATCAAAGCCCAAATTATCATTCTGCTGCAGATGAGTATTATACACCCTATTTATGGAACCCCAATAAAGCCACCTTTATTGCCCTAATTTTTGTACCTATTGCCATTTATATGCACGCTCTAAACTGGCAGGAATTGGGCGAATATGAATTGGCACAGCAAAGCAAGACTTTGGCATTTATTGTGCTTGCCATCATGTTTGGCTTAGTTATTTTTGAAATGACGACAGGCATTAGCCTGCCTAACGCCACGGGGCTTATCATCTTATTTGCTTGGTATTTTGGTCTTGGCAAAAAGCAGGTTGCCTATGTCAAAGATGAGCTAGGTGATGAGTATGAGCGAAAAACATGGCTAAAACCCATCTTAATCAGCATTGGTGCTTTTATTGGTTTTGTCGTAACGTCTATGACACTAGGATATATATTTGGCTTGTTGGGATTTTTACACCCTGATTTTTAGTATTATGGACCTCCAAATCAAAAAAAAGGGGGGGCTATACTCCCCTTTTTATGTTGCCAACTTATCAAACTCATCCTCTTTTTTAATCTTAATCTCTTGACTGGGCAAGGCGTGTTCTACGTCATATCGTGCCACCTCATTTAACACATCAATCAAAAGCTCGCTTTGTTTTTTCCAAAACACCGTAACATCGGACGCATCAAGATAGCACCGCATCTCAATGACAAAGGCATCTTGGCGTAGCTCGCTCAACCTTACCAGCGTCCACTCATTATTGACATAAACATGATTTTCCAAAAATAACTGCAAGTCATTGATAAGCCTGCCAATTTCATCGGGATTTGCCGTGCGTTTTAGGTACAAAAAATGATAAAAATAAAACATATCCCGAGCGTCATAATTCTCAATCTGCATGGCACTAAACTCGCCATTTGGCACGGTTACAATCGTCCGAGACAACGTGCGGATACGGCTTGAACGAATGCCAATGTCAATCACCGTCCCTTCCATCGTCCCAAATCGGCAATAATCGCCCACACGCACAGGTCTGTCCGCCACCACCATGACCGAGCCGATGAGATTTTCAATGGTTTTTTGAGCCCCGAACGCAAGGGCAAGACCTCCCACCCCCAAAGCGGCAATCCCTGTCGTCAAATCAAAGCCCAAATTGCCAAAAATGATGATAACCGCCAAAATGAGCATAAAGGCTTTGGCAACTTTACGAAACAGATTTAGGATGGAGACTTGTTCTAGGCGTTTGTGCTTACGACTGTTGTTCTCGGCGCGCACGAACACGGCATCAATCACCCGAAGCACCAGCCAAGCAGTTGCAAGCCACGCCACTACCTCAACACCCCGGGTCACTGCCGTGCGAAGCGTGACAGGCACCGCCATTTGTACCATCATCTCAGGGAGCATGGACGCCAAAATCACCACCGCCAAAGGCAACAAGGCTTTGGACGGTATGCCAAACGGCTTGCCACGCACCTTAGGGTATAAAAAGGCAAACACGCCCCACCCTGCCCACAGACCACCCCACAAAAGCGATAAGCCAATGGCAATCAAGATGATGAGCGACACCACGTCCGAGATTTTATGCCCCAACAGCTGTCTGTCACCAAAAAAATCCAGCCCAAAGGCATCGGCAAGCGTGGTGCGATTTTCAGTCAAATCTTTGGGCAGATTATCCAGCGTTTCTTTGTAAATTTGCCAATAAACCACGTTGTCTTTGTCGGTTTTTCTGATAAGTAGCAGGTCTATTTTGTCATCATCAATATCAATCGTACCGACTTTTTCTAGGTTGCTTGGCAATCTGTCCGCCAAATCGCCTTCGCTTTTGTCGCTGATTGACAAATCAGGTAGTAGCCGTCCGCCTTTATCAAGGGCGAGTTTTAGGTCGTGGATAACTGTATCATTCGTTTTTTGCTTTTTTAAAAAGTCAGAATCCAAATACTTTGCTGTCAGCTCCATGTCCTTATCCGACAAGGCTTTGACAAAGTTTTGCATGGTGCTTCGTGGCGTGTCTCGCCCAAAGCTGTCTTGGGGCACGGGCATCTCGCTCTTTGGGGCGGTGTCGGTCAAGGCGGTATTGGCAAAGCCTGCCACAGGCATGGCAAGGGACAACACCGCTAGGACGATGACAAGGCAGGACTTGATAAAGGGTTTGATAAAAATTATCGGACGAAATACAGATGTTGGCACGGTAGGCATGATGAATGTGGTTTTTGAAAATCGGCTATTTTATCATGCAATCCATGACATATTGAACCTTTATAACACAATTTATAGTTTAAAAATATTGCAGAAATAAAATGGCTGTTTTACACAAACATTGCAAATTTGTTTGGTCTGGGTTTTGTTATTTGTTTTGTTATTTTGAAATTTATTATCAACTAGGCTATAATAAGCACACCAAGAGATGTTGCAACTTTTTTAAGTCAGGCTTGGTTTAATTATACTTGTTTAACTTCAAAATACACCACCGTAGGGGCGTGCTGTGCACGCCCTGATGATACATTGATGCTTATAGGCGTGTGCAACACACCCCTACTAAAGGCATTTTTTAATGTAAAATTGGTGCAGATTGGAGTTAATTTGCCATATTTGTATAATTATAAAACAACGACATCTGCGTTATTTTCTCATTTTTCATCATATAGGAGTGGACGCAGTGTCTACAGTTACCGCCCAAGAATTTAAAGACTACAAAGTCGCCGATATTAGCCTTGCTGAGTTTGGTCGCAAAGAGATTAAACTTGCCGAAACCGAAATGCCTGCTCTTATGGGCATTCGCAAACGCTACGCTAGCCAAAAGCCCCTAGCAGGGGCGAAGATTGTGGGCTGTATCCACATGACCATTCAAACGGCTGTCTTGATTGAAACGCTTGTGGCATTAGGGGCGGAGGTTCGCTGGACTTCGTGCAACATTTTTAGCACCCAAGACCACGCCGCCGCCGCCATTGCCGCTGCTGGCATTCCTGTCTTTGCATGGAAAGGCGAGACCGAAGAAGAGTACGAATGGTGCCTGGAACAGCAAATCCACAAAGAAGGCAAACTGTGGGATGCTAACCTTATCCTAGATGACGGTGGCGACTTGACCGCACTCATTCACAACAAATACCCCCAAATGCTAGATAGTATTCACGGCATTTCCGAAGAAACCACAACAGGCGTACACCGTTTGATTGAAATGCTTGGCAAAGGAGAGCTTAAAGTCCCTGCAATTAACGTCAATGATGCTGTCACCAAATCCAAAAACGACAACAAATACGGCTGTCGCCATTCACTCAATGACGCCATCAAGCGTGGTACGGATATGTTGTTGTCTGGTCGCCGTGCGTTGGTGATTGGTTATGGCGACGTGGGCAAAGGCTCTGCCCAAAGCCTACGCCAAGAAGGCATGATTGTGCGTGTCAGCGAGATTGACCCTATTTGTGCCATGCAAGCGTGTATGGACGGCTATGAGCTTGTTTCTCCATTTGTGGGTGGTGAGCAAAATCAAGGAGTTAATACTACACTACTCCAAGATACCGACCTTGTCGTTACCACCACAGGCAACTATCACGTGTGTAACGCCGAGATGTTAAAGGCTCTAAAATCCACCGCTGTGGTGTGTAACATTGGGCATTTTGATACCGAGATTGACACCGACTTTATGCGTAAAAACTGGAAATGGGTGGAAGTCAAGCCACAAGTTCATCAAGTCTATCGCTCAAATGATGAGTCGGATTATCTTATCGTGCTATCCGAAGGTCGCCTTGTCAACCTAGGCAACGCCACAGGACACCCGTCTCGTATCATGGACGGCTCATTTGCCAACCAAGTGCTTGCCCAAATTCATCTATATCAAGAAAAATTTGCCGACTTGCCAAGTGCTGACAAGCAAGGCAAGGTCTATGTCAAAGTATTGCCCAAAAAGCTGGACGAAGAAGTCGCCGCCGCCATGGTCGCAGGCTTTAATGGGGTCATCACCAAGCTCACCCAAGAGCAAGCGGATTATCTGGGCGTCAATGTGGAAGGTCCTTTTAAGGCGGATGAGTATAAATACTAAACGTAACATAGGCATGGTGTCGCACGTGCATCATTGATAAAAACAGCTGGCGACACCATTTAGATAATAGATTACAACAGGGGTAAATTAAGCATGTTTTCCAAACGATTCATCAAAAATATTGGCATTTTTGGACTTAGTGCCACCACAAGCATCTTTACGCTCATCGCTTGTGGCAAAGGCATCGGTGACCATCATGGCAACCAAACCGAACTACACCAAAGCAGCGATGTATTACCCAATGAACTGTTATTGCAACTGCACAACTTACCTCAGATAACCTCAGGATTGGGCGATACAGGCAAAGATGTCATCAACCCAAATAAACCCACATTGGTAAAATTCTGGGCAAGTTGGTGCCCTCTGTGCCTAGGCACACTACAAGAAACACAAGACTGGCACAACGACCCCAAATTTTCAGACTTTAATATTGTTACTGTTGTCAGCCCAAATCACCTTGGAGAGAAACCCACTCAGGCCTTTAAAGATTGGTATCAAGTATTGCAAGCAGACTATCCCACCTTACCTGTACTAATTGACACAGAAGCAAAAATCATCACTCAGCTGGGCGTACAAGCCTATCCAAGTTGGGCAATATTAGACAAACACGGTAAACTTGTGTATCTTAACAGGGGAAATCTAAGCCAAGAACAAATGAACTATTTGGCAGATAATCCTAATACTCTAGAAGCCTTAAAAACACAAAACAGCACCATGACCCGACCCAGCCAAAACACTAACTATTACAACAGTAATGGCAATACGGCTAACGTGAGCACCATCTATTTGGCAGGGGGCTGTTTTTGGGGTGTTGAGGCTTATATGGAACGCATTGACGGCGTTTTGGATGCGGTAAGTGGCTATGCCAATGGCAGTCCAAATCTACCAAATCCAAGCTATGAGGAGGTCATCAGAGGTTCAGGTCATGCCGAGACCGTCAAGGTAACATATGATGCTGACAAAGTGGATTTAGATACATTATTACAGTACTATTTTCGCATTATTGACCCCACCAGCATCAACAAGCAAGGCAATGACCGTGGCATACAGTACCGCACGGGCATTTATTACGTCAATACACAAGATAAAGCGGTCATTGATAAAGCACTAAACGCCTTACAAGATAAGTACCAACAAAAAATTGCCGTTGAAAACCTGCCGTTATCCAATTTTAGCATGGCAGAAAACTACCATCAAGATTATCTTACCAAAAACCCTGACGGTTATTGTCATGTTGATTTAAGTCTTGCCAATAAAAAAATCACCAAAAACAGCCCCAATACTTTGGCTGAGGCAAAGACCGTTGATGAAGCATTAGACCCAACACGCTATCAAAATTTTGATAAAGACAATTTAAAACAAACCCTAACCGATGCCCAATATCGCATCACGCAACAAGCAAAAACAGAATGGGCATTTAGTCATGACTATGACCAATTATTTGATGACGGCTTGTATGTAGATGTTGTTAGTGGTGAACCTTTATTTTCATCTACCGACAAATACAATTCTCGCTGTGGTTGGCCAAGCTTTACAAAACCCATCACCCCAGAGGTCATCACCGAACACAAAGACGACAGTTATAATATGATTCGCACAGAAGTGCGTTCAAGAGTGGCGGATTCACATTTGGGACATGTATTTACTGATGGGCCGCAAGACAGAGGGGGTTTGCGTTATTGTATCAATGGCAATGCACTAAAATTCATACCAAAAGCACAGATGCAAAAAGAGGGTTATGGAGCTTTATTGCCACTTATTTTACCTGCCAGACCGTAAATTTTGTATAAAGATTGTAGAGCTAGGTTATATTTTGCCTATGACATTGTTGGTATTTAAAATGGATATAACCCACCCTACATTTTCCGATTCAAATATTAGGGCGTGCCTGCCTTTTGTATTTGC
>NZ_MUXV01000002.1:120656-121274 GCF_002014975.1 Moraxella bovis
AATAGTGTTATAAAAGGCAGACACGCCCTATAAAGTTTTTGGGTTTTTATATCAAATTCTTACTCTCCAAATCAAGCAATATTCGCTTAATTGACACTCCACCCGTATACCCACCCAGCGTACCGTCCGACGCTATCACACGATGACATGGCACGATGAGCGAGATTAAGTTTTTGCCATTGGCGTTGGCACACGCTCGATGTGCGGTAGGTTTATTTATCATACTTGCCAGCTTTTTATAACTTATCGTGTGTCCATAAGGGATTTTACAAAGCGTTTGCCAAACTTTTATTTGAAAATCGGTGCCATGTGATAAATCAAGCGGTAATTCAAATACCGTACGCTTGCCTTTAAAATATTCATCTAATTGAGCAGTGGTTTGCAAGGCAATCGATTGGTTTTTATCAATATCTTTTAACTCCGCCTGTTTTATAAAAACCGCATGCTGATTTAATTTATCAAAGATTTGGGCGGTTTTGTCGTTATACCAATCTAACGCCAATAACCTGCCGTCTTTGACCGTCAAAGTTATCATCGGTAAATCTATGGGCGGATAATAATGCGTGGTTATCATAAGTTTCTTTTAATTTATCCTATATAGGGCGTGCCTGTCATTGA
>NZ_MUXV01000002.1:121417-147240 GCF_002014975.1 Moraxella bovis
GTGATTTTCATTGCAAATACCAATATTCAACACGCCCCAATAAAAGGTGAAATGCATTCGCCTTTTTGTCATTTTTCTTCGCTGATGAGTGCATCTACAAACTCTTTGGGATCAAAGGGCTGTAAATCATCAATCTGCTCGCCCACGCCGATAAAGCGAATGGGAACATCGGTCGTCTGGGCAACATTAAAGACCACACCGCCTTTTGCCGTGCCGTCCAGTTTGGTAATGGTAACGCCTGATAATGGGGCGACTTCGCTAAATAGATTGACCTGACTAATGGCATTTTGACCCGTACCAGCATCTAGTACAATCATGCACTCATGTGGGGCGGTCTCATCTGCTTTTTTCATGACACGAATGACTTTTTCAAGCTCGTTCATGAGATACGTTTTGTTTTGTAATCGCCCTGCGGTATCGGCGATAAGCACATCAATGCCCTTTGCTTTCGCTGACTGCATGGCATCAAAAATCACCGACGCACTGTCCGAACCCTGCCCCTGTGCCACCACAGGAATGCCATTACGCTCGCCCCACACTTGAAGCTGTTCAGTTGCTGCCGCCCGAAACGTGTCGCCTGCTGCGAGCATGACCGATTTGCCTTCACTCTGTAAGCGTTTGGCAAGTTTGCCAATGGTCGTGGTCTTACCCACGCCATTAACGCCAACCATGAGAATCACAAACGGTTTTTTGGTCGAGTCAATGATAAGCGGGGCAACTTTGGGTTCTAAAATGTCCACCAACTCTTTTTTTAGGGCTTTATATAACGAGTGCGAATAAATCAAATCGCCCCGTGCCGTCTGCTCGGTTAGGCTCGTGATAATCCGATTGGTCGCATCCACGCCAATGTCCGCCACCAGAAGCTGGTCTTCGACTTCTTCTAACAACTCATCATCAATCTCTTTGCCACCGACTAGGACATTCATCAGACCTTCTGATAAATTCTTACTGGATTTGGATAATCCTGCTTTCATGCGGGCAAAAAATCCGCTTTTACTCTCGCTCATGTCTGTTTGCTCATCTTATTAAATTTGCGATTAATAATAGCATATTTTTGGGTATAATTAAATTTAGCGATGACAAAATGACAATATTTTTACAAAAACCGCTGTTTTTTTGGGTTAAATGTGTTAAATTATCCAAATTTTTAGTGTACTTATCTATTAAGGATTTTTATGAAAACGTACGCCTTATCCGCCTTAACACTTGCCATCGCCCTACTGACTGGCTGTGGTAATGACAAACCTACCGCCACGCCTGCCGAAGAGTCTACCCAAGACACCACCAGCCAAAAGGCCCCCAAAACCATTGCCATTGGTGCCATTGTGGAACACCCATCGCTTGACGACATCAGAAAAGGGGTGATTTATGGCTTGGGGCAACATGGCTACCAAGAAGGACAAAATCTGACGGTAAATTTCCAATCAGCACAGGGTAACATGGCGACCATGGGGCAAATCTCCAAGCAGTTCGCCGCCGACACTCCTGATGCCATCGTTGCCATCACCACCCCCACCGCCCAGAGTCTGGCGGCAGCAACCCAGAGTATTCCCCTGATTTACACCGCTGTCTCCGACCCTGTGGCGGCTAAACTTATCGATAATAACAACCAAGCCCTACAAGCGAACATCACCGGACTGTCTAGCCAGCTACCGCTTGAACCACAGCTTGATTTATTTACCCAAATCAAGCCTGGTGCCAAGCGTATCGGCTTTGTATATAGCCCCGGTGAGGCAAACTCTGTAGCCATCAAAGAACAGCTTGCCATCGAACTTCCCAAGCGTGGGATGACCCTTGTGGACGTGCCTGCCAACCGCTCGGCCGATGTCGCTGCCGCCACTCGTGCTTTGGATGGACGCGCCGATTTGATTTATACATCACTTGACAATGGCGTGGCATCGGCAATGGAGGCGATGGTTGGGGTTGCCAATGAGTTAAAAATCCCTGTCATTGCATCCGATGAGTTTAGCGTTAGACGTGGGGCGAGTGCAGGACTTGGGGTCAATGATTTTGATTTTGGGGTAACCACCGCCAAACTGGTCGCCCAGACCCTAGACGGCACTAAGCCTACCGACATCGCCCCTGAGGTCATGAACAAACTCACGCTCTACGTCAGCCCCAAACACGCCCAAAATCAAGGCGTAACCATCAGCAATGAACTCATAAAAGACGCCATTGATGTGGATAGCGTGCCACGTAAAGAATAAAGTTCATGCCACAAAAGGATATTGCAAACATCTTTTTTGACCATCTACCATCCCACAGGGTCAATGTCTATCGCCATCTTGACCCCCCGAGAGCTGGGCAGGGCAAGCACGTCCTGCCACCACCATGCCAACACGTCATGTAACACTTTGCGTTCTTTGGCAAGGATGAGCATCTGCACATGAAAGCGGTTGTTTTTCTTGACCATCGGGGCATCAATGGGGGCAAGCACGGCAAAGGGATGAGCTTGGGGCAGATGGTTTTTTGCTCCGATGATGGCATTTTTGGCGACATCAAGCCGATGAGCATCCGCCCGCACCAGCACCGCATGACTATACGGAGGCAGTCCCAATCCATACCGTTCTGCCAATAAGTCATGGGCGAATTTATCATAACCGTAGCGTATCAAATCAAGCAGTAATGGATTATCAGGGTTTAGGGTCTGTATCAGCACCTCCCCTGCTCGTCCTGCACGCCCTGCTCGTCCTGCCACCTGCATAATCATCTGGGCGGTGTGCTCAGGCGAACGAAAATCAGGCGACAAAAATCCGCTGTCAGCATTGACAATCACCACTAGCGTGACATTAGGAAAATGATGACCTTTTGCCAGCATTTGTGTGCCTAACAATATCATTGGCTCGCCCGTACTAACACGTTCATACAGTCTATCCCATCCCCCCTTGCCACGCACCGTATCACGGTCTATCTGCACGATGGGATAAGGGGTCTGGACGGTTTGGGGATTGGCAAAAATGCTGTGCAACCTTTCGTACAACTGCCCTGTCCCCTGCCCCAAATGTACAAGATTTGGGCTATGACAGCTCGGACAAACCTTGGGCGTCACCACCTGATAGCCACAATGATGGCATTTTAGATAATCATACAGATACTGCTCATTGGCATAGCGTGCTTTTTTGAAGGGGTTTTTGTGCAAGGTCAGATGACTGCTACACCGCATGCAGTCCGCTTGCCAGCCACACGCCCCACATAAGAGAATCAGGGCATAGCCACGGCGATTTAGAAACATCAACACCTGCTCGCCCCGCCCTAAGGTCTCACGCACCGCCTGCACTGTCTGATGAGCCAGTTCGGTATCACGGCTCTCGCCTGTCATGTCCGTCTGCCATTGTGTTCCCACTCTCATGTCCACAAGGCGAAACGTGGGCGGTATCGCACCCCCTGCCCGTTTGGTGAGTTTGCATTCATGCAGTTTGCCATCACGGACAAGTTTAATTTGTTCAAGGATGGGCGTTGCCGTGCCTAGCACCACAGGGATTTGTTTTAACACCCCCACATACAACGCCACATCACAGGCGTGATATCGCAAATGGTCTTGCTGTTTAAAGCTCGTATCGTGAGCTTCATCAATAATAATCAGTCCCAAATTGGCAAAGGGGTAAAACAGTGCCGAACGTGTGGCGATGATGATTTGGGCTTGCCCCTGCCGACACGCCTGCCATCCCGACAGCCGTTCTTTGTCGTTTAATGATGAATGTAACACCACGACATTCGCCCCAAAGCGTGCCGAGAAACGCTCCCGACTCTGTGGGGTCAGTCCTATCTCAGGCACCATAATCAGCACCTGCCGACCCTGTGCCAGCACCTGCTCCATCGCTTGTAGGTACACTTCGGTCTTACCCGAGCCTGTTACGCCATTGAGCAATACACCTTGATAACGCCCGTCATGTATGATTTGGCTTATCTGCGTCAGTGCCAAGCGTTGTTCGTCATTTAGGGTCAGTGGCTCTTGCACCACTTGGGCAGGCAGGGGCGGTGTGTTTGGGGCAGTGTGACATTCTATCAGCTCTTTTTGGACAAATAGTGTCAAATTTCGCTCTGTTACCCCAAGCATCCGCAAGGTGTGTTTGGTGGCGTTCGGGTTATCACGGATAACGACAAAATCAGCGTGCTGTTTTTTGGCAGTTTTACTCAGCACGCCTTTAACAAACCCATCATCAGCGTGAGCGACCGCCCGATATCGCCATACCTCATCACTGACATCCGCCCCTGCCTTGATGAGCGTGGGTAACATTACCGCCATCGTGTCGCCCAGCGGATAATGATAATAAGACGACAGCCATCGGGCAAGTTTAAAAAAATATTCATCAAAAATCGGCTCATCATCTATCACATAAATGAGTGATTTTAATTTATCCTGTGGCACATCACTGTCATCGGGGTGGACATGCCCTGCCACGATGCCGATAAACTCTTGGCGACCGAACGGCACTTTGACACGCACGCCTATCGGTGGCAACACGTCCGCCACACGATAATCAAACAGGCGATAAAGCGGTACAGGCAAGGCGACTTGGATTAGCATGGTGTGGTCTTTAACATAAAAATAAGGGCGGTATTCGCCCTTACATTGACATTTATTAAAAATTTAGGCTCTGGTTCAAAAAGTATGCTACAAGGAAAACCGTTCGTGGTGAGNNGCTCAGGGTGAACGGAAAATCTAGTTCAGCATACTTTTTAGACCAATACCAAAATTTATTCGATATATAAAATCGCTTCAATCTCCACCAACGCCCCTTTTGGTAAGGCAGAGACTTCTAGGGCGGCACGGGCAGGATAAGGAGCGGTGAGACGAGATTCAAAGATTTGATTTAATTCATTAAAATCATTCAAATCATCTAATGATACGTTAAACTTTACCACATCCGCCAAACTACCGCCTGCTACTTTGGCAATGGCTTCAATATTATCAAACACTTGCTCAGCTTGGGCGGTAAACCCATCACGCAAGGTCATGCTTACAGGGTCAAGCCCGATTTGACCTGAGACATAGACGGTATTACCCACCTTGACAGCTTGTGAGTACGTTCCCACTGCTTTTGGGGCGTTGTCAGCATGAATGATTTGTTTTGGCATGGTTATTCCTAAGATATTTCTATGTTTAAATGCTGTTTAAATACCATTTATCTTAAATGGTGTTCATTTGTCTGTAATTTACCCGCTTATTACTTGCTCGTCTTGTTAGCTTGCCAACGAGCCATAATTTTATCCCACAGACTCATGGCAGGCTCGCCCGTATAGACGATGTTACCTGCGACATTATCGGATGTCTTTGGCAAAAGATTGGGTTCGGTTTTGCCCAAAAAATGCACCACGTCAGATTTAGAATTTAGGTCAATTTGACAACACATGGCTTACTCCTTAAGAAATGGTAAGATTATATTAAACAAATTACCATGAATATTCAAGTATTTTTTATTGTTAAAGCACCCGTTCACCATGTTGTTTTTAAACTTTGAAAATGCTATGATGGTTTTATGTTTTACCCAATCAGGACTTTTTATGAAAAAATTAAGCATCGCCCTACTTAGTACCACCTTGACTTTATCGGGTTGCACCACCGTTGCTGACATGGCAGGCATGGACACCAAAACCCTAAACGCCCAAGCAGGCTCCCACTATCAACAAATGCTCAGCAAAGCCAAGATTGATACCACATCAAACACCGCCAAGACCGTTCAACGTGCCTTTAACCGTCTAAGACCACATGCCGACTCCCTAAATAACACAGGCATACGTTTTGACTGGCAAATGACCGTGGTTAGGGATAAAACCGAGAATGCTTGGGCGATGCCAGGGGGCAAGATGGCATTTTACACAGGACTGGCTGAGAATTATAACTTGACCGAGAGCGAGATTGCCGCCATTGTCGGACACGAGATGGCTCATGCTTTGCTAGAACACAGTAAAAAACAAATGGGAGCAAACGTCCTGTCTAGCCTAGCGGTACAGCTTGGTGCCGCCGCTGTCCAAGCCAATACAGGTTATAATGCCGACATGGTCAATCTCGGGGCAAGTGTGTTACACGAATACGGACTTGATAAACCCCACTCTCGCCATCACGAATACGAAGCGGACGCACTCGGCATGCGACTGATGGCGATGGCAGGTTACAACCCTGCTGATGCCATCAACGTTTGGAAAAAGATGAACGCCAAAAAAGGCGGTGGTAGCAAGGCAGGTAGCATTTTCTCTACCCACCCCAATAACGACAGTCGTATTCAAGCGATGGAAAAGCTCCTTCCTGAGAACCGTGCCATCTATGAGCGTGCCATCAAACGTTAATCTAAATTATCATGGCATGGTTGAAAACAAACCCTGCATATTGGCAGGGTTTGTTTTGTGCAAAAGCACAGAGCATTAAGTCGGCATCTGATACAGTCGCATGATACTAGGATAGCCCAGCACTTGGCGTAGCTTCATGATACCTTCTTCTAAATGAGCTCGGGAACGCACCACCACCTGTATAAAGGTCGCCCCGACCCCACCGCCTGATTTCTCATCTGCCTTGACAGACGTCTGCTCAATACCAATGTTCAAATCACGCAGCTCATAAATCGCCTGACTCATCTGCTCTTCATTTAGCATGGCGTGGATTTTGAGTGTGGCAGGAAAATGCAGCTGTCCAATCGAGTTGGCATGGTCAAGCTTGATATCCGACTTCCAGTTGAGCTGTATGACCTGATAAGGATTCTCAGCACGGATGTTTTCTAGTGAATAGCATTTATGACGATGGACGGTCAGCCCTTGACGTGCCGACAAATGTCCGACAATGTTATCGCCATACATGGGATTACAACATTTGGCAAAGGTAATCTCCAAACCCTTAATGCCTGCTAATAAATGCTTGGTTTGGGTAATCTCCGCCCCGTCTGCCACATCCACTTCTTCGCTAAACAGACGAGAGACGACCAACTGTGGCAGTAGTGTGCCTGTGGCGATTTGTAGGAAAATCTCGGTTTGGCTTGACACGCCACGCCATGCCAAAATATCCGCCCAATCCTGCTCGGATAAGTCATCTAGTGTTTTATCATAAGGCTTTAAGGCACGCATCAAGGCTTCTTTGCCATAATGCTCTTTTTGGTCATGGGGCAGATGTTTTAGGAATTTTAAAATCTCATTGCGGGCTTTGTTGGTCGCCACAAAGCCAAGCCAATCTGCCTTGGGCGTGGCATTTTTATCAATATCAATGCTCACGGTGTCACCATCTGCTAGCATCAACCCAAGCTTACCATGCTCGCCATTGATGTCCGCCCCTGTGGCGATGTTACCCACGGCAGGCCCGACCGCATAGGCAAAATCGAGTGCCGTCGCCCCACGGGGTAGCTCATAGGCACGCCCTTGGGGGCTATAACAGACGATTTTACGCTCATGCAGATAGCTCATAAGCTCATTGATGACTTTAAGCGACGTCTCCGCATCTTCGCCTTCGACCGCCGCCAAATCCTTCATATTACGCAAACTTGCCTGTATCACCGACTGACTGATGTCATTTTTGCTATTGCCAAGCACGCCCAAGCTAGACGCTTCTTTCATGCGTGCGGTCATGAGCGTGACTTTGATGAAGTTATAATCTTTTTGATAAATCAGCGACAGCGACTGATTGCCCCCTGCTAGGGGTTTACGGATATTGTCCTGAATGTTACGGTCAGCGATTTCAAACTTTTGAATGAGATGATACGCCAGTTTGTCGCACGCCCCGATGTCTTCTAGCACCACCTCAAAATCATATTGGCGAATCAAGCGATTGGCTTGCCCACGGTTTTTAAAGAACTGCCGATACATGCTTGTGCGGTTGTCCAGCACCTGCACATGTCCTTTTAGATTTAGATGTCCCAGCAGGTTTTGTAGGTAAGTGCTAATCTCAATCTTTTGAAAATTACGCCCCAAACCATGTTGTAACAGCTTGTCATTAAATTTGTTGTACATGGCAGGGTTAAGGTTGCGATAACACAAAAGCTCGATGTAGTCAGCGATGTCGTTTAGCCCCATAATGCGCGCGAACGGCACATAAAAATCCAACGTCTCACGAGCGGTTGATTTTTGTTTTTCTTCTCGTACCGCATCCATGGTACTCATGTTATGCAAGCGGTCAGACAGCTTGATGATGAGTACACGGGGGTCTATGAGCGTGGCATTTAAAATCTTATGAAAAGTCGCTGCCTGCGATTGCTGTTTGCTCATGTTGCCCGATTTTAGCTTAGTTACGCCATCCACCAGCCGTGCCACCGTCTCGCCAAACTCACTTGCCACCAGCTCATCGGTGACTTCGGTGTCTTCTACCGTGTCATGCAAAATCGCAGCAATGATAGAATCTTTATCAAGTGAGAACCCCGCCAAAATCTCCGCCACCGCAATGGGGTGCGTGATGTACGGCTCGCCCGATTTGCGTTTGTCCTTGATGTGTGCCATGTCGCCAAAATGGCACGCCCGTAGCACATCCGCCCGCTCTTTGGCATCTAAGTAGCTGACCGCATTCATCAGGCTGTCTTTGGCTTCATCCACCAAAGGATGACTAAAACGTGTAGGGATATTATCGGCGTGGTAGTTGGCTAACATGATTGGTTTGGCTCGGTAGTGTGTTGGTTGGTTGTTTAATTAGGGCGTGCCCACTCTTTATAACACTATTTACAATTTTAAAATTTTTAGCAATAAATCAATCGTTTTTGCATGAAAAATGGCTAAATCTTGTGGCTCGAAGTCAAAAACTTGTCTGATAGAAGACTCACAGCCTTAAGTTTTTTCTTTGAAAAACGTGTGATTTTTCGTGATTTTCATTGCAAATACAAAAGGCAGGCACGCCCTAACAAAAAGCTCTTGAAGTGGGGCATGATTTTATCTAAAAAAATCCCCAATCCGAACTTTATAATTAATCAGTTTTTCGTTAAATTGTCAAGGGAAAATTATCCGTTTTTATGGAGTTATTTTTATGATAAAATCAGAAAGTTTAATGAATGACAAAACAAAAAACCACGCCAAAAGCATGGTTTTTAGGACTGTATATGATTTTAAAAACCATTAGCCGTTGGATCAAACGGTGGCGGTTCTTTTTTCACATACACTTCTTCAGGCTTATCTAAAATCGCACGGGTCACATGACCATCGGCAATCTCACGCAGGGCAAGCACGGTTGGCTTGTCGCCTTCGGGAGTCACCAACGGGTCGGCACGCCCTGTGGCAAGCTGACGTGCTCGTCTTGATGCCACCAAAATCAAATCAAAACGGTTATCCACCGTATCCAAACAATCTTCAATCGTCACTCGTGCCATAAATCACACTCTTTACATTGATAACAATCTATTATTATAACAGATTTTTACTATTTTAAAAGTGGAAAATTAAGGTTTGACACACCCTAACTTGCCAATAACTGACTGATTAATTTTTCATGGCGTGCCGTTTGCTTGTCGATGGCAAGGCGATAAGCAGTGATGATGGATTTTATCTCAGATAATGCCACATCAAAATCATCATTAATTACCACATAGTCAAAGTTCACATACTCTTGCATCTCACGCACCGCCCCTGCCAGTCTGGTCTCGATGACCTTTGTGGCATCTTGGTTGCGATTCATCAGACGGCTACGCAGGGCTTCACGGCTTGGCGGTAGGATAAAAATCATCACCGCTTGAGGAATGAGTTTTTTGACTTGTAGTGCTCCTTGCCAATCAATCTCCAAAATCACGTCCATGCCCGCACTGAGCAAATCATTGACCGCCGTCTTACTGGTGCCATAATAATTGCCAAACACTTCGGCATGCTCCAAAAACTCACTCTCCCCCACCAAGCGGATGAACTCATCTCTATTAGTAAAATAATAATGCTCGCCATCAATCTCACCACGTCTGGGTTCACGGGTGGTGTGCGAGACACTAACCACGAGATTTTTGGTGGTGGCAAGTAGCTCCTTGACCAGTGAAGTCTTGCCTGTGCCTGAGGCGGCGGTGATGATAAAAAGCGTGCCTTGGGTGGGGTTTGTGTTCGTCATGATGATTTCGCCAAATGATGATGATTGACAGATTATAGCACAAATTGTCATATCCTAAAACGACAAATTATGATAAAGTAAGCCGTTTGATGTTGAGTTATTTGGAAATCTTTCATGCAAATTCTACTTGCCAATCCCCGTGGCTTTTGTGCTGGCGTTGACCGTGCTATTGCCATTGTTAATGAAGCCTTATGCCGTTTTAATCCGCCCATTTATGTCCGCCATGAAGTCGTCCACAACAAATTTGTGGTTGAAGATTTGGCTCGTCGTGGGGCGGTGTTTGTCGAAGAGCTGGACGAAGTGCCTGATGGGGCGATTGTGATTTTCTCGGCTCATGGCGTATCCAAAGCAGTCGAAGACGAAGCGACACGCCGTGATTTGACCGTGTTTGATGCCACCTGCCCTTTGGTTACCAAGGTGCATATTGAAGTGGGTAAATTTGCCAAAGGCGGTATGGATGCCATTCTTATCGGACACGCAGGACACCCTGAGGTGGAGGGTACGATGGGGCGGTTTGACACCAGTTTTGGCGGTCGCATTCATCTGGTCGAAGATGTGGATGACGTGGCAAACTTAGACTTTGGGGCGGACAAAGAACTTGCGTTTGTTACTCAGACCACTCTATCTATGGACGACACCGCCCAAGTGATAGACGCCCTAAAAGATAAATTCCCCCAAATCAACGCCCCAAGAAAAGACGACATTTGCTACGCCACCCAAAACCGTCAAGATGCGGTAAAATCTTTGGCAAAAGAATGTCAAATCGTCCTCGTGGTCGGTTCGCCCAACTCGTCCAACTCCAATCGCTTGCGTGAGCTTGCCGAACGACTGGGGGCAAAGGCGTACCTCATTGATAACGCTTCTCAGATGGATAAGGCATGGTTTGATGGCGTGGACAAAGTCGGAGTTACCGCAGGTGCGTCCGCCCCCGAAGTGCTGATAAAAGAAGTGCTAGACACCTTGCAAGACTGGGGAGCAGATGCCCCCACTGAGCTGTCGGGCATTGAAGAGAATGTTACTTTTTCTCTACCCAAGAGTTTGCGATAATTATTAGGGCTTGTCATTAGCCAGTCATAAACAAAACATCTGTTTACAATTTATCAAGAAAAATGGCGAAAAATGGTTGTCCCCACTTCTTAATTGGGCTACACTAAACCTGTAACCCACCACTAATTTTAATTAAGACAGGTACAGCCATGACCCGCCAAACCGCTCATCATCAAGCCACTCATTGCACTTGCCATGCCATCATGACCGTCATTCATGGCGACAAGACACGCACCATCAGTAACGACATGATTGTCCAAACCCTAGCCAAATTAACCACGCCCATCAAGCAAACAACACCCAGACGATGTGTGGCATAAGGGTTTTGTCATCTTATTCTTTTGGCAACAGTCTTTCAAACACCAACAATTCCTGCTCCAAAAACTCAATCAGCTGTTCAATGTGTGGCAAAGCACTTTGGCAAGCGGTAATGCCAAAATCTATCTTGTCTTGATAATTGGTTAGCGTGATGTTTAAAGCCTGCCCATCTAATAGCACCGACGCAGGGAAAATCCCCGTCAGTCTCGCCCCATTAAGATACAATGGCGTATTATCTCCTGGTACATTTGAGATGATGAGATTAAAGGCTTGGCGGGTCGGCATCACGCCCGTGCTTAGGTTGGCAAATGCCATGCCATAAGTAAGCAGACTATAATTAATGACTTGTGCCTGATTCATGCGGGAAAATCGCTGTTTGCCATCATCCACGCTTGCCTTGATGGTCAATAGACGCTCGGCAGGGTCAGATTTGTGCGTGGCAAGGTTGGTAAGGATGAACGAGAGCTGATTGCCCATGGCACTTTTATCACGGCGAAGCGATATCGGCACAAAGGCGATGAGTGGCTTGGCAGGCAGGGCATCTTGGACGAGCAAATATTCACGCAACGCCCCTGCACAGATGGCAAGCAGGACATCATTGGTCGTCGCCCCAAAATGCTCGGCAATCTTTGCAAATCGCCCTTTTTTAAACGAGACAAACGACAGCTGACGTGAACTGCTGATTTTTTGATTTAAGATAGACTTGGGGGCATCAAAGGTACTGGTAAAATGCAGATTCTTTTCCCCAAAGTGATTTTTGACACTATTAACCAGCTCTCGCCCCACAGGATAGATGGTGGTAAGTTGTTCTTTGATGATTTTTAGGGGCGGTTTGTGAATGGGTAAGATGGCGTTGATTTGACTGCGGTATTTGGTGGATAACGACCAAAACGGGGCGGTCATCTTCTCTGTTTTGGACGCTGAGAGCGACATTTGAAGCAGTCGCATGGCGGCGATACCGTCTGCCATGGCGTGATGAATCTTTAAAAACAGGGCAAAGCGAGCGTTACCACCATCGTAAGCAGGGGCAAGCCCATCAATGAGATGAAATTCCCACAACGGCTTGGCTCTATCCAACATCAGCCCATGCTCACGTGAGATATAGTTCGTCAGCTCTTGTGTGCCACCGGGTTTGGGCAGGGCGACATGGCGGAAATGATGATTAACATCAAAATCCCCATCTGGCTCCCAAAACAGCCTCTTGCTTAGCACTTGATTAAAAGGAAAGCTTGGCTTGGTGCGTGTCACTTCAATGTCTGATACCAACTTTGTCAAAAAATCATCACCCGCCCCGTCAGGCACCTCAAAAATACACAAACCTGAAACGTGCATCGGCTCCTTGCGAGTTTCAAGCATTAAAAATACATGGTCAATGGCATTTAAAGCACGCACGTGTTATCCTTAATTGATAAAATTATTTATAAATGGGTTAAAATGACTGTTTAATGACATGAGTAAAAATATGATTAGTATAACAAATTTTTTGTAAAAAATTTTATCAATCCATGACTATTTTTAAAAATTTTTTAGGGCGTGCCTGCCTTTGGTATTTGCAATGAAAATCACGAAAAATCACACGTTTTTCAAGGAAAAAACTTGAGGCTGTGAGTCTTCTATCAGACAAGTTTTTGACGCAGAAAAACATCCGACCACTTAACTGGGTAAATTTTAAGAGTTTTAACTTAATTTTTTAAATTAAGTGGTCGGATAACCATTTTTCATGCAAAAATTAATTTAAAGTATTAAGTTTTTAACTTATTTTATAAGAATGTTATCAAGGTAGGCACGCTCTAATAAAAAAGAGCGAAACATTCAGCTCGCTCTTTTGATTGATATGACTTATTTGCTGTCAAGCTGTGGCACGGCATTACCACCCGACAGTCCCAAAAGCCCTGCATTACTATAAATACCCAATTTAGCACGGGTATCAGCGATGTCAAGATTACGCATGGTCAGCTGTCCGATACGGTCAGTGGCGGTAAAGCTTGCGTCTTCTACTTTTTCCATAGACAGGCGTTCAGACTCGTAGGTAAGATTGGGTGATTTGGTGTCTAGGATAGAGTAGTCGTTGCCACGGCGAAGTTCTAGCACCACTTCGCCTGTAATGGCTTTGGCGACCCAACGCTGGGCGGTCTCACGAAGCATTAATGCTTGGCTATCAAACCAGCGACCTTGATAGAGCAAGCGACCCAAACGCAGTCCGTTAATGCGATATTGCTCAATGGTGTCTTCGTTGTGAATGCCTGTAACCAAGCGTTCGTAAGCGATGTGCAAGAGAGCCATGCCAGGGGCTTCATAGATGCCACGGGATTTGGCTTCGATGATGCGGTTCTCAATTTGGTCGGTCATGCCTAAGCCATGTCGTCCGCCGATTTCATTGGCTTTTAGCATGAGTGCCACAGGGTCATCAAATGTCTCGCCATTTAGTGCCACAGGATTACCTTCAAAAAACTCCACTGTAACGGTCTCGGGGACAATCTCCACGCTCTCGTCCCAGTAGCGTACACCCATGATAGGTTCTACGATTTTGTGGCTTGCGTTCAAAAATTCCAAATCTTTGGCTTCATGTGTCGCCCCAAGCATATTTGAGTCGGTAGAATACGCCTTTTCTTTGCTCATTTTGTAGTCAAAACCGTTATCAATCAAGAATTGGCTCATTTCCGCTCGTCCACCAAGCTCATCAATAAAGGTCTCATCTAACCAAGGCTTATAAATTCTAAGCTTAGGATTGGTGAGTAGCCCATAACGATAAAAACGCTCAATGTCATTGCCCTTATAGGTGCTACCATCGCCCCAAATGTCCACGCCGTCATCGCTCATGGCGGTTACAAGCATCGTGCCTGTTACCGCACGTCCCAGTGGCGTGGTGTTAAAATACGGCATACCGCCTGTCGTGATATGAAACGCCCCACACTGAATGGCACAAATGCCTTCACGAACTAATTGTAAACGACAGTCAATCAAGCGGGCTTTTTCTGCCCCATATTGCATGGCTTTGGCAGGGATTGAGTCGTAGTCGGACTCATCGGGTTGCCCCAGATTGGCAGTATAAGCATAAGGCATTGCCCCTTTTTGTTTAATCCACAAAATGGCGGCGGACGTATCCAAACCGCCCGAAAATGCGATACCTACCTTTTCGCCCAAGGGCAAAGATTCTAAAATGGTGCTACTCATACCAACTCCAATTTTCATAAAATAAAAGCATGCAATCCAAAAATTATAACACTTTTGGCAAATCTTAGGGTAAAAATTTTAAAAATTTGGCAAATTTTCACAAAAATAAGCGAAAAATTTTTAAAAATTTGCTAAACTAGTAAAATTTAAAATAGTCATCATTTTTAAAATTGATGACCCAGTCATCATAAAGCCATGATTGCCCTAACCCTATGATAACCTTAAAAATAGACACCACCGCTCAAAGTTTGACCGTATTTGATGGTGATAAGCTCATCAAAACTCTGCCCGTCTCTACCGCCAAAAATGGCACAGGACAACTTGAAAATACAGGGTGTACGCCACTTGGTAAGCATATTATTAACAATAAAATTGGGGGCGAATACCCCAAAAATGCCGTCTTTGTCGGGCGAGTGTTTACAGGCGAGATTTATGATGACAAGTTGGGGCAAACCAATCCTGACAGGGACTGGATTTTGAGTCGGATTTTGTGGTTAAAAGGTGTGGAAAACGGTTATAATCTTGGCAAAACCGCAGACGGTGCGGTGTGCGATACCCACGCCCGATATATCTACATTCACGGCACGCCCGATACCGAGCCTGTGGGCGTGCCGATGTCGCATGGCTGTATTCGTATGAGAAATAATGACGTGGTGTGGCTATATGATGTGGTAGATGCAGGGACACAAGTTTTAATCATTTAGCCTATTTATCAAAAATATTTTCATTTTTTAAAAAGGCAATTTATGAAATATTTATTACTAATTCCTATTATCGTATTAACCGCTTGTGTCAACATTCACCACAAATCTGGTAATAAAAAATCACAAATGACACAAACCGCCCAGTCGGATATTTTTATTATTTATTTTGACAAAGACAAAAAAGACAATTTATTAACACACATCAATCATTATCACGATGAGATTGTTTATTTATATGACAACATAAATGCCGTGGCGGTAAAAATTACGGCAACTGATTTAAATAAAAAAGTGCAATCTTATCAAGCGATTGATGGTGTTTTACAAATCACCAAAAATGAAATGGTGCAATTACATTAAATACAAAACATAAAAAGGGCAATTATGAATTTACAAAAAGTTGATTTAAACCTAATTGTTTATTTAGACGTGCTACTGCGTGAGAAAAACGTCACCCGTGCCGCCGAACAGCTTGGCATTACTCAGCCTGCGATGAGTAATATTTTACGTAGATTGCGTTCGCTGTTTAATGACCCCTTGCTCGTGCGGTCGTCCGAAGGCATGACCCCGACCGAGCGAGCCTGTGAGTTACAGCCACGTATTCGTGAGATACTCTCGGACGTGGGGATGCTGTTGGAGCCACGCACCGAGTTTCGTCCGTATAGTACGTCTCGGGTATTTCGGATTATGACATCGGACTATGCCGAAGCCACGCTTGTGCCACGCCTTGTCAAAGCCCTTAGAAGCGAAGCCCCGAACGTGATTTTGGACTTTTTGACCCCGTCCGATGTGTCGTATCGGGACATGGAACAGGGGCGAGTGGATTTGGCGATTAACCGCTTTAATGAGATACCGCAGAGTTTTCATCAGGTGTTGGTGTGGCGTGATACGTTTAGTTGTCTGCTGTCGGCAGAGTCGCCCCATTTGCACCGTTTTAACCTAAAAAATTACCTAAAAGCTCAGCACGTCTGGGTATCCAAAACGGGCATGGGCGTGGGTTTTGGGGTCAATCCTGAAAAATCAGGCGGTCTGGGTTCCATCGACCAAGCCTTACAGCGACTGGGACAAAAACGCCAAATCAGCGTGTTTACCCGTCATTATCAAATGCCTGCCATGCTCACCGCCAACAAAGACCTGATTGCCACGCTACCCACTCGTGTGGCAAACCTACAAGCCCAAAATAATCCACAAATCGTGGTCAAAGAACCGCCATTTTTCATTCCAGAATTTGAGCTTAAAATGGCGTGGTCGCCCCTACTACAACACCACCCTGCTCATAAATGGCTAAGACAGCTTATCATTCATGTGGCACGGCAAATCATGACAGAAGAAGACACCAAACTGCGTCAATAAAACAACCTTTGAAGCTGTTGTATTATTTTAGAATTTTAGAAATTAGGGTACACCACCTTTGATATCTCCTTGAAAACGGGCAGTTTTTCTCATTTTATGGTAAATATGAAAGCAGGTATACCCTAGTGTATAAAATAAAGACATAAAAAAATCCCTAAGTCAGGGGAGACTTAGGGGATAAACTGGAAAAACCAGTTAAAAATGGCGCAGCGGACGGGACTCGAACCCGCGACCCCCGGCGTGACAGGCCGGTATTCTAACCAACTGAACTACCGCTGCTAAGGTCGCCAATCTTTTTTAACCATAAAAGATTTAAAATGGTGGGCGGTAACGGATTCGAACCGCTGACCCTCTGCTTGTAAGGCAGACGCTCTACCAACTGAGCTAACCGCCCGAACTTGACTTACTTAACTGTTTTAATAAACAATTTAAACCATGTTTATTTGTTATGTATGTCGTTCGTTGTGGTGCGTATTATATAGATTTTTTGGTGGGTGTCAAATGGTTTTTTGAGAAATTTTACATAAAATTTATAAACCATTGAAATTTATGAAATTATTTTTTAAAAACTATTTTATAAAATTCTCCCACCCGTTTTTACCAAACGCCTCGAACATACTGCTCCACTTCATGCAGTCGCTCCATCGTGCCGACATCGACCCATTTATCACTCAGTATCTCGCCACTGACACGCCCCCCTGCCATCGCCGAACGTAGCAGTGGTGCCAGTGGTGCTATCTCGCCCACGCCCACGCCTGCCACCATCTGTGGAGACATCACGCTAATGCCAGCAAAGGTGTAGTTGTTGCCGTCATCGCTTTTTAGTCCGACCACACCCGACCCCCCTGCCGACATCTGTGCCAAAGCAAAATCGCCCGTGGGGTTATGCTCAGGATTGGCGGTCAGCATCAGATGAGCCAGATGATTACCAAGACTGTGATGAGCCAGTCCGTCAAACGCAAACTCGCTCCACACATCGCCATTAATGAGCAAAAACGGCTCATCTTTTAGTTTCCCATGAGCCAGTGCATAGCGTATACCCCCTGCTGTCTCCAAAGGCTCAGGCAGGACGCTCTCATCGGATATGTGGATATTCACGCCAAAATCACGACCTTTAAAAAAGTCAATAATCACCCCGCCCAAATAGCCGACATTTAGAGTAATGTCGGTAATGCCTGCCTGTTTTAGACGTTCGATATGCCACACCATCAGGGGCTTTTGTGCCACCATCACAAGAGGCTTGGGCGTGGTCAGGGTCAAAGGACGCATTCTGGTGCCTTTACCTGCTGATAAAATCATGGCTTGGGTTATCATGGTTTGCCTTTTATAAATAAGTTTTTATAAATGATTGGGTTTTTAAAATAAATAAATCATATCAATTGTAAAATTAAACACATCAAACATCAAAATAAAAATAGGACAATTTATCATATCATCATCCTATTTTCATTTATTTATGCCGATATAAATACCTGATTATAAGTAGGTAGGATTTTTTGACAAATGAATTCCTTAAAATCAGTATAAATATCATCACCGCCCTGCTCACTTAGCCAGTTAAGCTCATGGCACAAATTATTCATCACTTTGGGGATGTTTTGCAAATAACGCGCTTTGCTATCTCGCTGATACAGACGAATAAAAATCCCCAAGACTTTTAAATGTCGCTGTATGCCCATGATATTGACATTTTTGGTAAAGTCATTCAATGTCATGTTCGGGTTTTTTAATTCATAAAAAATTCCAATCTGTTCATTCACCCACGTCTCATCCACATCAATGTACGCATCTCGCACCAAACTCACCAAGTCATAAGTATCTGCCCCAATCACCGCATCTTGAAAGTCAATCACGCCCAGCTCATCAGACGCTTTATCTTGCATGAGATTGCGACTGTGATAATCCCGATGAACAATGACTTTGGGCTGACTTTGGACATCAGTGATGACTTGTTTTTTTAGTCGCTCCCATAATAACTCATCATCGGCGGTAAATGATACGTTAATATACGGCGAGAACCACTGGCTAAATAAATCCATCTCATCATTTAATTTCTCATCGCTATATGCTGGCAAATCAACATCAATGTCCAAATCCTGTAATTTGATTAATGTCTCATAGGCTTTTTGGTAATAGCGAGACATATTTGCTTTATCGTCTTTGATTAAATGGGCAAATTCGGTCGTGCCAAAGTCTTGTAATAATAAAAAGCCCTTGGCAATGTCTTGGGCAATGATGTCAGGCACATTCACCGCTTCACTCATGATACCTGCCACCGATACAAATTCAGTCACGCTCTCTTTGTCAGGCGGAGCATCCATCAAAAGATACGTCATTTTATCTTTATCGTGTTCGCTTGTCACCTTAAAATGAATGCGATGATAACGGCGAAAACTGGCATCTCCTGCCAAGCTCTCTACCGTAAAACCAGCAGTTAGGTGATTGTTTAAAAAATTCATCATCTCATCATGGCGAGTCATGGTATGCCCTTATGGTTAAAATCGTTAAGTTAAATGATTTGGTTAAATGGTTAAATAGATGCCATAGTTTAGCGGATTTTTGGGCGTTACACCAGTCATTTTCGGTGTATTGTTTTTTGACGGCAAATTTTTAAGACATGACAAAAACTAGGGCGTGCCTGCCTTTGGTATTTGCCATGAAAAACACCTATTTAAAAAAACAGGGGAATCGCCCGTTTTGCAAGGAAAAAGTCCGCAGTTGATATTGAAATATCAACAAGGATTTTGACTTCAAGCCACAAGATTTAGCCATTTTTCATATGAAAATGGCTTGAAATCCCTAAATTTTCATCATATTTTTAAAAAATGTTATCAAGGGTAGGTACGCCCTATTAATTTTAAATCAAAAATAGGGTAAAATAACCAACTTTAACCACATTTAAAAATCACCCTAAGTCAATTCAGGTAACATCATGACACGTGGACAGGCAACGCAGAACAAACAGGACAGACAAAAACAGGATTTTTTTGGCAAAAAACACGAATTGACCATCTGTGTCGGCATGGCGTTGTTTGGCGTATTGCCTACCCTAAGTCACGCCCAAAGTTTTGTGACATCCGATGACATCACACGCCCAAGCTCCAACAGCACGATGAGCCATACGCCCACGCCTGCCGCCGTTCAAACGGTTGCAGGGGCAAAGGTAGAGGCTAAGACCGATGATGGTTTGGGATTTATTACCAACAATGACACCCAAACCGCCAATTCTGTCCCCACCATCACTCAGCCCAGACTTGCTCATCTGTCCCATCATGCCATCACTTCGCAAAGCCCCCAATACCGTACGCAGGACAACCCACAGCTTGATGATAATCCATATCTTAATGATAAACTGGCAGGCAGTGACAAACAGGGTAACACATCAAATCATAACCCAAACCCCACATCATTTGTCACATCGGACATTCATGATAGCCAAGGCGGTCAGGGCAAGCAAAACACCACGTTTATCAGCAGTGAGAACATCAGCCAAGACCATCATGCCAACACACAAAAAAGCCAAAGTCTTGCCAAACTTGCCCAATATTATCACGCCAAGCCAAGCACCGGCGGACACGTGGCACGCTGTGAAGGGGTGTGGGTACAGCCCAAGCGAGAGAGTCTAAGCCAAACTCTGGGCTATCGAGGTCATGGCGATGATAACGAGACTTTCTACGCCCAAGCTGACTACGGCTACTATGACAATAAAGACTACGCCGAGCTTGCTGGTAATGTCATCATCGAACAAAACAATCAGCAAATCGTCGCTGACAAGCTCATCTATCAGCCTAGCACAGGGCAAATGCGTGCCACAGGGCAAGTGCTGTTTAGTGATGACCGACCGCCCAGCACTGGCGGTAGCAAGGTAAGCGGTGCAGGGATTATCGGGGTTGCCGATAACTTATACTACGCTGATGACGGCAGGACCGCCACCGCTCATGACGTCGCCTTTGCCAGTACCACCATGAACGCCCATGGACACGCCCACACCCTAAACAAAGTCGGCGATAACCAATACCACATGCAGGACGTCATGTTCTCCACTTGCCCGCCAACCGAACGCAAATGGCATTTGGACGCCAGTAGCATTGACATTGATAACGACACAGGGCGTGGCGTGGCAAAAAACAGCACACTAAGAATCGGTAACGTGCCTGTCTTTTATTTGCCGTATTTTAACTTTCCCATTGATGACAGACGTGCCAGTGGCTTTTTGTTGCCGACAGCAGGGTTTGGCTCGGACAGTTTTGAGATTAGCACGCCTTACTATTTAAACCTTGCCCCTAACCATGACGCCACCATCACGCCCACGGTGTTTAGCAACAAAAACCCCATGCTCACGGGCGAATTTCGCTATCTGACACAGCATGTCGGGGCAGGCGTATTGCGTGGCTCTTATTTGCCCAATGACCGCAAATACAATAACGAAGACCGCAAAAGCCTGTTTTATGACCACTACTGGCAGTCCAAACGCCACCCTCATCTGTCCGCCTACGCTCATTATCGCTATGTCTCGGACAGCAGTTATCTTAATGATTTTGACACGCTCGGCATCGAAGGCAACCCACTTAACTTGCCACGCAACATCGGGGCAAGCTACTATAATGACTACATCAGTGCCGACTTGCGAGCGGAGACCTTTCAGACATTGCACGGCACAAACAGCGACGGCACGACCATCTTAGATAAAGACAAGCCTTACTCACGCCTGCCCCAGTTGTCGGTGCATTATCGCTTGCCAAAACTTGTCAATGAATTTGACGTGCTAAACCGCCTAACAGTAGAAGGGGTTCACAACTCTGCCTATTTTAAAAAATCCATCAAAGACAACTCCGAGACGGAAAAATCAGGCTTTCGCATGTACAACCAGCTCTCGGCAAGCTATCCGATGACTCGCTCATGGGGCTATGCCACGCCATCGCTTGCTTTGACACATCTGTATGCGTCTTATGATGAGGACAGCCTTATCGGACAGAATCTTACCGAAGATGAAGGCACTTATTCGGTGTTCGCCCCTAGGATTGGACTAGATACAGGGCTATTTTTTGAAAAGGCAGGTTCACCCTTTGGGCTGTATGACGACAGCTTGGGCGGTCATCAAGTCATCATGCCACGCCTAAAATACACCTACACCCCCTACAAAGACCAAAGCAATATCCCTAACTTTGAAACTGCCATCGGACAAATTAGCTACGACCGCCTGCTGTCTGATTCTTGGTTCTTGGGCTATGACCGCATTGGCGACTTGCACGCCATCACCCCTGCCCTGCATTATCGCTATGTGGATGGGTCGGGTCTGACACGCTTTGACGGGGGCATTGCCGAGCAGATTTATTTAGATGACATTCGTGTGGGCGCAGATGACAGCCAAACCTTTACAGGCAGCACATCAGGGATGGCGTGGCGAGCATCCACTCAGCCGACGGATAACTTTTGGGTAGAAGCTGGCGGAGCATTCACCCCCAACTATGACCTAAGTGCCATCGTCGCCCAACTACGTTATCAGCCCAGTGATAATCAGCTGTACAACTTTGGTGTCATCGAACGCAAAGACAACCCCGCCACAGGTCAGCTTACCCTATCGGCTTATACCGCATCTGCCGTCTTTCCCATCAACAACCGCTGGCGTGTCATGACCCAAGCCCAATACGACTACAAAAACGACCGCCTACTCGATGCCTTGGTTGGGGTTAATTATGAAGATTGCTGTTATGGGTTGTCGGTCTATGCTCGCCGTTATCGCAACGACCTAAACCCCGAAGCAGGGGCGGATAACGCCATCATGGCAGAGATTCGCCTAAATGGCATCACCAGTGGCGGTAAGCTAAACCGTCTGATGTCGGATAAAGTCTTGGGTTATGACACTGTCAATCGAGCATGGCAGCAGGATTATTGATTTATTTAAATCATAGCATTTGACGAGATGATGATGAAATGCTAAACTGATTTAGTTTATTTATTAACAATTTTATAGGAACAACAATGAAACATCCCCTTATCCAATCCCTGCTTACCATCAGTCTAAGCCTAGGCATGGCAACAGTCGCCACCGCCAACACCCCTAGCGTAACAAGCAGTGCCGATGGTATTTTGGCACAGGTTAATGACGAGATTATCCTAAAAAGCGAGTTCATCACCGCCAGTCAAGCCATGGCTCGTGAATATCGTGACAGAGGTATTGCCTTATCTAACGCCGAAATCCAAAATCTTACCATGGATGCCCTCATCACACGCAAATTACAGCTTGGACTGGTGAATCGTGCAGGGTTTAGCCCCAATGAAAATGCGGTCAATCGTGAACTGCTCGCCATTGCCAACAAAGAAGGCTTTGACAACCTAGCAGATTTTCAACGTTCGCTTGATGGTAAACAGGCAGGCAGTTATGCCGAACTTCGTCGTCAAGTCATCGAAGATGCCAGCCTAGTGGCACTATGGCAAGCCCAAGTCCGCCCACGCATTAACATCGGTGAGCAGGAAGTCAATGCTTTTTTAAACTCGCCTGAAGGACAAAAAATCCCTGCCAAACAAGTGCTTATCCCTGAATGGCAGACCAGTCATATTTTGGTCAAAGTTGACGATGCTCAAAGTGATGCCATGGCACAACAAAAAATCAACGCCCTATACAGCGAACTACAAAAAGGAGCGGACTTTGGGGCGATGGCAGCCACGTATTCTGATGACACAGGCTCTGCCACCCAAAACGGTCGCTTGGGCTGGGTTACTGACGGGCAGATGGTGGCAGAGTTCGAAGCCATGATGAAAAATACTGTCGCTGGTGATTTTTCCACCCCGTTTCGCACGCAGTTTGGCTGGCACATCCTAAAAGTGGAAAACACCCGCCAACGAGACATGAGTAATGAAGCACGCAAAGACAAAGCTCGTGAGATACTATTTAGCCGTCAAGCTCCCCAAGCCGAAGAAGACTGGGTGGATGAACTAAAAGCTGGGGCTTATATTAAGATTTTTGAATGATTTGACAAATATCAAAAGACGGCTGATGGTCGTCTTTTTTATCATCCGCTTTTAGCATTCCACCTTCCAAACAACTCAATTCCTACAAAAAAACCAACCAACAATCATAAAAAAACTACCGTTTATCAATAATTTTTCATGAAACCGATCCTATTGCAGGATTTTTAGTATAATTGAATTTTTTATTAATTACAAACATTGATTTTATCAATAAACAACCTATCTTTTGAACCTAAGGGTATTTTATGAATCACATTTATCGTGTTGTTTTTAACCACGCTACAGGCACTTACCAATGCGTATCAGAGTTTGCCAAAGCAAAAGGCAAAACCAAGTCGATTAAGGCATTGGCGGTAGCAAGTTCGCTTGTTGTGAGTGGGATTAGCTTTGGGGCAAATATTGAATTCACAGATGGGCAAACGCACACCATTAAGGGCAACAGAGCTTTTGATGGCGAGGTGCTTATCAGCAACCCCAATACCAAAGTAACCATTAAAGGGCAGTTGGTGTTTGGTAATGGTGATGACACCGATGCCACCATATCAAATCAAGCCGTTGTTGAAAGTAATAATGACATTGCGATTTCTGCTGGACAAAACGCAACGGTTGTTGTTGATAATGCTAGCCTAGCAAATAAAAGTGGTATTTTAGCCTTAGGATTGACACCATCTAATACTGCCAAACTGATTGGTAGAAATGGTGCAAAAATTACCGCTTCTGGCATTGTGAGTATTGCTAATATAGATAATAGTACTGCTACGGTTGAACTTACAGGGCAAGATACAGTGCTGTCAGGTACAGTCATCAATGTTGGCGAGCAATCAAGTGCAACAGGCACACTAACGCTTAGTGGTAAAGCAAATATTAAGGCTGATCAGTTGTTGATTGGTCGTGGTAATGGTGCAACAGGTACGCTCAATATTGACAATGCCACCATCGATGCCCAAAGTGTGATAGTGGGCGTGTATGGCAAAGGTGTTGCCAATTTGACAGATGGCAGGCTAAACCTAAGTGAAAGCTACACATTGGCAGACGGTGTGGGTTCAACCGCCCAAGTGACCAGTAACAACACCACCATTGACACAAAATTTGTGATGATAGGCACATCGGGCAATGCCACACTTGATAGTGCCAATGATGTGTATAGAATCCAAACCAGTTTGGGCATTGGACAAGTGGCAGGCTCAAAAGGGGTTGCCAGTTTTGACAACAGCTCCATTCGTGCAGAGACGATTGTGTTGGGTGTGTTGGAGGGTTCACAGGCAGACGTACTCATCAAAGGGGCGAATTCTCAGTTGAATGTCGACAACAATTTGGTGGTGGGGTCAGGCGGTGTTGGTAAACTCACCTTAGAAAGTGCCTCCGCATATAGTGTCGGTCATCTTAGAGTGGGTGATACCGTTTATGTTGGTGGCGGTGGCGAAAACGGCACGGCTGGCACAACAGGTGGCACAGGTACATTAACCATCAAAGACAGCACGTTGGTTGCCAAAGAGATGGTGGTAGGCAATACAGGTAAAGGTACGCTTCATTTGGAGGCTCAAGATGTTGATAATTACCTAACAGGGCTTTATGTTGAACAGATTGGTCGTGATGCCAACTCTGCCCAATCTGACATTTACATCAATGGGGCAAAGATTGGTATTACTGCTGACCAACCCAACTTATTTGCCAATTTTACCAAAGACAATAAAATTGAGCTTGGCAATAAGGGTGTTTATTTTGAAACAGCAAATGTACAGTCGGGTACAAATGTCACTATTAATCCCAATGCGGTTTTGACAGGTCATGTTGGTGCCATTAATATAAATACTCCCGATGATTCAGCTGGTTTTTGGAAGTCGGGTGCAGGCACGCTTGAAATCAATGAAAATTCTAAAAAGTTCACAGGGGACATTGGTGTCACACAAGGTGTACTAAAAATCAATGGCAATTACACCATGAATGGCGAAAATCTTGTTATTGGCATTTTAGATTGGAATGAAGATGGCGTACTAGATACCATAAACGAACATGGCAAACTTGTCGTAACAGGCACTGCCGACATCAGCAAGGGCAGCCTAAAAGTATATGCCGAAGAACTTATCGCAGACACCCCCAAAGACAGCGTTTGGCGTGATGTGGTGTCAGCAGGTACACTAAATGGTCAATTTGCCAGCTTAGATGACAACAGTCCACTTGTGGATTTTGAAGCAGATTATAGTGATGCTAATAAAGTACATCTAAAATTGGCACAGCAAGGCTCAACGCCAACGCCAACGCCA
>NZ_MUXV01000002.1:147344-186296 GCF_002014975.1 Moraxella bovis
CGCCAACGCCAACGCCAACGATTGTCGGCACTTTTGAAACTGCTGTCAAGGCTCATGGCTACCATTCGTCGGAAAATTTGGCAAAAATTTTGGATAAATCAGTGGCTGATAGAGTGGCGAGTAATGACAATGATTTGGCAAATAGCTTGATTGCTGACACCATCAATTACAACCAAGCAAACCTTGCCAGCCTTGCCAACAATTTACAGCCCCTGCTCTCAGGTTCGGTTAATCGTATTGTTGCCGATAGCAGTCATGGTTTTGGCAATGCCATTTTTGAGCGTGCCTTTGACCCCAATAGAACCATTTGGGCAAAAGCCATTGGCAATAATACCAGCCTTGACCAGCATAGTAGTGGCTTGACTGGATTTAATAGCAATGAAACAGGTATTATTGTTGGTGCTGACACCGCCATGGCTAACAACAGTCTTGGTGTTGCTGTTGCATACAGTCAAAATGACATTGACAGCAAAGGTTTTGTCAATCACAATGCCAAAGCTGATACCGTCATGGGTTTTGTTTATGGCAATCACCATATGGATAAAACAACCGCTCACGTTCACATTGGTGCAGGGGTGGCAAATATCGATGGCGAGCGTCGCATTGCTCAAACAGGTTTAGGAAATGGTCGTATTGCCAAATCTGATTACAACATCAACATCATCCAAGCAGGACTTGGTATCTCTCATCAGATTGGCACCCCTGACCGTCATATCACTCCCTTTGCCAAGATGGAATTCACCCAATCAAAATCAGACGGCTATACTGAGGCAGGGGCAGATGGTTATAATCTTGCCGTACAAAAAGCAACCTACCAAAGCTTAAAAAGCACCATTGGTGTGCGTGGGCATAATGCCATTACACCGCGTCTAGCCCTAAAAAGCATGCTCTCGGCAGGGGTAGACAATGGAGACGTCCGCAGTGATATTCATGCTGAATTTACAGATTTTGCCAATCATGGCTTTACAGTAACTGGTCATGACATCGGTAAAACCTTTGGTGCAGTGGGTCTTGGCATGACCTACAAGCCCAAAGCCAACACTACTTTATCGCTTGGCTATCAAGGTCAATGGCGTAAGAACCATGACAATCAAGGAGTCGTACTAGGCTTTGAGATAAAGTTTTGATTGGTAATAAAAACAAAGAGCTGTCGCAATGACAGCTTTTTTTATGATCTATTCTCAATCATACAAGTCCCTGATTTATCAAGGGTAAATTACAGCCCACGCCTACAACCAGAAAACAACCAACCAGTAATCAATAAGCCACCATGTTAAGTTGAGATTAAAAATTTTGGCTCTGGTTCAAAAAGTATGCTACAAAGAAAACCGTTCGTGATAAGCTTGGGAAGCCTAACGGTTTTCCTACCCGCAGGCAGGCTCAGGGCGAACAGAAAACCTAGTTTGGCATACTTTTTAGACTACTACCAAAATTTTTTATACATTTGATGCTTATCACAGGCTCTATCAGGGCTGACTGTGCACACCCTTTATTGGCGTTATTCAAGATAAGACCTTACCACACATCATTAAGTTTGTGGTAACTTTAAAGTTTCTTAGGTGTAAATTACTTTTACTTTATTAACTTGCATAAAAAAGACCTTGCATGAAGGTCCTTTTTATGCGATTGACAATCTATCATTCAACAGGGTTTTGTGATAGTGAACGAACATAGGCAGCAAGTAGCATTATGCGCTCGTTCCCTAGCTTGGTTTGCCACTCAGGCATCACACCAGCACGACCATGACGGATGGTGGTTTGTACAGTTTCACGGTCACCGCCAAACAGCCAAATATCATCTGTTAAGTTAGGTGCACCAAATGCAGTTAGACCTTTAGCGTCAGCACCATGGCATAGCACACAGTTTGCCTCAAAGATGGCTTTACCTTGTGCTACTAGCGACTGATTAAGCTCGCCATTGTCCACGCCCGCACCATGCCCACTAGAAATAGATAAAACATATTCAGCAGCAGCACGAACACCAGACTCACCCAGTTGTTTTTGCCATGCCGCCATCGCACCAACACGACCGTTATGAATGGTAAGCAAAATCTCACCTGCATTACCACCATGCAGCCAATCATTATCAGTCAAATCAGGATAGCCTGTTGCACCTTTGGCGTTAGAGCCGTGGCACAAAGCACAGTTTTGTAAAAATAGGCGGTTACCTACTTTTTGTGCTTCTGGGTCACCTGCCAGCTTATCCACATAAGGGGCAAGCAATTTAACCTGCTCATCGATTTTGGCTTGCAAGTCTGAATCAGGCTCAGCATTTTTGCGTTGCTCAGCTTGTAGCTCAGAGAGTTTTGCCAATACAGGTACAGCATCGGTTGCACCAGCTACCGCCAAGATGTTTTGCTCAAAGTTTTCGGTAAAAACTTTATTGTTGGCTTGTAGTTGGCTATTTAGCTCGTTCTCTGATGTCCAAGGCACCTGCTGACCATCAACTTCTACGGTTGTGAAGCCTTTCCAACTATTTGGCTGGATTGAAGGGTATAATAAAAAATATCCTAGACCCCAAGCCAAAGTCCCAAAGAACACCGCAAGCCACCATTTTGGCAAGGGTTTGTCATATTCACGAATGCCGTCGTATGAATGTCCTGTTGTCTCATCTTCTTCTAGCACAGGCTTGGTTTTTAGAGTCCAAACAAGTACCCCAAAAATAAAAACCCAACAAGCCAGCGAAAAGATGGTAATCCAAGAACTCCAAAAAAAGCTCATTGTATATCCTTAGTGCGTTGTGATGACAATTTTTCTAATTGATTGTCATCTAACGCAAGTTGTGCATCTTCTTCAAAGCGTTTTTTGTTTTTTGGTGAGTATGCCCACCACGCCACGCCGATGAAAGCAATAAATGCCATCACCGTTGCGATACTATGTAAAACGCCCCAATTCATTAGCGTTGACCTTGCATGGCAATACCAAGCTGTTGCAAGTAAGCGACCAATGCATCAAGCTCGGTTGCCCCCTGTACTTGGTCAGGCGCCGCTTCAATGTCAGATTCGGTATAAGGCAAGCCAAAACGGTCTTTAAAGATACGCATTTTTGATTGAACCTTACTGCTATCGACCTCATTCTTGGCAAGCCAAGGATAGGCGGGCATGACAGATTCTGGCACCACCGAACGTGGGTCAATCAAATGGTCAATATGCCACTGGTCAGAATAACGACCACCGACACGGGCAAGGTCAGGACCGGTACGCTTAGAACCCCACAGGAATGGATGATCCCATGTGGATTCAGCGGCACGACTATAAGGTCCATAACGCTCAACTTCGGCACGAAGTGGACGAATCATCTGAGTGTGGCAGACGTGACAACCTTCACGGATATAAATATCACGACCTTCCAACTCTAACGCTGTCCAAGGACGCATGTTAGGAAGTGGTTTATTCACACCGCCTTGCTCTGGTGAATTTTGGTCAAAAATCAATGGATAAATCTCAACCAATGTCGCAAAGCTAATCGCAATCACAATAAAGACAACGAGTAAGCCGGTGTTTTTCTCAACAATTTCATGTGTAATGTTAGACATGGCTACTCCCCTTATGCTTTGACAGCGTCATTATCAAAGACTTCTTCACGACCTGTATTAACCTCTTCAGGCTCAGCAAGATGCTCAGGAATACTAGGCATCTTAATGGTCTTATAACAGTTATAGGCCATCACAAGCATACCACCAACATAAAGCAGACCACCCAATGCACGCACCACATAAGGCCAATGTGATACCACGACAGTTTGGATAAAGTCATAAGACAATGTACCATCATCGTTGGTCGCACGCCACATCAAGCCTTGGGTAATGCCCGAAATCCATAGAGCGACAATGTACAGAACCGTACCTGTCGTTGCAAGCCAAAAATGCACTGTGATAAGGTTGGTTGAGTACATTTTTGCTTTGTTATAGATACGTGGCAGTAGTACATAGATAGAACCGATGGTAATCATACCTACCCAACCGAGCGCACCAGAGTGTACGTGTCCGACCGTCCAGTCGGTGTTATGACTGATGGCGTTTACTTCTTTGATAGATAGCATTGGACCTTCAAAAGTACTCATCGCATAGAATGACAATGCTACAATAAGGAAGCGAATGATTGGGTCGGTACGCAGTTTATCCCAGCTACCAGATAAGGTAAGTACACCGTTAATCATACCACCCCAAGAAGGAGCGAATAGAATCAGCGAGAATACCATACCCAAAGACTGAGTCCAGTCAGGCAGTGCCGAGTAATGCAAGTGGTGTCCGCCCGCCCACATATATGACGCAATCAAAGCCCAAAAGTGAACAATGGATAAACGATATGAATACACAGGGCGACCAACTTGCACAGGAATGAAGTAATACATCATGCCCAAGAATGCTGCTGTTAAGTAGAAACCTACCGCATTATGTCCATACCACCACTGCACCATGGCATCTGTTGCACCGCCATAAAGTGAATATGACTTCCAAAGACCCGCAGGAATGGCAAGGTTGTTAACGATATGCAAAAGTGCAATGGTAATGATAAATGCCGCAAAGAACCAGTTGGCAACATAAATATGCGATGTTTGACGCTTGATGAGCGTGCCAAAGAATACAATGGCATAAGCCACCCATACCAAAGCAATGGCAATATCAATCGGCCATTCAAGCTCTGCATACTCTTTGGCGGATGTCAAACCTAATGGTAGGGTAATCACCGCTGCCACAATAACCGCTTGCCAACCCCAAAAGGTAAACCAAGCAAGATAAGGGGCGAACAGTCTGGTCTTACAGGTTCGCTGAACAATATAATAAGATGTTGCAAAAAGTGCCGAACCCCCAAACGCAAAAATCACCGCATTAGTATGTAGCGGTCTTAAACGCCCAAAGGACAGCCAAGATGTATCAAAATTAAGTGCTGGCCATGCAAGTTGCGATGCGATGAACACACCAACCGTCATACCAACGATACCCCAAAATACTGCCATGATGGTAAAAAGACGAACAATCGTAATTTCGTATTCATGGTCAACGGATGGGGCTACTGCTGTTTTAGATAGACTCATGGGATAGGTTTCCTGTGCAGCCCGATTTGTGTCGTTGTTTGATGAGATTAATCATCAAATTTACGTTTTTTAACTATATTTGTCTATTGTAACGCAAAATTTGCCAAATATCATCATCCAAATCCGCTTTTAGGAAAAAACCTTAAAAAAATTAAGGAAAAAATAACAATCAAACAATGACCACAATCTTTCCTATGACTGGCTTACTCATGATGAGCTTGGCTTGCGTTAAATCCACACTCACAATAGGGTATTGTGGCGGGTTTTTCACCGTGTATTATACAACACAATTGTAAGTTTTCGGGCATGTTTTGTAAAAAATAAATGAAAATTTTCACATTTTTTAAAATTTTTTTGTAACTCTTGCCAATTTTTGACGATTTTAATCAATTTTTTTAATCAAAAAAGACAGCTTTTTATTAAGTTTAAAAACTTTCACCAAACCTATTTGGTTTTTATAAAATAAAAATTTAATCATTTTTTACTTATTAATTTAATTTTTAAGAGTAAAATTGATGAAAATTTGATGAATTTTGTGGTATTTTTATAAAAAGCCTGCTTTTCAAATCATTTTTGTTTTATAATGAGCCATCTTATTTATCATCGAGTTATTTTATGGCGAAATTTTTAAGCCAAGCATGGTTTGAAGAAGTTCAAACTCTCAATGCTAAAGCAGGCGATTTATATCTACCGCCCAGCCTTGCCAACCTTATTGTCAATGTCAGCATCACAGGTGACGACCCTAAAGAGCTACACTTAAAAGCAGGTAAATTGGGTCAGCATCACACCAATGATGCCGTTAGTACCATCAATATCGACAGCGACACGCTCGCCCAAGTCATCTCGGGTAAAGATGTTAATGTTGCCCTAGAAGCCTTTATGATGGGTAAAATCCGCATTGATGGCGACATGTCAGCGGTCATGGCACTACAATCTGCCAAGCCCAGTAGCGAGCAAAAAGCACTTTATAAAGAAATTTTGGGTGTGACAGAGTTTTAAGCTTTTAACCATCAGTTTTTTATAAACTCCAAAACAAAACCCTGCCATCAGACAGGGTTTTGTTTTTAGGGATGATTACTGACCATCATTAAAATTTTGATACGTCTCACCTTGGCGGATCTCATGACGTGAACCATCATTAGCAAATGCATAAACAGTAACGTCAGCTTCCACACGGCGGTTTGGTTGCAAGCATTTAATTTGCTCAGCTCTTGGGGCATTGACATCACAGATGACATGCGGTAATGGCTGAGTTCTGCCCGCCCCTGAGGCAGTCAGCGTGCTTGATGTCACGCCTTTGCTAATCAAGTATTGGCGAACCGTTTGGGCACGAAGCATGGATAAGTTCATGTTATACATGTCATCGCCATAGCGGTCGGTATGACCTGTTAGGTTTACACGGCTGTCGCCACCTGCTTCCCATGCGATGAGCTTGGTGGCAAGTTTATCTAGCTTAGCACGCCCTTCTGGGAGCATGTCTTCTAATTTCCACTTATCAAACTTAAATAGCGCGTCAGCCTCAAGGGTGATTTTTTCTTTGATAATCGGTGCTTGGGTGATGACAGGCGTTGCCACAGCAGTCGTATTTGGGGCAGGTTTGGCATAATTGGCACAATCAGCAGGCATCCAGTAAAATTCTTGACCTTTAAACTTATCATCAAAAATCACTTTATACTGACAAATCTTAACCGAGTTGTCCGCTTGGTAAAACTTCATGATATAGTCCCACTCGCGAGCACGATTTGCTTCGTTAAAATGTGGACGACCGATAAGCTGATATAACTCATCTTTGGCAACCCCTGGATGAATTTTGGAGAGATTTTCGCTGTTGGGGAATTGACCGTTTTTTTGCCATGCCTTATCAAGCTGTGGGAATACGATGTCGTCTTTGTTATCGATGGTGCCATGCTCTGTGATGTTTGAGCTTAACTGCCTGGTACCCATGCAACCTGTCAGTGCCAACACAGACAAGGATAAAAGTGCTAATTTGTTCATAATAATGTTCCTAGCTATTGTAAAAGTAAACAGGTTAAAAATTGCACACCGATTGATGTGCAATTTTTTTGTAAAATCAGAAGTGGAAGCCTGCACCCACCGCACCGCCGACGTTGCCTTGGGTGTCTGCCGAACCGCTCATCTTCAATACCCAACGACCGTTATCGGACAGCTTGGAGAAACCAACAGCTACCGCACCTTCACCATTGTAGCTGGCAATACCACCAGTTAGCATGGATTTACCTGGTAGGTAGGCTTGTGGCAAGGTGGCCATCGCCATCGCTGATGAGACACCTGCATTGGCATCGTCTTCTACATCATCAATGCGAGCGTTTAGCTGGTTGCCCATGTTGATGGTGTTGTTTGCCAAATTGGTAATGGCTTCATTGGTGTAATAAAGCTGTGAACCGTTGATGGCATCGGTTGAGGTGGGTGAAACCACACCTGCTGACACATTTTGGATTTGGCGTGTTTGACCGTTCTCTGTACCCACACTTACCACGCCAACAGGCTGAGTACCTGGAGCAGTTTGGCTGTTTTGTACGCCTGCAACATTGGCATCATTAGCACCTGCATAAGTGTAATTACCGCCATTGGCTGTGGTATGCACCCCTGTTGATGAGGATTTATCACCCAAATAAACAGAGTTACCAACCGTTACATTGACATTGTTACCCAAGATAAAACTGTTATTAGCACCAGTTGCAACAGTATTGTCATTACCCACACTGTAAGAACCATCAGCATTGATGATACTTGGGTCGCCGATGGCACCTGAGTGGTTGCCTGTCACAACATTGCCTGTGCCGATGGCGATAGATTGGGTACCAAGAGCTTGTGAGCCATTACCAATAGCAACCGACTCGTCACCTGATGAGTAGGTATTTTGAGCAGTATAAGAGTTTGTGCCGTCAGTATAAGTTGTCAAAATTGCACCCGTATTCGCATCTCTGCTGATCGTATAGGTAACATCTCCATTTTTGGCAAACCTTGTACCATCGGTTACAATGCCACTACCAATCGCTACCGAGTCATCGCCTTCCGCTACAGTCTGATAGCCGATGGCTGTTGACTTAGCACCGTTAGCTTGAGACTGTTCCGCATTCGCACCACGCCGACCACCAACACTACTTTCGCCACCATTAACATGGATATACTTAGTACCTTGCTCGTTCATGTTTTTGACTGCAGTCAATACCGAGTTGGTTTCAACCGTACCCGTACCCGCTGCATCATAAGTTTTTAATGCCTCATTTGCCGTTAAAGTTATGGGTTGTTGATTGCTTGAATCATTTGGATCTTTCTTTGGGTCAATCACAGTCGTTACTGCACTGCCATTGCCGTCCACCACATTGCCATTGATGTCCGTACCACCCACGATGTGATTGATGTTCGTGGTCGGAATGATGGCAGAGATCTGGCTTGTAACCATACTTGGTGCCACAGCCGTGCCAGAGCCGTCTTGTGCTGTGTTATAGCTGACATTACCCTGTGCATCAGTGATGGCATAGACTGGGTTGCCGCTGGCATCCACATAGGTGATTTTTGTGGTCTTGTTGTCCGCATTCACATTATAAGTCACCGTGCTGGACTTACCATCAGCAGCAGTTGTTACCACAGCGGTGGTACCTGTGCCATTAATAAAGTCTACTTTATCACTTGGGCTAACCAGATCACGCTGCTCACCATTGTTTTGCAAGTTCCAACCAGAATTATTAATGGCATTCGCCACATCGCCTGCCGTTGCAATCGCATTCGGGTTGGCTGGCGTGTTCACCGTGCCATTTGCATTACTGGTTAATGGTGTGGTATTCACTTTAAGCTCGCCTGTCGGCGTAGTATTTATCGTAATGCCATCGGTTTTAACGTCAATCGCACCTGTATTGCTATTTACCGTCAAGCCATTACCAACATTTACCGCCAAGTCAAAGGTTGTTGAGCCATCTTGAGCAACAGTCGGTGTTACAGATACTGTCTTATTTGTAGAAACCACGTTCTCTTTTGACCCTGCGACTGCTTGTGTTAGCTGACTGACGTTTACCGCGTCGGTCGGTGCTGTACCCACAGCGACATTGGTGATTTTATTGCCACCCATGTCTACGGTAGAATTCGCACCCACAGTGAGAGTACCATTTGGATTAATGGCAACATTGTTTGACGTTATCTGATTCACAGCAATGTCATCTGCCAAGGCATAAGTTACCTTACCATTGACATCTTGTTTGACAGTCAGGTTTTTGCCTGCGGCCATATCAATAACATCACCTGGGTTGATGACTTCATCATTACCCAAATCTTTTGTACCGCCATTGGCAGAAGTTTTTAGGGTAAAGCCTGAGTTATTGATGGCATTGACGATATCGCCTGCTTTAACAAACTTATCCGCATCAGCTGTTATTGGAGCATCAATCTTGCCATCATTATTGGCATCTGTTAATGTTGTGGTTTGTGGGGCTTGAGCGGTTGCTTTTAGCACACCATTTTCAATAACAATACTTGCATTATCTACATTAACATCGTATTTAACTTCACTAGACTTGCCATCAGCCGCAGTTGTTACCACAGCTGTCGTGCCTTTACCGTTGATAAAGTTCACCGTATCATAAGGTTTCACAAAGTCTTTGGCTTTGCCATTGCCTTGCAAATTAAAGCCTGCATTTAGCACATCGCCAACAGTTGCTGCGTTGTTGACATTTAAGCCTGTTGGTAAGATTTGTGAAGTCGTAACAGCGTTGCCCGCGGTGTTGTACGCATCGGTGTTGTACGTTGTTGGTAAGTTTGATGCGACATTTGCTAATGTAGTCGGTGTGGTAGTATCACCTGCACCGTTTTGCATTGATGCGATGACATCAGCAGGTTGTACGGTAGTACCTGAGCCATCTGCTACAGTGTTAAATGTGCCATCTTCTTGTTTGTATAGCTTATCGCCAGCTGCATTGGTATATACCACTGGTATTTGGGCGGTTTCGGCGATATTTTGAGCATTTACAGCGACCGTATAAGCCGTATTACCTTTATCATCTTCTGTACCCACTACAACTGTTACGCCCGTACCTGCTTTCACAGAAGATGTCTTTTCAGAGTTGGTGATGGCATTAGCAACATCGCCTGCGGTCATGACTTTGTTTTCATCGCCGGCTGCAATAGTGACGTTGCCACGAGTAACAGTCGGTGCATTTGCTTTAGCAACATCGACATTGTAAATCGTTTGACCATTACTACCTGTAGAGCTTGTTACATTGGCTAAACCTGAACCCGTAACTTCTGTCTTCGATGCCGCTGCAGCTTTTTGTACATCACCGATATTTGCTGCATTGGTCGTGACATTACCACCGCTTGCAACATTAGTGATTTGTGTATTGCCAGCGTTGATGCCTGCATTGTTAATGATGACAGGGCCTGCTGTTAGACTTGTGGTTGTTACATTGTTAAATGTCACATCGTCAGCTGTTGCAACAGTGATATCTGTACCGTTACGCGTTACTTTGATGTTTTTACCTTCAACAAAGTTCACTGAATCACCAGGGTTGACTACTTCGCCTGCATCACCATTTGCTTTAACGGTAAAGCCTGAGTTGTTAATCGCATTGGCAATATCACCTGCTGTCGCTAAGGCATTAGGATTTGCAGGCGTATTCACCGAACCATTAGTATTATTAGTTAATGCTGTGGTATTGGCTTTGATTGCACCTGTCGCTGGGTCTTTAGTGATAGTTGTGTTGTCAGCATTCACTACAACATCAAATGTTGTTGCACCTGTGGTTGCATCAGTTGTTGGATTAACAGTCACAGATTTGTCTGATGATGTAACCACTTCTTTTGAGCCTGCAACGACGTTGTTTAACTGGCTTACGTTCACCGCATCAGTCGCATCTGTACCTGCTGCAACGTTAGTGATTTTGTTACCACCGTTGTTTAGACCGCCATTAGTTAAGCTAACCGTTTGGTTTGGACCGTTAGAAATAGTGATACCGCCATTATTCATTACGGTATTACCAGCTGTTACGCTGTCCACAGTGATGTTTTTAGACAAGTTATAAATAACGTCATTGTTGTCAGTCGATTTTGAAATTGCGATGTTACCATCGGTGTTTTTCATATCCACTGTTTCACCAGGATTGACAAGGCTACCATTTGCACCTTGAGCAGTTAAAGTGAAACCTGAGTTATTAATCGCATTAGCAACTTGACCACCTGTGACAAGTGAAGTCGGTGCTGCTGCAGCTGATTTACCTGCTGTATCAGTTGTGATGTCGCCTGTAACTGCTGTGATGCTACCGTCTGCATTGACTGTTGTCGTTGTGCCATCAGTTTTAGCAGAAACTGTGTATTCAATATTGCCATTATTATCTTCAGCAGCTGCTTCAACTGTTACGCCCGTACCTGCTTTCACAGAAGATGTTTTTTCAGAGTTGGTGATGGCATTAGCAACATCGCCTGCGGTCATGACTTTACCTTCATCACCTGCTGCAACGGTTACGTTACCACGAGTAACAGTCGGTGCATTTGCTTTCGCTACATCAACGATGTAAACATCTTGACCATTATCACCTTTAGTTGGTGCTGCAACAGTTGCTAAGCCCGTACCTTTCACTTCAGTTTTAGCCTTGTTATACACTTGAGTTAATTGCTCTTGTGTTGCAGCTTGACCACCTGTATAAGTAGACGCAGGGTCAAAAGTGGTATTAGTTAAACCTGTGATTGTACCTGTTGTACCATCAATCACAACTGGTTTATCTTGACCAATCGTAACTTTATTCGCTAGACCAAAGTCAATTTGATTATCGGTAACAGTGGCAACAATGTTTTTGTCGGTGCTAGTATATTTAACTGTATCACCAAGTTGGACGTTGTCTTTGTCTGTAATGCCTGCACCAAGATTGTCAGCTGTAATATTAAAACCTTTAGCAATGTTATCCGCATTGGTTTTGATATTCGTTGCGTTAGTCTCTACATTTTGGTTGGTAGTATATAGCTGTGAGCCATTAACTGCATCTTTACTGTCAGCCGATAATGTCGCAGGGCTAACATTGGTGATTTTTTTATCACCTGCATTGATGCCTGTCGTTGTTACGCTTGGGCCATTTGTAATGGTTAAACCGCTGTTATTAACCTTTGTATCGCCAATAGTTAAGCTACCATCTTTACCAAGGTCGACATCTTTAGCCAACTTGATATTCAACGTATCAGTACCATCAGCTTCTACACCAATATTGCCATCAGTTAAATCACCTGTAGCATTACCTTTAACATTTAGTGTTTCGCCTAAATTACGCTCAACATTTGTACCTGTATCGCCTGCAAAAGTAATTGGCTTTTGAATTTCGGTATTTAGTGCTGTTAATGCGTCGCCTACATTATTGATAATAGTCGTATTTGCACCATCTGCAGTAGTTATACTATATCTAGGTGCAGTTAGACTACCATTTGGATTTACAATAACACCACCGCCAAAATTATTCGCCGTTGTATTTGCTAAATTACCTAAAGCTTCTTGGGTTAAATAAAGCTGACTGCCGTTAATCGCATCGGTAGAAGTGGCTGAGATTTTGCCTGTAGCAACATTGATAATTTGACGCTCTTTGTCAGTCGCACCAACAGAAACCACACCGCTGTCTACTTTGCCAACACCTTTAAAATCACCATAAGTAATACCATTAACAACAGCTTGGGTTTCTGCAGTTGCTTCACGGTCGGTAGAGCCAGCACCAAGCACTACGCTATTGCCTTGACTGGTTGTAACATCACTACCCAGTACGAATGTATTTGCTTGTTGAACGTTATTACCCCTACCGATAGCGACAGATTTTTCACCATTCACATAATTAAGCGTACCCATTGCAATCGCATCGTCTGCGGTAGCGCGAGTGCCGTTGGCATTATGCACGCCATTTGTTGATGAGTTGTCTGTCGCCACGGCACCAATCGCAATCGTGCGTTTTCCTGTGGCTTGTGCCGAATGCCCCACTGCAAATGAACCATCTCCGGTGGCAGATGCCACATTGCCGATAGCGGTCGCATAACTACCAGACGCCACCGATTCACGCCCCATAGAAAGCGTGCTATTGCCTGTTGCTTGTGCCCCCTGACCAACAGCGATACTATTATAACCTTTGGCGGATACTGCTGAACCCACGCCTACTGCATAAGTACCTTTAGCTTGGGCATATCCACCAATAGCAGTTGCCCCTTTTCCTGCAGTGGCTTTATCGCCCAATGCCACGCCATTTACCGATTGAAACACTTTGATGTTTTGGGAAGCCTGCGTGGGTGCTACGGTGTTATGGTCGGTTGAAAAATTAGGATTTTGTCTAAAACCAATACCTGGGTTAGAACCATTTGTAACAGTTGCTCCTTTACCAATCGCCACAGAATTGCCTTCAGCACTAGTATCTTTATCACCAATCTTAATCCCCTGAGCATCATCAAACTGTAGGCTTGACAAGCCCTTGATGTGCGAGCTTAGCTCCACCGAGACGGTGTTATTGGCGGTGTCAATGGTGGTAACGATGTTTTTGGTGTCGGTACGAGTTTTGGCTTCGGTATCTTTTTTCTCTGTTTTGTTGTCTATTTGAGCGGTGGTATCTTTGCCTTTGATGCCTAGCACGCCATCGGTCATTGTTTTGGCTTTGTCTTTTTCGGTGGCTTGGGTGGCTGTATCGGCAGCCGTATCTTTATCGGCAAAGTATTTGGCAGGGCTGGCAAGCTTTGCCACCGCTTTTAATTGTGCCACATTGACCGCATCGGTATCAAGGCTACCTGCCGCCACATTGATGATTTGGCGAGTGGTTGTGTCATTACCTACCGACACCGCACCGTTGTCTGTGCCTTTGACGGTGGCAAGTACTCCGGCATCGTCTTCAATCGGTGAATATACGCTAGTAGCATCAGGAGTGGTTTTTGCAGTTGTGCCTTTTGCCAACCCTGAACGGTCAGCAACCGAGCCACTGCCTATTGCCACCGCCCCCACTTGATTGGCTTGGGTGTTTGCACCCAGTCCTATGGCATTTTCTTTCTCAACCTTACTTACTGCACCGATAGCGATAGCGTTTACAGCAGGTTTGGCTTCATCTGCAACTGGATTACCCTTGAATATCTTCGTGCCACCTGTTTGTGCGTTACTACCAATTGCGATAGAATTTTCGCCATTAGCGACAGCATTACTGGCGATGGCGGTGCTGTTATCGCCATAGGTTTTTACCTCAACGCCCAAGGCGGTCGCTTGATTACCATTGGAGCGAATGTTTGAGCCGATGGTGGTACTTCCTTTGCCATTGGTGGTAATACTATCGCCGACCGCTGTAACTTTTGACTCTCCATTAACGCTTTTACCGATAAGCACCCTGTCTGCCATGCTTTGGGTGTACCAATCAATACCCTTGCCATCTATGATTAGTGTATTATTATCTAACCTAGTTGTGCTTTCAATCTGTGCCTGTGCCACGCCTGCCAATCCTAGGGCGATCACCAGTAGCGACAGACGCCATACAGGGCGAAATATCTTGGTACGCAGACTGCCCTTGCCTTGGGCGCGGGCGTATTCGCAGACGGCTTGGAAGGTTTTAGTGGATTTGTTATAAATCACACGATAGATGTTGTTCATATTTACCCTCTTAAAATGATGAGTAGGTGATGGATGATGATTTGTCTTAATTTAGCAAAAGATATTAACACGTTAACAAAACCAATACAAAGATTTCGGGAGCATTGCCAAAAAATGTCAGTCCTAATTAATATTTTGTCAATGTCTATCAATATCTTGTCAAACTGATGTCAAGATTTTTAAAAAATCATAAAAATAAATCACAATCAAAAATACATGAAACTTTATAACAAATATCATGTTCTAACAATGCTCGACAAAGCCCACACCCTTATTAGAGCGTGGTGGTTATTGATAATATCTTTATAAAACATGATAAAAATTAGGGCATGTTTGCCCTTTTAAAATGACTATTTGACAATCGATAAATCATCACTTGGGTTAACAAAAGCGTGCAATTATCATGCCAAAATCATGACTGTATTTTCACAATCCAACCCTTTTATTATCATGGTTTTTGCAGTCATCATCACGCCATGCTTTTGCATCAATGCCAACACCGCCATTTAATCCTTTAAAAAATTATGGAAAAGGTGTAGAATATATTTATTCCAAATTGATAAAATCAGTATCAATGAGCCCAGCCAAGAGCGAATATTCGCCACAACAGCTAAGGTTATATCATGTCAGAGTCATCCGATAATTCTGCAAAAAACACAGAAACTGCCGAAACCGAAGTGTTTGACCCCAAATCAGGCGATACAGCAAAGAACTCACCCGCCGAGTCACCCTCTGCTCACAAGCCTGATACCAGCACCCCACCACCCAAAAAAACCAAAAAGCCCAAGCCACCGCCCGAGAAAATGATACCACATTCTAAGGACATGGACGCTACCAAAAAACGGGTGCATCCACGCTTTGTCTCAGGCAAATATCAAAACATTCGCCTAGTAAGCATGTATACCATTTTGGTGGGATTTTTGATACTGCCATGGATAAAATGGGGTGGTCGTCAGGCGATACAGTTTGATGTCGCTGAACCAAAGTTTTATATCTTTGGGGCAACTTTTATGCCGCAGGATTTTTATTTCTTTGCCTTTATATTTATGATTGCTGCCTTTACACTGTTTATGGTAACGGTCTATGCAGGGCGTGTGTTCTGTGGCTATGCCTGCCCACAGACCATCTATGTACACTTGTATCAGCACGTAGAGAAATGGGTACTGGGCGAGCGTAATAAACGCATCAAGTTCGACAAAGAGCCTAATAGTGCTTCTAAGATTGGCAAAAAACTACTCATTCATCTGATATGGGGTGTGATGAGTATGATTACCGCTGTGACATTCATGTCGCTTGTGGTCGGGACGGAGTACCTATTCTTTAATGGGGCAACACCGTTCTTTATGGGTTGGAGCAAGATGACATGGATATTCTTTGGTATCATCACTTTTGTCACACACATAAATGCAGGCTACATGCGTGAACATATGTGTGTGCATTTTTGTCCTTATGGTCGTTTCCAATCAGTGATGTTTGACAAGGACACCTTACTCGTCTCCTATGACTATGACCGTGGCGAACCTCGTGGGGCTCGCAAAAAAGGCGACCACCCCGAAGGTTATGGCGACTGTGTGGACTGCACCATGTGTGTACAGGTATGTCCTACGGGTATCGACATTCGTGACGGTTTACAAGTAGAATGCATCCAGTGTGCAGCGTGTATCGATGCGTGTAATGAAATCATGGACAAGGTGGGCTATCCCCGTGGTCTGATTCGCTACACCACCGAACGTCAGCTTGTCCACAAAGAAAAAACCAAAATCGTAAGCTTCCGTATCTTTGCCTACATCCTTATCCTTAGTGTACTGGTGGTGGTGGCAACAATGGTAGCAACAGGGCGTGACCCCTTGGAGCTTGAGATTCGCCACAACCGTAAGCAAATCAGCAGTGTCGGACGTGATGGCATGGTTGAGAACAGCTATGTCCTAAAAATCGTCAATAAGACCGATGAGCGACAAGTCTATAAAGTCAAACTAGAACCCGTTGATGGCTTGACCTTAAAATCTCGCTTTAAAGAGTTACCGCTCAAAGCCAACGAGCCGTATGATTTGCCTGTGAGCATCTTTGGCGACCCTGCCAAAATCAGTGGCACCATGCCTGTCACCATCACTGTCTATACCGAAGATGGTAAGTACAGTGCCAGCAGACAAGACGTGTTTGTCTATAAACCCTAAACCAAGAAGTAACCAAAAAAAAATAAAACCCTGTCAATGGCAGGGTTTTATTTTTGTTGCTAAAATAGGGGCAATGTTTGTATCGTGAATTAACCGCAATCACATCAATTTTTCATTTTTTAATGATTATTTTTTAGGTTGCAGGGACGAAATTGCAATTTTCCCTCGGTAAATCAATCATTTATAAAAAGTCAAGAATGGAGTAGAGTTTTTTATTATGGCGGAGTACGTAATACGCACTTTACTGCCAATTGGTATATTTTGAAATTGAAGATTACACCCAGAAAACTTTAAAATTACCACAAACACAATAATGTTTAGGTGTAGGGGCGTGCTGTGCACGCTTATAAAAATTGGTATGTTATCAAAGGGCGTGCGGAGCTAGTCCCTACAAAGTCTGTGGTAAATATCAAGTTGGTTAGGTGTATATCAGACAATCAAAAAGGGCAAGATGACTTACCCTTTTTTGATGGTTAAATCCCATTTAAAACCACCCTGCTTAATCACCCCACACGCACCACATTCACATCGCCCATCTCGTCCCATATTTGGTGCGTGGCAATGGCAAGTACGCTAATCTCGCCTGCTTGTTGCATGTCCGTCAAGCTCTGCCATACCTGATGACGAGTGGTGCTATCTAGCCCTGCAAATGGCTCATCTAATAACAGCACTTTTTTGGGTGATAGAAGCAGACGAGCCAGTGCCACACGCCGACCTTGACCGCCTGATATCGCCATGCCGTACTCGCCAAGTGGCGTATCTAATCCTTTGGGCTGGTGCTTTGCCCAGTCGGACAGACCCACTTTATCAAGCACCGCCCACAGCTCATCATCAGTCGCTGACGGCTTACCCAGTCGTAGGTTGTCGGCAAGACTTTGGTCAAAGATGTCCACGTTTTGCCCCAAAAAGCCAAACGAGCGACCAAAATCCACGTTATCCATGTCTACATCACAAAGAGCTGATGTCCGCACCACCATCTCGCCACTCATGCGTGGCACTTCCCCTGCCAGCGTGGCAAGCAGTGTCGATTTGCCCGCCCCTGATGCCCCCATGATGAACGTGGGCGTGGTTGGGGTGAGCGTGGCACAGATGCCGTCCACACTCATGATGGCAGACGGCATTTTTATGGATAAGTCTTTTAGGATAAGGGTTGGATTGTCATCTATCGGCTGTTTTTGGGGCGTGCTGTCTACACTCATCAGCTCATTGATACGTGCTTTGGCATTGACACTTCTACCATATGCAAGCGGCTCACCCACCAGTGCCGAGATTATCTCCATCAGCCCAAACACCCCAAGCGTCAAGGCAAGCACCATGGCAGGATTTAGGGCGGTATGACTGTTTAGCGTTGCCACTACAAAGGGGGTAATGCCCTGCTCAAAAATCCGCCCTGCCGTCAGTAGCAGTAGCACCACCGCCAACGCAATGATAAGCTGAATGAGTGCTTGGGCGTTACGTCTGGCTCGCAGGGTCGCCATCGTCAGCTGATGATGTCGCTCATCATACTCACTAAGCTCACGCACGCTGTCCTGCCATCTGCCCCATGTGATGAGAGCGGTTAGGGCGGGCAAGGTGTTGATGAGTTTGCTTTTGCGTAGCACCACAAGCTCACTCTCACGCCGTGCCAGTTGCACACCTTTATATAAGGTCATGACCGCAATGATGAGTGCCAGCCCCATATGTAGCACAGCAATCCACGCTGTCGGCATCATCACAGACACTATAAGCGACAACACCGCCACCGCCACGACCGCCACCACAAAGGGCGACACCACTCGCAGTGGAAATTCGTCCAGCGTGTCAATGTCTTTGACCAGCCTTTGCATGGTCTCGCTACTACCGCCCTTTTGCAGTCGCACCGATAACGGCAGTCTCGCCCAATGCGAAAAGAACTTCACTCGCAAATCACGAAGTAGCCCAAACACCGCATGGTGCGACACCATCAAATCGCCATAACGGGCAAAGGTTCGCACGATAGCAAAACCACGAATGATGGCAGACGGCATAAGATAATTAAAGGCGTGCGATCCCACCGCCAGCACCCCTGCCACGCCTGCCATCGTGATAAACCACCCTGAGAGCATGACCAGTCCCAGTACCGACAATACCGTCGCTATGCCTAACAGCCATGCGATGAGCCACAGAAGCTTTTGGCTAAGTAATAACTCTCTTAGGCGAAATGGGCGTCTGCTTGGTTGATTAGCCATGTTGCACCGCCTTTTGTTGTTTTTGCTCATACAATGCCGTCAAGTCATGAACGACATCAAAGTCCACCCCTGCCCCATCGTGCGTTACCCAAATCACGGTCTTGCCGACACTCACACGAGATAATAACGCCTTAATTTTCTCTGCCGTCTCGCTGTCTAAATGCTCGGTCGGCTCATCAAGTAGCCATACTTTGGCATTTTGCAATAATAACTGAGCAATGGCAAGCCGCCTGCCTTGACCGCCTGATAGTCCACCGCCACGCTCAGCAAGCACGGTATTGATGCCATCTGGCAACTGACTGATGATGTCCCACAGGGCGACATCGTTTAGCACCTGCACCAGTTCATCATCGGTGGCGGACGGTTTGGCAAGGCGTAGATTATCCGCGATAGAGATTGGCAATAATGGCGTGGTCTGCGACAGATAGCCAAGCTGTGTTCTTAGCATATTCATATCAAGCTCGTCATACCGCACCGCCCTGCCATCAGTGTGAATGACCACATCACCAGCAAAGTCGCCAAAGCCAAGTAGGATTTGTAATATCGTGGATTTACCCACACCACTTGCCCCCATCAAGGCGGTGCATTTGCCTGCATCAAAGGTTAGACTGATGGGCGATAATCGCACTCGTCCATCATCGCCAAATGCCGTAATGTTATTAAGATGAAAAGCGGGCGGACTATCAAGACTTATCGCCACATCGCCCCCTGTTTTGGCTTTAAAATTTAGCATGGGAGCGATTGCCTTGGCACACGCCACCGCTTGCCCTTTGACATGATACTCTGCCCCCAATCGGCGTAGCGGAGCATAAAACTCTGGCACAAGCAGTAGGATAAATAACGCCGTGCCATAGCCTGTCAGTACCTGCCCCTTACCCCACGGTAAAATTCCCATCAAGCCAAAGCCTAAGTACACCGCCACCAATGCAATGGATAAGGCGGATAAGAATTCCAACACCGCACTGTTTAAAAAGGCGATTTTTAACACGTCCATCGTGCGTTTGCGGTAATCTTCTGAGCTGTTAGCGATGTCTGATACGGCAATGTCCACCGCCCCGAGTCGTGACAAGGTATTCACCCCACGAATCCAGTCTAAGAATCGCCCCCCAAGCTGTGCCAAGGCATCCATCTGCTCACGGCTTTTACGAGTGGTGGCGATACCGATAAATGCCATAAAAATCGGCACAAGCGGTGCGGTAAGCAGTAATACCAATGCTGAGGTTACACTATAAAACGCCACGCACCCCGCCAAAATCAAAGGCGTGGTAACGGCGGTCATCTTTTGGACGTGAAAGCGAGCATAACCAACCAAATGGTCAGGCTCATCGATGATTTTACTTGCCAATGCCCCGTCCGCCCCAAAATCACGCCTTGCCTGCCCAAGCTCACCCAATTTGACAAATAGGCGTTGTCTCACCGATTTGGCAACGGTTAGCCCTGCATGGCTTAGCAAAACATCACGCCCATAGCCGATGGCAATGCGTACCGCCAAACACCCAAACAGCAGTCCCAAATTAAAAAGCAAGCCACTACCTGTTACCCTATCAGGGAGCGGTACGCCCTGCACAAAGCTCGTCAGCCACCCATCAAAGAGCCACACAAGTACACACGCCTGCCCCACCAGCACAATGACACTGGTAATATCAAGCAAGTAAGCCATCATCATGGCTTTTTTTACTGGAAGGAAAACCGCCTTTAAAAAAGCATTTGCCATGATGTCTTCTTGGGAACGTCTGGGTTTTTTGCGTTTTGTAGTTGACGATGCTGATTGCTCTGCATGGTTCGATACGGTTGGGGTGATTGGCTCGGTCATGGTATTATTATTGTTAAGATTTAGCGTTACATTATCGCTAAATTCAATGATAATTTCAAGGTAAAAACAACACTCTGCAAGTCACACCATCAAGACCATCACACTCATGCCATGCATCGCACCACAATCACGCTGACGTTATCAAGTTGTGTCTTTGAACCAGCTTGTTTTAGCTGTTTGATGCTGTCATTTAACCATTCTTTTAGTGGCAGATCTTTTGTTATTGGCAAAAAATTACCTTTCAGCACATCAGAAAAGCCATCACTGCATAAGAGCAAACATTCGCCCGCCTGTAGATTGATGTTTTGATGGCTTACCATTGCCACAGCTGAGTCATCACCCAAGCCATCAACACAAAAATATCCTGTCAGCGCCCCATAACAGCTGGCATGATCGCTATCATCTGCCAAATCCTGTGCTTTTAGTTCATCAATAAAGCTATGATCCTTGGTCAGGCAATGCCAACCATTACGATATGAATACGCCCGACTGTCGCCCAAATGCTTAATCATCACGCTGTCATTATCAGTGTAGGCACACACCAGCGTACTACTACCACCATCAAAGCCCGCCTTATCCGCCAAATGTGTCATTTAGCCGATGTTGCAAACCGTCAAAATCCACCGCCCCTTGCTCATCATACATAGTCTGCACAAGTTGAAGCAGCGTGCGTGATGTGATGTCTGACTTGGGGCTGACTGCCACGCCATCCGCCACCGCCACACAAAAATCATCGCATTCGCCAAGCGCTGAGATAACACCCTTATGCTGATAAATCTTGGTATTGACAAGGACAGCGTCCTGTTGATATGGCATACCGCCACGCCAAGTTAGAGCTTGGATCTGGTAAGTCATGTTCTCCCCCAATAGCCTAAAAATGGGCTATTTTATAAGATGATAAATTATTATCTATGTAGAAATTTTCTCATTTAAAAGCTGAATCATTTTTTCACCGTGTTCTTGAATGGTGTTTTTATCCCACACCTTATAGGTAAACATCAGCAATTGCTTGATGCTGACAGACTGATGACGAGCAACATTGTCTTTATAGCCTGACTTTTTTTCATCGGGCATTCTGTTGCTTAATGATGAATTTTGGCTATGATTGATTAAGCACAGATTGCCAAAATTATTAAGAATTTTTCCATTCTCATCATCATTGTCTGATAATTTTTCACCATTGATTGGATTTTGCGGATAATAATGCTCCACCGAATTTCTGGAAGTGAATTTAAATTCTTTTAAGAATTTTGATAAATCTACGCCTGTTTTAAAATTTTCATCATTTCGCCAACACCATCTGCCTTGCTTACGCCACAAAATATAATCCAAACGATTAAATATAAAGTTCTCCACAGCCGTGCCTGTATTTAGGAAAGCACATCTTTTATCATCATGACTTAAATTTAAAACCAAAACTTCTTGATTGTAAATAATATCAAAATATTCTTTTGAAAAATCATTCTGATAAAAGCGATTAAAATAAAATTTATCACACAACTGTTCCAAAAACTTAATATGCTCATTGGCAGGCAGCTTAAACGCACAGCCATCCGCCTCGTGTTTTTCCAGTTTTTTTCGACTTTCATCATTTAGCCATTTTAAATAGGCAAATAGCCAATATTTATAGTTTCTGGCTGGAAATGAGTAATGAAACATGGTTTGTAGCATAATAATTTTAGAGTTTTCTTTATCAAAAGTATTTCTAAAATCATTTTTTTTATCTTTTTTGAGCCATTGATAAGTATAGATACACCAATCATCCTTGCTTTCATGCCCATCGTGTTTAATCACATAACGGTCAAATAATAAGCGGATGTTTAATAAATGCACGCCAAATTTTTTGATTCTATCTTCATTGCCGTATAAGCCCGCTTCATCAAATTGTTTATTTAAATTACCTGCGTCTAAGCGATGTATATCAGCGTTAATGCAATGTTTATCTTTTAAGAATAAATACAACACCTGTGCTAAAAAGTTTGGAAAATCAATGATGGAAGTAAAACGCTCCCCATCACCTTTTTGATTGTCATCACTATTAAAAATTATTTTCTTTTTTTGTAAAATATTCTCTAAAGTAGGCATATTTTCAGTTGAAACCGTACCACTTGATTCTATACTCTCTTGATTCTCTTGCGATTTATCATCGGTTTTTTTAGAATAAACCGTTTTATATTTATCTCGCAACTTGTCAAACTCATCCAATTGATAAAAAGCAAAATATTCTCCTTCATCTATTTTTTTACCACTCTCATCTATTTTATCATTGGGGAAAAATAAAGCGTCTCGCAATTTAGGCTCAAAAGACGACACCGCATAACGACTCATGTCCGAACAAGCATTCCAAATGGCAGAAAAAACCGCTCTGTCATCAATATCTAACTTGCTCATCAATTTTGCCTTGATGACTTCATGCTGTTCTAACTGCTCGCCACGGTTATTCATGCGTTCAAAATATTGATTTAGGTCAACATTGTCGGGCAGTTCTACTTGCATGATTTGAACATTTTTCCAAATGGCTTGCCAGTAATCATCTGCGTTTCCATCTTTTATATCAAATAGACTGTCTTTATTCTTAATCAGATAACTATAAACTTTGGCAATTTGACTATCGCTATTTAATTCGCTTTGTTGTTTGATGATATTAAGCTCATCGCTTGAATTTTGGCGATGTTCAAAAGACAGATTTGATTCAAAAGAATGATTAAGAACCGATAAAATCAAAAACAGCGTGGTCAATCTTTGTTGCCCATCAATGACTTCAAAATCATTATCTGCACGCTTTTTAACCGTCAAAGCCCCAAGATAATAATTGTTGCCATCATGATTTTTGATGTCGCTAATCAGCTGAACTACTTCTTCTATATCCCATGCAAATTACGCTGATAAATGGGAATGACATAGCGATTATCGCCATCAAAAAGTTTTTTGACGGATAAATATTCAATTGCATTGCTATCATTGTTAGATTGGTTGGTCATTGTATTCTCCATTAGTTGCTAGTAAACTCTTTTAAAAAGGGCATTAAATACCCATCAGCACTTTTAAAATCGTGATCAATGTTTGCTATTCTAAAATTTAATATCTCATCGGCTCTTTGGGTAAGGCAAATGGTATGATATAGGCTATTTAGCTCGGTTTGCTCATCATCTTTATAACCAAAATCTTTCATTGCATAATTTTCAATGGTAGCAAATGAAATCCTAGTTTGGCTCAATCTTAGACAGTATACCCATTGGGCAATTTTTCTAACCGCTTGCTCAAGCCCATAATCGCCAAATTTGTCATAATATGCCATGACCATAATGCGAAACAGCGTAAATAGATAAAAATCGCCTACTCGTCCAGTATTGGTTTGCAAGGTTTTAAATAAAGGTTTAGGTTCTTTCCTTTCATCATCTTTGGCTTGAATGGTCATGCAGATTTTTTCATTATTTACCTTGCCATTGTCGCCAAACAGCTCATCATACAGACAGCGATAATAAAAGATGTATTCAAAAAACCCATCGCCATCAATAAAGGTCATCGCCATATCATTGTACTGTGCTTGACCAAATGCACGATTTGGATAGTTTTTTTGTTCATCTTTATTTAAGCCTTGAAAGGTATTGATGTTGTCTTTAATAAACTTTTCAGCGTGTTGAAATTTGCTCCAACGGCGATGACGATACAAAATATCATTCATAATCAATTTTAGCGATATTGGGTGCGTTACCGCATGCTCCCATTCTGCAACGGTTGTATTTATTTTTAGATTAGATTCGCCTTGCATATGCCTTAAATGATACGCCTTTAACAAATCATAAGCTTCCAAACTTTTGCCACGAGAGTTTTGCGAATCAAAATACTGAAAGGCTTCATCGATGTCGGTTAAAATAACAGTTGCAAAGGTACATTTGGCAAGGATAAAGTTCTTAAAACCATCACCAAGCCCCAAATCTGCCACATAGCTTTCTAGGTATTCATAATTTTGCTTGATATGCTCAACACTTTGGCTATGGTTAAATTTATTGTCAATAAAATTAGGTTCGCCAAATGGATTTTTATTGCCATTTAATACATACAACAATAAAAATAAACTGGTCAGTCGCTGTTGCCCGTCTACGATGTTATATTCATCTTTACCTTCATCTTTATGCAAAACAATCACGCCCAAACGGCATTCTTGGGTTTTATCCTTTATAAAATAGGAGTAAATATCATCAACAAGCTGTTTGATGTGCTTGGTTTGCCATTTATAGGGGCGTTGGTAATCGGGAATGGTCAGCTTACGGTCAAACATCTTATTGACGGTTTCGATTCCAACTTCTACATTTCTTTCGGTCATAATAACTCCTGGGATTGTATGGTTTTGGGGTTTGGCTATGCGGTACTCACTCGATAATAGGTATTATTGCACGTTACTACGATAACCCTATAAGGCTCTCCAGCCCCAAGTTTTTGCTGTTTTTTACTTATACATGCAGGACTTGACTACATCATCTCGCTCTAAAATTACACAAAAAACCGTTCGCCCTAAGCTATGTCTGTGGGTGAAGCGGTTTTTTGTTATGGGTAGGTATAGCTCACCACGGATGAAAAACCTTTGTTGTATTTTGAGCGGATTGACTATAAATATCTAGTAAATGTATTTCTCAGACACGCTCCGTCTTGCACAAAGTATCTTATTGAACAATGCCAATTATATTAAAGTTCAAATTTATTCTTGTCAAACAACAACTTTGCATAAAAAATAAGGGCAATCACTCGCCCTTATTTACATACCTTTGATTTTTGGTTACTTCGGTGCAACCATGTCTTCTGGTCGTACCCATTCATCAAATTCTTGCTCGGTTAGTAATCCAAGCTCCACCGCCACTTGTTTTAGGGTTTTATTTTCTTTATAAGCAGTTTTGGCAATTTTGGCAGCATTTTCATAGCCTACATGACGGTTTAGGGCAGTTACCAGCATGAGTGAATTGTGTAAAAAGTAATCAATCTTTTCGAGATTTGGTTCAATGCCTACCGCACAGTTATCGTTAAAGCTGTTGCAAGCGTCCGCAAGCAGGCGAATCGATTGGAGTAGATTATAACCGATGACAGGCATGAAGACATTAAGCTCAAAATTACCGCTCGCCCCTGCCATGTTTATCGTTACATCGTTACCCATGACCTGAGCGACTACCATGGTCATTGCCTCTGACTGGGTAGGATTTACTTTGCCTGGCATGATGGATGATCCTGGCTCATTCTCAGGAATGGTAATCTCACCCAGACCACATCGAGGACCACTAGATAACCAGCGGATGTCATTGGCGATTTTGTTTAAGCTACCTGCCAAGGTTTTTAATGCCCCAGACGCAAACACTTCGGCATCACGGCTTGCCAAGGCTTCAAATTTATTGGGAGCGGTGACAAAGGGTAAGTCCGTCAGCTCAGCGATTTTTTCGGCAGATTTGACGGCATAGTCAGGGTGGCTATTTAGTCCTGTACCCACAGCAGTACCACCAAGGGGCAACTGATACAAGCCTTGCAAAGCGTTGTCAATTCTTACCAGTGCCAAATCAAGCTGTGCCACATAACCGCTAAATTCTTGTCCTAGGGTAAGAGGTGTGGCATCTTGCAAATGGGTGCGTCCGATTTTGACGATACCTGCAAAATCGGCAGATTTTTTGGCAAGCGTATCACGCAACGCCTTAACGGCAGGGATAAGCGAGCGGTTAATCTCAACCGCTACTGCCACCCGAATGGCGGTGGGGAAGCTGTCGTTGGTGGATTGGGCGTGGTTGACATGGTCATTAGGGTGGATGGGCTTATAAGTGCCTTTTGGATTGCCTGCGATTTCATTGGCTCGGTTGGCGATGACTTCGTTCATGTTCATATTAGACTGAGTGCCAGAGCCTGTCTGCCACACGACAAGCGGAAATTGGTCGACAAGCCCGCCTGCAATCACTTCATCACATGCCTGCACAATCAAATCACGCTGACTACTCTCAATCCGTCCAAGCCCTGCATTGGTCAAAGCAGCAGCTTTTTTGACGGTTGCCATAGCGACAATGAGTGGTCGTGGCAAGGTCTCACCACCGATTTTAAAATTTTCACGGCTACGCTGAGTTTGAGCTCCAAAATAGGCATTGGCAGGAACTTGCACTTCGCCCATGGTGTCTTTTTCAATACGAAAGTCGGTCATAAATTTTCCTTGTTTGGTGGATAAAAACTGCTAAAATGATTAGATTACTATATCATTATTAACATAAATTTTCAATCATAAATCATTATCATTTTTAATAATACTTATTGGAAAAACTCATGCCAAACACCCTACTTCGTACTCGTATCCGTAAAGAGCGTAAAGCCTTGACCGCCAAACAGCGTGCCAATTTTGCATTTATGGCAAGTCTGCATCTACCCAAACTCTTGCCCCATTTACCCAAAAATGCCAAAATTGGGCCATATCTGGACGATTTTGGCGAATTGCCCACCGCACCGATTTTGGCATTTTGTCAAAAGCATGGTTTTACCCCGTTTTTACCGATTACCATTAAGAATAAGCCTTTACGCTTTGCCCCTGTTGTTTTGCCATTAGCCAAAACACCTCTAAAACGCCACCGACTTGGCATGCAAGAACCCTTTGTCAAATATGGCATAAGTGCTGATAAATTAGACATGATTATTTGCCCGCTTGTGGCGGTGGATAGACAGGGCAATCGGCTTGGCATGGGGGGCGGATTTTATGACCGTACCTTTGCTCACTTTCGTGGGGTTAAGGTAGGTTGGTGTTATCATTTTCAAGTGGTTGAAAATTTAACAGTAAATAAATGGGATAAGGAGGTGGATATGGTGATAACGGATAGGGGTGTGATAAGATGTTAAAAACCACCCCGTGACGGAGCGGTTTATACATAAATTTGTAAAGGTAAATTGCAATTTACCCAATGACAAAGCATTGATTTTTGGGTGTTGTATTCGCCCCCACAAGCCTAGATTATAAAACAAGCGAAGCCACCCACCCAAACACAATAAGCGGAATATTATAATGGATAAAGGTCGGTATCACGCTGTCCTTAATATGGTCGTGCTGTCCGTCCACATTTAGTCCCATGGTAGGGCCAAGCGTTGAATCAGAAGCAGGCGAACCTGCGTCCCCAAGCACGCCTGCGGTGGCAACGAGTGCCAAAGTCGCCATCGGACTAAACCCCATCGCCATACAAAGCGGCACATACATGGTTGCAATAATCGGCACGGTCGAAAATGACGAGCCAATCCCCATCGTAACCACAAGTCCCACCATGAGCATGGCAAGACTTGCCAGAGCCTTATTCGCCCCAAACAAATCCACCGCCGACTGCACCAGTGGCTCGATATGCCCTGTGGCGGTCATCACCTCAGCAAAGCCTTGGGCGGTAATCATGATAAAGCCAATCATCGCCATCATCTTAATGCCGTTATTAAAAACATCGTCTGCCTTACTCCAGCCGACCACGCCTGTCGCCATAAAAATGGCAAAACCTGACAACGAGCCAAGCACGAGCGAATCGGTTTTTAGTTGAATGACAAACGCCACAATGATAGCGATGAGCGTTACGATGATTTTAAAGCCCATTTTGGTATCATTGACCACAGGCACATCATCGCCTTTTACCGTTAGGGTTTTGGCATTGTCATATACTCTGGGTTTACGATAACTTACAAAAATCGCCACAAGCAACCCTGTCAGCATACCGAGTGCAGGAATTGCCATCGCTTTCATTACCGAAATGCCAGACGTATCAAGCCCTGATTTGGCAAGGTTTGCCATGATAATTTCGTTTAAAAATATGTCGCCAAACCCATAGGGGATAAACATATAAGTATTGACAAGCCCAAAGGTAATCAAGCAAGTAATAAGCCGTCTGTCTAATTTTAATTCATTAAACACCGTCAAAAGTGGCGGAATAAGTAGCAAAATAAAGGCAATGTGAATGGGGATAAGATTCTGGCTTAGGCAAGCAAACAGCACAATCACGCCAAACACCGCCCATTTGATACCGCCATTTTTGGCATTTTTGACCGCCAAGATGACTTTATCCGCCAACGCCTTTGGTACACCCGAATGAGCAATCGCCATGGCAAACGCCCCAAGCATGGCATACGACAAAGCAATGCCCGCCCCGCCTTTGATGCCGTTTTGAAAATGCGTCAGCACGCCTGTCGCCCCATTTTCTACGTCCGTCAAGGGCAGTCCTGCCAGCAAACCACCCACAACCGCCCCCACAATCAAACTTAGCACCACATGGACACGAGCAAGCGACAGCCCTACCATGATGATGACCGCTAACAGTACAGCGTTCATTTGCCACCTTCTATCATTAATCAAAAATCCGATTATACCCCATTTTTACAAAAATACACAAGATAAAAACGTTTTGGTATGATTTAAAAGGCGTTGTAGACCAATTGTACGACAGTCATCGACAAATCTACAACAAACCATTAAATGCAATTAATCAGGACAACCGTTATGCTCACAAACCCATTAATCAGCCATCTTAGTGCATGAACTTAATCATAGACCCAAAAAGCGTTTAAACTGGCAAACGCCTCATGAGGTTTATTTTGATAAAGTATTGAGGTTGGTTTGACAATTTAACACCTTAACATTTTGATGCCCCTTATCCTTTAAATACACCGCTTGCAAACCGCTCATCACGCCTTTTTTGCAGTACAAAAAATAATTTTTGGTTTTATCCAATTTGTCAAGTTCTGTGGCAAGTTTATAAAATGGAATACAAATATGCGGTATGCCAAGCGGGTCATCGTCCGTCTCATCTGTCGCCCGAATGTCAATTACCACGTCATCTTTGCCAATGGCGTGTGCCGTATCAATGGCATGGATGTCGCTCGCTTGGTCTTTGATGGTGCGAATGTCAATGGTCATGGCGGTGTCAATGGCATTTTGCAACACATTGAAATCAAACTCACTTTCGGTGGCGATGAGTTTATGCTCCACCGCCTTGACCGTGGGGCTTTTTGAGATAACTCCACAAAACTCAGGTATGGATTTGGCGATGTCTGCTGCGCCGATTTTTTCAGCCGTGGCGATGATGTTCGCCTTGTCTTTGGTGATGAGCGGGCGTAACACCAGCACATCGCCTGCCTTGTCTATCATGGCAAGGTTGGTGAGCGTTTGGCTTGCCACTTACCCCAAGGCTTCGCCCGTTACCACCGCTTCGATGCGGTTTTTTTGGGCAATCACGCTTGCCACACGCATCATCATTCGCTTTAAGACCACGCCCATTTGACCATCATCAATCTTAGTCAAAATCTCGCCCACCACAGGTTCAAAATCCACCGTAGTAAAGCGTACCTTATGCGATGAACTGTACCGCTCCCACAGCTCGTACGCCATTTGTTTGGTGCCAATCTCATGCGTGCGACCGCCCATGTTAAAGAACAAATAATGCACCCGACTGCCACGTCTGATAAACTCATAGCTTGCCACGCCCGAATCAAACTCACCCGAGATAAGCGACAACACGTCTTCTTGGGTGCTCATGGGAAATTCGTCCATGCCGTCATGGCGTACCTTGATAAAGAGCATTTTGTCGTGTTCAATCTCAATTTTGACGGTAATATCAGGGTTTTTAAGTTGCACCTTAGCACTGGCTATCGCCTAATTTAGCCCACCGCCCACATATTTGGCGATGTCCATGGACGTAAATGGGTGCGTGCCACGTCTTTTGACTCGCACGCAAAAGCTCTTGTTTTCAAGGCTTTCTCTTACCTTAGGCAAGGTCTGCTCAAAAATGTCATGCAAATCGGCAAAAGGCGATTCTTCGACTTCTAGAATATGATGAATGCCTGAGGTGCATTGCAATTTGTCAAGCAATATGGGGCGTGCCGACTCATTGCGATGACGCACTTTAATATAGTCCCAATGCTGAACCACAACTGCCGTCTCATCAAGGGGTTTTAGGACATTACGCAAATTTCCTGCCAAAATCTTGACAAAGCGTTTACGCACGGTGTCGCTTTTCATCATGATTTCAGGGTCGAGTTTAACAATATATTTTATAAAAATTCGGCAAAAGAAAAAGGCGTATTATACACCTTTTTGTTGGTTTAAAAAAAACTTTCCATAACGCACCAAAAATCATGCAAACAATAAACGTATTACGGCATTTAGACGTTCTCGGTCTTTTTGATTGTGGGCGTGCTGTTTGATAAGCTCCAACACATCATTATCAAGTAAAGCGGTAATGTCGCTGTCATGATCCTGTTTTGCCTGTAAAAATCGGCTCATTTTGGGATTGGCGTGATTGCGTTTTGCGTGGCTCATGTCCCAATCTTTATAGGTTTCATAAATTTCATTTTTCATAATTTTTGATGCAATGTAATAAGTTCAATACTCTTGGCAAAATTTGTAGGGGCAAATGGCAATTTGCCCCATGATAAAGCTTTGATTTTTGGGCGAATATAATTCGCCCCTACACACTCCATTTTGGTAGTTAAAGCAAAAACCTCCCACAACACACCTTAAACTTCTCGCCACTACCACAAAGGCACAGCTGTTTGTTGGTCAGCATAACAGGCACGGTTGGGTCAAGAAAATACCACCGCTCGCCTATTTTGACAAAAGCGGACAATTCATCATGCACCTGCTCGCCATCGCCATTGTCAAAATAGGCCTTAAAATGCACTTGGACGTGGCGTTTGCCGACTTTGTTATGACTTATCACGTCAAGGCGTGTCCAGTTCATGCCGTCTGCCCATGCTTGCAAGGCGGATTTGTCAAGCCTATCTTGCTGGCTTGGAACGGTTGTGGCGATGATATAGTCCACGTTTTTTAGATAAAAAGAGCCAAACCTTGATTGCATAAGATGCTCGGCAGTAGGGGCAGGCGTGCCGTCATGATAAGGCTGACAGCACACTGCATAAGGGTTGCCCGAGCCACAATAACAACCCATCAGGCACGCTCGCAGATTTTTTCTAATAGGCACTGCTGAGCGTCGTGAATGTCCGTGCCGTCTTTATCATGATGGACTTGATTCCACTCGCCACGCCCATCAAGCTCCCACGCCTGCACGTTATCGCCAAGGTAGTTTATCAGCCCATCTTCATAAATGCGTTTAAAGAGCCTCTCATCCAAAATCGGAAACGCCACTTCCACACGGTGCAGCAGGTTTCTGTCCATCAAGTCAGCACTCGAACAGTAGAGCTTTTCATCGCCATCATTATAAAAATAATAGACACGGGTATGCTCCAAGAACCGTCCCACGATAGAGCGTACACGGATATGCTCGGACAAGTCCTTGACCTGTGGACGCAGACAGCAAATGGAACGGATAATCAGGTCAATCTCTACCCCTGCACGGCTTGCTTCATAGAGCTTGTTGATGATACCACGCTCGGTGATGGCGTTACATTTTAGGATGATACGCCCTTTTTTGCCGTTTTTGACATGATTAATCTCATCATCGATGAGGCGTATCAGTCCATCATGCAGGGTAAAAGGTGCGTGCATGATGTGATGGGATGGCAATGGCCTGCCCATGCCTGTGAGCTGTCCGAACACGCCTGCTACATCGGCACAAATCTCTTCGTGAGCGGTAAACAGCCCATAGTCGGTATAGGCTTTGGCGTTGCCAGCGTGATAGTTGCCCGTGCCTAGATGAGTATAACGGCGGATTTTGCCGTCTTCTCGACGCACGATGAGCATGAGCTTGGCGTGTGTCTTGTAACCAACCACGCCATATACCACAATGGCTCCGGCGTCGGTTAGCATATTGGCGACAGCGATGTTACTGGCTTCATCAAATCTGGCACGCAGTTCGATGACGGCGGTCACTTCTTTGCCATTACGAGCGGCAGCGGCTAGGGCTTGGACAATCTCTGAGTTGGTGCCAGAGCGATAAATGGTCTGTTTGATGGCAAGTACATCAGGGTCGTTCGCCGCCTGCCACAAGAGATTGACCACAGGTGTGAACGCATCAAAAGGATGGTGTACCAGCACGTCTTTGTTTTTCATGACATTAAACATAGACGTGTTGTCTTTGGCGACTTTGACCGTCTCCATACCCTTAAATGGCTTGGGGATGGCGTGCGTGAACGGGGTAAATTTTAACTCAGGCTTATCAAAACTTGTCAGCATGCGAGTCAGGTTCACAGGACCATTGACCCGATAAAGCTGCGACTCATCAAGCTCAAACTCTTTTAATAGTAGCTCATACAGCTCTTTGGGACAGTTGGTACTTACTTCTAGACGCACCTTATGCCCAAAACGGCGGTTATCCAGCTCACCTTCTAACGCCTTGGCTAGGTCTTCGACATCATCGGACACATCAAGGTCGGCATTACGAGTGAGTCTAAATTGATGACAACCGGTGACTTTCATGCCCAAAAACAGCTCGCCCACATGCTCATGAATCACCGCTGAGAGCATGATGTGGTGGTCTTTGCCCCCTGTCAGCTCATCGGGCAGGCGTATCACACGAGGTAGTGAGCGTGGGGCAGGCACGATGGCAAGCGACAAATCCCGCCCAAAGGCATCTTTACCTTCTAGACTGACGATAAAATTCAAGGACTTATTGACCACTCGGGGGAATGGATGTGCAGGGTCAATGCTAATAGGGGTCAAGACAGGCAACACTTGATTAAAAAAGTACTCCCGCATCCACGCCTTTTGGGCATCGGTCAGCTCATGGCGTTTAAGATAGCGGATGTCCGATTTGGCAAGCTCAGGCAAGATGTCTTCATTTAAGATGCGGTACTGCTCTTCGACCGCACGGTGTGCCACCTGACTAACCTCCGCCAGTAGCTCGGATGGTTTTCGCCCGTCCAGACTGCTTGACCTATCGCCATTTTTCATTTTTTGGATAAGCCCTGCCACCCGAATTTCAAAAAACTCATCCATATTTGATGAAAAAATGGTCAAAAAGAACATACGCTCCAACAGCGGATGGCGTGGATTGGTCGCCTGAGCCAACACTCGAAGCTGAAACCGTAGTGTGGACAAATCACGATTGATAAAGCAGTCAGGGGTAAAATTGCCCGATTCATCAACAATCTGTTCAATATAGTGCAAATCGGTCGGTGCAGGGGTCTGTCCGAGCACACTCTGCATGGCTTGGTTTTCAATACTAGGAGCGGTGTCGGCATTTTGGTGTGTGATGGCGTTGGGCTTGCTGATTTGCTTGGCGGTCTTTGGGGCGTGTGGTGCGGTCATGGTGTCTCCTTTGAACTTTTTAAAAATAAACTTTTTAAAATAATAAAACAACATCATCTATCTTATCATCATTTTATGAAAATTTGATAAAATTTTAAAGTCCCATTCTGCCATTTTTCCCCAATTTAAATGGCTTTTATCGTGGCGTATTTATCATTGTTTATTTTGGTTTGTTTTGTAAATTCATCTCAAATTTTCATTGCTTTTTTGTGTTTGATTGGTTATAATAACCGCTGTTTTTTGAGAGCCCTTCGTTTCCCAACTCACAAAGCAAGTAAAATCAAGCCTTTGGGCTTTTTTATTTGTTCAACTCTCAAACGTAACTAAATAGGTTTTATATGACTACTACTATTAGCGCCAAACCCGCTGAGGTTGTACATGACTGGTATGTCGTGGACGCAGAAGGCAAAACACTAGGTCGCCTAGCCTCTGAGATTGCTTCTCGTCTACGTGGCAAACATAAGCCATCGTACACCCCCCACGTTGATACTGGTGATTACATCATCGTCATCAATGCTGACAAAATCGCTGTTACTGGCAAAAAAGCTCAGGACAAAAAATACTATCGCCACACAGGCTATCCTGGCGGTATCAAAAAGACCAACTTTACCAAACTTCTTGCTCACAAGCCAGAAGACGTGCTACACAAAGCCGTTAAAGGCATGCTACCAAAAGGTCCTTTGGGCTATGCAATGATTAAAAAGCTAAAACTGTATGCAGGGAGTGAACACCCACATACCGCCCAAGCCCCAAAAGTACTAGACATCTAAGGAGATACACATGGAAAAGAATTACGGAACAGGTCGTCGTAAGACTTCTACCGCTCGTGTCTTCTTATCAAAAGGCACTGGTAACATCGTCATCAATGGCAAGAGCCTAGACGAATACTTTGGTCGTGAGACTTCTCGCATGGTTGTACGTCAGCCCCTAGAACTTCTAGAATCTGCTGACAAATATGACCTATACATCACCGTTACTGGTGGTGGTGCAAGCGGTCAAGCAGGTGCTATCCGTCACGGCATTACTCGTGCTTTGATTGAGTCAGACGAAACGCTAAAACCTGCCCTAAAAGCAGCTGGCTTTGTGACTCGTGACGCTCGTGAAGTTGAACGTAAGAAATTGGGTCTACGCAAAGCTCGTAAACGCCCACAATTCTCAAAACGTTAATTTTTGCGTTTTCAAAAAACTCTCGAACTTCGAGAGTTTTTTTATATGCGTTATTCTTGATTAAAATAACTTAACTTGACATAGATTTTTCATTGTTAGATAAATTCACAATTGATAAAAAATCTTGTTATTAATGTATGACATAGATTCTTTGTTTTAATCAATAGTAACAAAAATTTACATAAAGTTGCAAATAAAGCTGAGTATTTTAGTGGGTATTGTATAATTTTTATACAATTTTAAACTTTTTTGTAAATTCATGACAATTTTTATGGATTTTTTTCACAACTTTGTAAAAGAACGATTTATTTTATTACAAAAATAGCTTAAAATAGTCATGTTTAGAAAAATAGGCACAGCAAATGTGGTTATGATAAAACTGTTTTATCATAACCACACACCCAGTATGGGATAACCCCCATTCATTTTCTGGAGGAAGTTTTAATGAGCCATGCCGAAGGCGTGAATGTTAAACGCCGTAGAGTCCTGATTGCGTCCACTGCTGCCGTTGGTGCGGTTGGTGTCGGTGCAATAGCCACCCCATTTGTGCGTTCTTGGTATCCAAGTGCCAAAGCGGAAGCTGCTGGTGCCGCCGTTGTTACCGATACCGCCAGCATCGAAAATGGGCAGATGATTACGTTAAAATACCGTGGCAAACCTATCTTTGTCGTCAAACGTACCGAAGAGATGCTTGCCAACCTAAGCAAGGTAGCTCCCAAGCTTGCCGACCCTGAGTCCAACGGGTCTGTACAACCTGACAACTGCAAAAACGAAACACGCTCCATTCAGCCTGAGATATTGGTTGTTGAGGGCGTGTGTACGCATTTAGGTTGTGCTCCCATGTTCCGACCCGAAGTTGGTGTGGCGGACTTAGGTGGTGCTGACTGGATGGGTGGTTTCTTCTGCCCCTGTCATGGTTCTATGTACGACTTAGCTGGTCGTGTTTATAGTAGCATGCCTGCACCTTTGAACCTACCTGTACCTATCTACAAGATTGAAGACACCATCTTGACCGTTGGGGAGGCATAATCATGAGTATTGCTAAGAAATTTATGGGTTGGGTCGATGCTCGCTTTCCCGCGACAGAGACCTATGAATACCATATGTCAAAATACTACGCACCAAAGAACTTTAACTTTTGGTATTTCTTTGGCGTGCTGTCCATGGTCGTACTTGTCAATCAGTTGGTGACAGGTATTTGGCTAACCATGATGTTTAACCCCAGTGCCGAAGGAGCATTTGCTTCACTTGAATACATCATGCGTGATGTCAAAGGCGGTTGGCTCATTCGCTACATGCACTCCACAGGGGCATCCGCTTTCTTCGTGGTTGTCTATCTACACATGTTTCGTGGTCTGATGTATGGTTCATACAAGAAGCCCCGTGAGCTTGTTTGGATCATCGGCATGGCAATTTATCTGTGTCTCATGGCAGAAGGTTTCTTTGGTTATCTACTGCCTTGGGGCAACATGTCGTTCTGGGGTGCTCAGGTTATTCTAAACCTACCTGCCGCCATTCCTTTTATCGGTGATGGTCTGGCTGAATGGGTCAAAGGCGACTACATCATCTCAGGCATTACCCTAAACCGTTTCTTTGCCCTGCATGTTGTGGCAATTCCTTTGGTATTGGTTGGTCTAGTTTTCATGCACTTGGTTGCTCTGCATCATGTTGGCTCTAATAACCCAGACGGTATCGAAATTAAGAAACTTAAAGATAAAAATGGCGTACCACTAGATGGCGTACCTTTCCATCCTTACTATACCGTGCATGACATGGTGGGTATCGTGGTGTTCTTTATGTGCTTCTTTGCCGTGGTATTCTTCGCCCCAGAAGGTGGTGGTTATTTCCTAGAAAAACCCAACTTTGAAGTTGCCAACGCCCTAAAAACACCTGCTCACATCGCTCCTGTTTGGTACTACATGCCATTTTATGCCATGCTTCGTGCCACGCCATCCATGTTCGGCTCTGCTCTACCAGGTGTGATTGTGATGTTTGGTGCGATTGCCATCTTGTTTGTCATGCCATGGCTTGACAAATCGCCTGTGAAATCTATCCGCTATAAAGGCATTTTATCTAAGATTGCCCTAGCTGTCTTTGTGGTTAGCTTCCTAATCTTAGGTTATCTTGGCGGGGTTTCTTCCACACCAACAGGTACGCTAGTTGCTCGTATTTGTACTATTTTATACTTCTTGTACTTCATTCTCATGCCGTTCTACACGTCTATGGAAACATGCAAGCAACCGCCAGAACGTGTTACAGGAGGAGGTCACTAATGAAAGCATTTACTCTAAAATCGCTTGGTGCTGGTCTCCTGCTTGCAGGTGGCATGATGGCAACATCTTCTGCCCTAGCGGCAGGCGGTCACGGCTGTGGTGAGTTCACCGAAGCCGATGGCACCAAAGTTACCCTAGAATGTAGCAAAGCCCCCATTGACCTAACCAATAAAGGCTCGCTACAACGCGGTGCTCAGACGTTTATGAACCACTGTGTGGGCTGTCACTCAGCCCAGTATGTGCGTCATTCACGCATTGCCAAGGACTTGGAAATCCCACCAGAGCTTATGGAAAAATACCTCATGGTAACCACCGACCAAATCGGTGACCATATTACTGCTAAGATTGACCTTGATACTCAGGCTCTATGGTTTGGTGCTGCACCGCCAGATTTATCGCTAGAAACTCGTCTGCGTGGCGATGACTGGGTGTATACTTACCTACTGTCATTCTACGAAGACCCGAGCCGTCCTTGGGGTTCTAACAACCTAGTGCTTGCCAATGCTGCCATGCCCCATGTGCTACACAACATGCAAAAAGAGCTTGGTAAAGAAGAGTATGAAGCTCGTGTGGGCGACCTAGTGAACTTCATGGCATGGATGGCAGAGCCTGTCCGTCATGAACGTAAAGTCTATGGTGCATTCGTACTATTGTTCTTACTTGTGCTACTTATTCCAGTATATCTACTTAACAAAGAATTCTGGAAAGACGTCAAATAAGCCAGCACCGACCAAAAAGACCGATACACATCGGTCTTTTTTATTGACAAAATTTACACACTTTTACCAAAATTTTTGTTACACTTAACACCCAAAAACAGACTCATTCATATCATGGCAGATTTTTCTCATCTTTTACCCACCCAGTTCCTACTCTATGGTGACGATGGCTATGACAGTCATGTGGTGCGGTTTTTGCTAGAAGAAAAAGGCGTGAATCATCAATTCGCCTACCTCCCTGATGAGCGACCCGAATATCTTGCCGAGCTAAACCCTTACAACACCCTACCTGTACTTGTGGGGCGGGATTTGGCATTATATGAGCTGATGGTGATCTTTGAATATCTAGAAGAACGGCACGGTGCCAATAAACTCCTACCACCCACCCCCAAAGAGCGGGCAAAAGTGCGTCAGTTGGCTTGGCGACTGCGTCAAGACTGGCTCTCGCTTGGGCGGATTTTGATGACTCATCCTGACAGCTTTAATCCAGCAGAAGCGACCCACGCCAAAAAAACCTTGACCGATTCACTCATCACTCTATCACCCCTATTTGCTCGTCATGACTATTTTATGCAAGATGAGTTTGGGCTGTGTGATGTGTTATTATTACCACTTTTGCACCGTTTACCAATGCTAGGCATTCATTTACCTACCAAACTGTGTAAACCACTACTGGCATATCAAGCACGCCTATCGGCAAGGGTAAGTTTTCAAAAGACACTCATCACTCCTGCTGTTTATAGCGATGATGATTTTTAATAATTGGCATTGTTAAACTAAAA
>NZ_MUXV01000003.1 GCF_002014975.1 Moraxella bovis
GTGTAGCATACTTTTTGGGCCAGGGCCGATTTGTTTATGCTCTATGCTTCAAAGCGTTATCCGTCTGCGATTGTGCGGGTGTTTGTGGAGTTTGTGATGGATAAAGCTACATGACTGTCACATGACTGCCACATGATTATCTGGCGATGTCTCGCTCGCTTCTGGGCAGATAATAGATATAAAAACTTAAAAATATCGTCAGAAGTCCCACCCATAAGAGATATAAAGCAGGGGCAAGTGGTAGATGAAACGTGGCAAATGCCAACAGTGACGGCACACCACCTGCCACCAATGCATAAGTGACATTATAAGTTAAGGCAATGCTGGTTAGGCGGATTTTACTGGGGAACAGTCGCACCAAGACCACAGGCAGCGTGGCAATCATACCCCCTGAAAAACCAAGCAGAGCAAACCACAGTAGCATCAAATCACTACCAAACCCCAACTGGACAAAAAACAGTGATGTGTTAACGATAAAGAATATACCGCCGAAAATCATCACTTTACCTACATTCACCCTATCCATCAAATAGCCATAAAACGCACAGCCAATCATCATAAAAAAGACCGCAAGACCCGATCCGAATACCAAAATACTCTCCGACACCGCAAAGCTAATGTTAAGTAGCATCGGCATTATTATGGCAATGACAATAAAGACACTCAGCATAATCCATGATATTAGTACAGCAGGGATAAGACTGGATGGGCGATTTTTGGTGATGATTTGAACTAAAGATGATTTTTGGATGGATTGGGGTTTGTCATCATGAAAAATATTAGCATCTGCTAAGTCTTGGATTTGAGTCTTAGTTAATCCATCAAAACTCATGGCACTGAGCGTATGTCCAGCTTCAGCATGGCGGTCTTTGGTCTGCACATCGATGGAGGTTTCTTTTAAAGTGTGTAGCGACAACAGCAATGATGCTGACAGCACACCACCAATGACAAAAGGGATCCGCCACCCATAGCTGAGCATGTCTGCATAACTTAGAATGTTTGCCAAAAAACTGGACAGCAGACTCACCAAAAGCACCCCGATCAAAACACCCACCACAACAAAACTGCACCCAAGCCCCACTCGTCTCATGGGCAACTGTTCAGTAAGTAGCACCAAGGCAGACGGAATCTGACCCCCGTAAGCCAACCCCTGCCCAAAGCGAGCAACGATAAATAAAATCGGAGCAAGCACCCCCAAATGATGATAGGTTGGCAGTACTGCAATGATAAAAGTAAACACAGTCAAGCCCAGTAAGCTCAAGAATAAGACCGCTCGCCTGCCGTTGGCATCACCATATTGTCCCAATAAAAACCCGCCAATAGGGTGGGCGATATATGCCCCTAAAAACAGTCCCACCGCCTGCATCGAATACAACCACATCACTTCACGCCCGCCAAAGAAATTGTCAGCAATCACCTCTTTGAGATAAAACACCAAGGCATAATCAAAAAATGCCAACATGGTCACCGAAGCGACCGTGGCAATCAGGCGGATATGATGAGAGGATAAGGTAGCTTGTGGCATTGTAAATATTTGTGTACTATTTTTGTATAATGTACTAAAAACTGCTTAAAATAGCAACAATTTTTATGTATTTTGTTAAAATTAACATTCAGCCATCTAGGACGTGCCTGTTTTTGGTATTTGCAATAAAATGATAAAAATCGCACGTTTTTCCTGCAAGAATTGCTTAAAATTGTCAAATTTTCATCGTATTTTGCAAACATGTTATCAATGGCAGGCACGCCCTAGACATAAGCAATCACAATAGCCAATCTATCGGCAGCCAACTCATGAATGATACACCAATACGCTCAGGGGTGTTCATGTGTGGCTCTTTATCAAAAATCACTTCTTGCCCCTGTTCTAAGGTTCGCCACTGAAGCTCCCCATTCACCAAACGCACTTCATAAACTTGGTTTAAAATGACCGAATTTTCTTGGTCGCCAGCATTATTTAGAGCATTGTGAAGCTGATACGCCAGCTCTTCATCATAAATCATCACACCAAGCTCGGTGTTGATGTTTGCCGAACGTGGGTCAATATTATACGAACCGATAAACACTTTATGATTATCCACAGCAAAGGCTTTGGCGTGCAGACTGGTGGTGGTCATGCGTTTGGTACGCCATAGTTTATTTTCATCTTCTTTGGTGTTTTTAGCCGTGGATTTTAACTCATAAATCTTCACGCCTGCTGACAACAACTCCTGACGCCAATGCCCATATCCTGAATGCACCGCGCCCACGTCAGTGGCATCAAATGAGTTGGTCAGTATACTCACGTCTACACCATCTTTGGCAAGGGTGGTCAGTGTACGCACACCGTCCTTGGTGGGAACAAAATACGATGAGATGATGCTTAGGCGTTCTTTGGGGCGACCGAGTTCATGGCGAAGTTTACTGACCAGGTGACCGTCTTTGGGATTTTCATTTTTGACTTTAGTGTTGAGCTTTGCCACATCATCCGCCAAAAATTTCATATCAACCCAGCGAAATGGTACATTTTTATTGAGCAAATCCTTGCCAATGGTACTGCTCGCCACGGCACTGCGGTAGGTACGCAAGGCTCGCTCATTTTTAGTGGCATTTAAGCCATCGTCGTTATCCTTACTAAATACCGCCATCGCCGACTGGTGGGGTCGCTTTTTGTCTGTTGATACTAGTGTCTCAATATCATAAGCCGTTGGCGATTGCCAGTATTCATCAAAACTTTTGGTAATGTCGCCCACCACTTCGCCGATAAGCAGAACATCTAGATCAGCAAAGTGGTTGTTTTGATGGTTGTTTAGGTACTCATTGCCGATATTACGCCCACCGATGATGCTGATGTGATTATCAAAAGTCATGCTTTTGTTGTGCATACGCACGTTAATACGCACAGGCGATGTCAGATAATTCATGAATTTATAACAGCGATAGGTAAAGGGGTTTACCACACGCACAGCAATGTTAGGGTGCTTAGCAAACAAGGCAAGCTGTTCATCAAGCCTAGGATTGCCATTAAAATCATCCAAAAGCAAGCGAACAAGCACACCTCGCTCTGCCGCTTGCCACAAGTCCTTTAGCATCAAAAATCCCGCTTCGTCATCATGCCAGATATAGTACTGTACATCAATGGTGTGAGTTGCCATGTCAGATAAAATACTGCGCGATGCAAACGCATTCGCTCCTGTGGTGATGGGATAATATCCCGATAGCGTGGGGTGGTATTCTGTCTGCTCATCAATGATGGTACTCAAAGACAACTCTTCTTGAGACGGAGCATCTGTCTGCCGATTGATTTCTTTGCCCAAAAAACCTGCATCTGGGTCATCATCTCGCTGGTTGAGATAAGCCTGACTGTGATTGCTTTGATTATTCAAGCGCTTGGCAAGTAACGCTTCATGTGCCAAATGCACCCGCTCGGTCAGCTCGGTGCTTTTAGGAAGGTGCGGTGTGGATGGCAATGATTGACAGCCTAGCAAAACAGTGCCTAGCCCCACCATAATCAACATACGAGAAGTCATTATTATAAACCCATGCTTTATTAAAATTGGCAAATTATACCCCATTCTCAACTTTGTATAAGTAATTGATTTATCAAGGACAAATTGCAATTCGCCCCCACAACCCGAAAATAATCATCAAAAAATCAATAAGTTGTAATTTTAAGTTGAGATTGAAGTAAATTATAACAAATAATTGGGGAAGTGTTAATTATTTCTCATCAAAACTGCCCATAAGAAAACGCCCTGACATCAGAGCGTTTTTTGTTGTTTTGGCAGAGCATTATTCTTGCAAATAACCAATCAAGCGTAAGAATTCAACGTACATCCACACCAGCGTTGCTAACACGCCAATGCCATAGACCCATTCAAACTCTTTGTTCACGCCATACATGGCACCATCTTCGATGTTTTTAAAATCAATTAACAAAAAGAAAGAAGCGATGAGCGTGGTAAAAACACTAAACCCAATGGCAATCATACCGCCACCGAACAGATGTGGGATCGAGCTACCAAACACCAGCGACATAATCCACTGAATGGCATAAACAATCATGATGGCGATAGAGGCAGATACCACCAATGAGCGGAATTTTTCGGTCACTTTAATGATGCCCGTAGTATAAAGGGTCAGCATGACCGCCCCAGTAACAAAAGTTGCTGATAAGGCAAGCAGTGGCACGCTTGGGGCTTTATAAAAGGCAAAAGCAGAGGCAACACCGATAAACACGCCTTCTAGCAGAGCATAAGGCACAGCAAGTGTTTTGGCCAGATGTGGCTTAAAGGCAGTGGCGAGACCTAGACCCATGGTAACCAGCATGGCAACCACTGCCAAGCCCATTAATACCCCTGATGACATGCCACTCATCAAAGCAAAGAAAAACATTCCAAAGCCCGAAACAGCAGAAATGCCAAGTAGCAGAGCGGTCTTTTTGACCACACCATTGACCGTCATCGGTACATCACCTGCCAGTAGTTCGGTACGACTAACAATAGGGTTTGCCATAATTTTCCTTATATAAAATTAAGAATAGATTGATAAATTGAGAATTAAAACAATTTGGTGTTTTATACTATATTTACTTTTAAAAATCAAGTATTTTTACTGTTTTGATAACTCAACATGGGTATTTTTTTGATTAATGGGGATGGTAGCATCATTTACAAGCTTTATGGGTTTTTACTTGTAGTCTGGGCGGAGTTTGGTTATCATATACTTTTTATTTTTTAAAGACAATCAGCCTTCATGACCGAGACCGCCATTTCACCGACATCTTTTAATATCCAAAAGAGCCATTTTAAACGCATTGGACTCATGGGGCGTGCTGGCAAAAAAAGCATTACCGCCACATTAAATGAACTCATTAACCTGCTGTCAGGGTGGGGGCTAGAAATCACCATTGACACCAGTACCGCCAGCATTGACGGCATACACATCGATTTTGACAGAGATGACAGCCCCATCAAAATCGTGCCACGTGGTCGCATGGGCGGGCATTGTGATTTGGTCATGGTGGTCGGTGGCGACGGCTCTATCTTGCAGGCAGGTTCTCTCTTGGCGGGAACGGGCGTGCCAGTACTCGGGGTCAATCGTGGGCGACTGGGGTTCTTGGCGGACATCAACCCTGAGCGTTTGGAGACCGAGCTATCAGAAGTCTTTGCTGGCGAGTATCATACCGATGAGCGTTTTTTGTTAAAAATGCAGGTGCTCGGGCGAGATGATGACGGCAACACGCAAGTGTTTCATGAAAGCTATGCCCTAAATGACGTGGTGCTACACGCAGGTAAATCGGTGCATACCATTGATTTTAAACTGCAAATTGATGACATTGACGTCTATCGTCAGCATGCTGATGGGCTGATTGTGGCAACCCCAACAGGTTCTACCGCCTATTCGCTCTCAGCAGGAGGCCCTATCATTCATCCAAGCCTAGATGCCATTTGTCTGGCTCCCATGCACCCGCACACGCTGTCTAGTCGCCCCATCGTGGTTGCAGGCACCAGTAAAATCACCATCAAAATCCACAAAGACAACCGCACTCAGCCCATGGTCAGCTCTGACGGCGAAGCAAGCGTACCGCTAGACAACGACCAAACCCTACTCATTACCAAGCACGACAAATCCCTAATCCTACTGCACCCCTTGGACGTGGATTTTTATCAAGCCTGTCGCACCAAGCTTAATTGGAGCTTATATACCGAAGAATTTTCATTAAAAGATGAGTAGGGCTTACTACTCATAACTTTGTGCCATCTCAAAACTGGGGCGAGATTCACAGTATGCTAGCCAGTTATGGACATGCATCCATTTATCAGACAACCCACCCGATTTTTTCATCTGAGCAATGCCAAAATGCAGATGAACATCCACAGCACCAAACACCCCCTGCCCTGCCCCTGACAGATAATGCCGACTTGCCAAATGCTCGTTAAGCAAGGCTAATGCCTTATCTACATTAGGCGAGATAAAAGACTTCTCAACGCCCTTTTGTACACCCCTGATGATAGGACGGATAAAAAATGGCGACTTTTGTACGATTTTAGCAAATACCAATCGCATGACCAAGTTAGGCATGAGCGAGCTTTCGGCAAAATGCAACCAAAACGTATAGTTCTCCCACGCCTCATCAGCGGGCGATAATTTGCCGTCCGTGTCATAATATCGCAATAAATATTCAATGATAAAGCCCGACTCGGCAAGCGTCCGCCCACGGGTTTCATCCACCAAAATCGGGGCTTTACCCATGGGGTGAATTTCTGTTAGCTCTTTTGGGGCAAGGTGGCTTTTGGTGCGGTTGTGTTTGATGACACGAAAGGGCGTGCCATATAAGGCGTTTAGTTCGCACAATAGCCACAAAATACGAAACGAGCGAGATTGGTTAAGATGATGAAGAGTGAGCATGGGGTTTTCCTGTTAGGGCATGATTGATACCGCCTTAATTTCAATCTTGCCAAGTTCATTGATACTTGGTGCCATCATACCAAACCCCCATCCAAAACACAAACAAAAATCAGGCGACCCATCACAAGACCGCCTGATTTTATGGTTGGTTATTAGCCGATGTTTTATGATTTATTTTTCATCTTTAACATCGCCTGATGACCTTCTTCCATTTTTGGTTTGACTTCTGAGATATAAATCCACACAAGGCTCACCCACACCACGCCAAACATAATCATAAATGCCGATGAGCGTACGCCTGTTATATCCACCGCCGCCCCAAACATGATGGGTAGGATAAATCCGCCCAAGCCCCCTGCCAGACCAACCACGCCAGAGACTGCCCCCATGTTGTCTTTGTATTCGTCCGACAGGTATTTGAACACGGACGCTTTACCGATGGCAAAGGCAATGCCCAATAAGAAAATCAAGATGGTAAAGATAGTAGAATTTAGTCCGATATGAAATGCCCGCTCACCGTCCACCGTTTGCACCACAAGGCTTGTTTGTGGGTAAGACAAAACAAACAAGAACAAAAATGACGCCCAAAGCACCCACCAAGTTACGGTATGGGCTGAGTATTTGTCCGACAGCCACCCACCGAGCGCACGCAAAACGCCCCCTGGTAGACTAAAACACGCCGCCAAAAACGCTGCCGTTTGTAGGCTAAATCCATACTCATTGACATAGTATTTGGTCATCCACAAGGCAAGGGCGACATAACCGCCAAAGACAATAGAATAATACTGACTATAACGCCACACATTGGGGTCTTTTAGTACCGCCAATTGACTGGCGAAACTGGCGTTACTTGCCGAGCGGTGTTCTTTTTTGTCAAACGACATAAACCAAAAGCCGATGGCAGTAATGAGCATAATGCCTGCATACACCTTTGGTAAAAACTGCCAGCCACCGTAAACAATAATCGCAGGGCCTACCATCTTGGTCAGTGCCGAGCCTGCATTACCTGCCCCAAACACACCCATGGCAAAGCCTTGACGCTCCGCTTCAAACCATTTGGCAACATAGGCAATCCCCACCGAGAACGACCCGCCTGCCAGCCCTGCAAACAGACCCAGTACCAAAAACTGCCAATAAGCATTGGCATAGCTCATCAAAAATATCGGCACCACACACGCTATCATCAGAGCAAAAAACACAATGCGACCACCATATTTGTCCGTCATCATACCAAGCGGTAAGCGAACAAGCGAGCCTGTCAAGACAGGCGTGGCGGCGAGTAGTCCAAATTGGGTTTCGGATAAGTCAAGTGCGTTTTGGATTGGAATGCCAAGCACCGCAAACATCATCCAAATCATAAAGCAGACGGTAAATGCGATGGTTGATGATATCAAGACCAGCAGTTGTTTTGATTTTTCGGTTGCCATAATCCCCCCTTAATTAAGGTATAATTGGCATGGCTAATGATAAAGTTGTCCTACCTACCATCGCCAAGTTTGTTAAAGAGATGTTTCAATATTGTTGTTATCATAGTGAAATTTTATTAAAAAATCCTTGATTATAATCAAGTTTTTATTGGCAAAATTTTTATATGATAGCCAACTACTTCTTTGGTAGTATGGCTTAATCTGGGTTTATCGCTTATAAAATACCTTTTTTTCAATTACTTATAAAAAGTAGCTGATCAATTTTACTAAAAATCATTCATTATTTTTAGTCATGAACTTTTTGGGAGTATAGCTCGTGCCACTTGCCTTATTAAAACAATTTGCCCATTGGATAAGTCCGACCACAGTCGGGCATTCCATGACACGGCGTGCAGGCTTGGCGGTGGCGTTTATTTTTTGTACGATTTTGACCGCTTCCACATACAGTTTTTATCTTGCCAATACCGCCGAAAAGGACGCCCAAGCGATCAATGACGCAGGTTCCATCCGTATGGCAACCTACCGCATCAATCATGAGTTGGCACTGTCGGCAAACCCAAATTCACCCCACACGCCAAACCCCATCTTGGCAGACGACATGACCGCCCGTCTTGACAAACTAAGCCTATACCAAGCCAAGAACAGCAATAAACATGGCGACATTGATAAGGCTCTCACCAAAATCCGCCATGATTGGGAACACACCTTACTACCAAATTTAGAACAAAGCGACAGCACGGCATTTTATCAGCATTTTTTGGTATTTTTGGATGATGTCAATCATCTGGTGGACGCTATCGGCAAACGCAACGAGTACCGCCAAGAACACCAACAGCACGTCCAAATCATCTCGCTACTACTCATCACCTTTGTAATGTTGGTCGGCATGTGGGAGCTACACCGCAATGCTTTAGCCCCCCTAAAAAACCTAACTGCCACTGCTCGGCATTTTAGGCAAGGCAAATCGCTTGACATGCAAGCGGGCAAGATGGACATCAAAGGCTATCAAGAGCTAAACGAGCTGTCGGACGCGTTTTTTGCCATGCTGACGCTCATCAAAAACCACCAAGCCGAGCTTGAAGCCGAAGTCAAACGCAAAACACACCATCTCACCCAAAGCAACAAGGCTCTATACAGCCTGTACCATTTTGCTGAGAAAATCGCCACCACGCACCATCTCAACACCGAAGAGCTTCATGAACTCATTCAAAATTTCGCCCGCCTACTGCCCAACACGGAGCTGTCGCTGTGCATTCATGGGCAAAATTTTGAAAATAATGTCATCATGAGCCTATCGGAGCGTAAACATCATGACTTTTGTACGCCTGACGACTGCGAGTATTGCGACCTAAAAACCGACACGCACACCCGTATCATCCCCATCAAAAGCACTGATACCAACTGGGGTGAGCTACTGGTGCGTGAGCCTGTCAGCCCCGTGGCAAAAAACCGCATTGCCCTACTGAACATCAGCGACGATAATGGCTTGTCCGAGCAAGACCTGCTTGGCATGCTGGCACAGCTCATCGCCTTGACCTTTATGTCAAACCAACGCCAAAAGCAAGCCGAAGAGCTACTGCTGTCCGAAGAGCGTAACACCTTTGCCCGTGAATTGCACGACTCCATCGCCCAGACGTTGTCGCACCTAAAAATCCAGTCCGCCATGCTAAAAACCCTAGGCGAACAAGAGAAAAAACTGCTTGCCGAAGAGCCAAACTTACAAAACAAAGAAACTTTGCTAAAAATCCATCAAAAACAAGACAAAGTCCGCACCGACCTAAATGACGGCACCAGTCACGCCTATGTCCAGCTACGGGACTTATTAAACACCTTCCGCCTAAAAGTGGATGGAGGCGATTTTAATGACGCCTTAAAAATAACGGTCAAAGAGTTTGAAGCCAAAGGCGGATTTAACATCAACTTTGACAACCAAGTATTAACCCTAAACCTATCTGCGTCCGAGCAGGTGGATTTGTTGCAAATCACCCGAGAAGCCCTGTCCAACGTCCACAAGCACGCCCACGCCAAGAACGTTAACATCACGCTCTACCAAGACAGCATCAGTTATGAAGTCATCTTGCGTATCAGTGATGATGGCATTGGCATTCGTCAAAGTGACAAAGAAAAACCTGAACACTACGGGCTTAGCACCATGGGCGAGCGGGCGTTGAGTCTAGGTGGTACGATTAGCACCGAGCCAACTCGTCCCACAGGCACCGAAGTGTTCGTTCGCTTTTTGCCCCAATTTTTCTTAAAAAAGCTAAAAAGTCCACGCCCCAAACCTAAGCTCAAAGAATGGACTGCCGAACAAATCAGTGCTGCCACTTATGAGCTTACCCATGAACTCGATGATGAATTTGGTAAAACATCGGAGTCATAAATGGGGTATAATAGGGTATTCTGTCACATTTATTAAACCGATTATTTATTTAACTTAACCGATTTCACCCAACCAACCAGCCAAAGATATTATCATGAGCCAAAAAATCTATACCGCCACCAGCCCTGCCCGCCTATTAATTGTTGATGACCACCCCATGTTACGGCGTGGTGTGGCGGACTTATTATCCTTAGAGATGGATATTGAAGTGGCAGGGGAAGCCAATCATGGCATTGAAGCGTTGAGCTTTTTACAAGATGAGAGCGTGGATTTGATTGTGCTAGACCACAACATGCCCGTGATGAACGGACTTGAAACCCTAAAAGCCATCCGAGAACGCCAAATTGACGGCAAAGTGCTACTATTTACCGTCTCTGACAACATCAAAGACGTCCAAGATGCCCTAGCGTTGGGCGTGGACGGCTATCTATTAAAAGACATGGAGCCTGATGAGATTATTGGCAATATCCGCCGTATCCTGCGTGGCGAGCTTGTCATCAGCCCTGCCCTTGCCCCTATTTTGGCAGCCGCCATGCGAAAACCTGCCCAACCTGAGAGCAATCTTGACCTAACCGACCGTGAACTCCAAGTGCTGTACATGATACGAGACGGCATGAGTAATAAGATGATAGGCAACAAACTGGGCATTGCCGAATCCACCGTCAAAGTCCACGTCAAGCACATCCCAGCCAAAATCGGTCTGCGTACTCGTGTCGAAGCGGCGGTATGGGCGGTCGGGCATTTGGATAAATAGTCTACTCGCTCACGAGTGCCAATAACCCTTCGGCGTCCATCAGGCAGTATTGCGACTTGCGTTTAGTGATAAGTCCTGCACTGATGAGTTCTTTTAGGGTGCGAGAGAGTGTCTCAGGACGCAGTCCAATCTGCCCTGCCAACTGTTTTTGGCTAAACGGCAACTCAAACGGTACGCCCACAGGATAATGAGTAAGAAAATAGTAGCTAAGTTTGGATTTGGCTTGAACAAAGGCAAGCAGGTCGCTACTGATGAGATGATAGTACATGCGTTTGCTGATGGTATCACAAAACCACATGATGAGATTGCCCAAATCAAAGCTGGCAATGCTCTCAAAATAAGCCTGCACTGGCAACGTCGCCACAATGGTCGGCTGTTTGGCGGTGGCGGTCAGCTGATGAATACCCCGCTCTTTGATGAGCAGTTTGGAATGACGTGTGGCGATATTGGCTTTGCTAGGGATTTTCCCATCCACATCATCCACCTGCCCAACCCGATGAATGCCCGTGCCAAAGTTGGGATAATCATCTGTCTCCAAACCCCACAGCACGCTCTCGTTAATCAGCCCCATCTCATGATAGCTGGCAATCAAGCACGCCTGCCCGCTTGGCAGTTCACGATGACACATCACCTGCCCATCTAGCAAAAAATACAAATTTTCAACCACACTATGTTGAATGAAAATCAGCTCACCCTTGGCGTATTCATGAATTACCACTTGGCTAAGCAGTTCATCTTTGACCGCCTGCCCCGTCTCAGATTGGGGCAGCAGAGCGAATAAAGGGTGTGTTTGTAGGATATCAAGGTAGGCTTTTTTGGTGTGTTCGGCAGATTTCATGATGTCAGCTATACAAAATAAGTGGCATTATCATACCCTGCCCTGCCTGCCTGCCATATTCTCCAAAAGCACAGACCAAAACCGCAACCTACCCCTTTTGGCTAGTTTTTACCTACTGACTTTGGCGGTTATTGGTATGGTAACGCTTGATAAATGTGCTATTTTAATAGTATAGTTTAATGCATTTGGAGCCATCATGTTATCCGACTTATTAGAATCCAACCGTTTTTGGGCAGAGAGTCTCTCCGCTCGTGACCCTGATTATTTTCCCAGTCTTGCCCGTCAGCAGTCGCCGAATTATTTTTGGATTGGCTGTTCTGACAGTCGTGTCCCTGCCAATGAAGTGGTCGGGCTCATGCCAGGGGAGCTGTTTGTCCATCGCAATGTGGCAAACATGGTCGTTGCCACCGACATGAATCTACTGTCCGCCCTACAATACGCCGTGGACATGTTAAAGGTTGAGCATATCATCGTCTGCGGTCATTATGGCTGTGGCGGAGTGCGTGCGGCACTGTCGCACCAAGAGTTTGGACTGATTGATAATTGGTTACGCTCATTAAAAGGTATTCATTATCAATATTTGGATAAATTTGACAACCTAAACATCGATGAGCAAACCGACCTTTTGTGCAAGCTTAATGTCAAACGCCAAGTAACCAACGTCTGCCACACCACCATCGTCCAAAACGCATGGCACAGGGGGCAAAAGCTGTCCGTACACGGCTGGATTTATGGGTTAAAAGACGGTTTGATTCATGACCTACAGGTAAGTGTGAATGATTTTAGTCAGCTAAAAGACGCTTTTGTGTATGAAGTGTAGCAACCGCCCTGCTCACTTCTACTCATTTAACGTCAGTCGCACCGACGTGATGGCATTGTCATCATTGATAAAGTTGCCTCGATACAGGCTTTGTAAGACAGGGCTGTTTAACAACTGATTGCTGGCGATGGCTAATACCTGCTCATCTCGCTGTTTTTGTTTTTGTACAGGCGTGGCAAGATGAGCAAATTCGCTTTGGGACAGCAGTGGCATCTCATCACACAAGCGACCATTTGCAAAATCTTGACCAAATTTTTTGGCAAAGCTCTTAAAACTTGAAAAAATCTGCTTATTATGCTCAGGCACATACAGCTGACAGTCGCCATCTATCTGCCCCGCCATCATCGCATGACTCACCATCGCCAATTCATCGGCATCGAGCTTATGCTCACGGCGTGCCACCGCCACCCAATAATCCCATTTCTCTGGTGTCCACTCGCCTGCCAACGCTACCTGCTGTGGCATGAGTTCATTATTTAACTGCTCTTTGGTTATCTGTCCTGATGGCTTGATGTCATTGATTGATTGAGAATTATTTACCGCTTTGCCAATTTCTTGATTGCC
>NZ_MUXV01000004.1 GCF_002014975.1 Moraxella bovis
ATGACCCCCCTAAAATTCTTATTCTTATACTTACCTGCAAGTTTTGCCTATTACACACTCATCTACACAGTGTTAATCATGCTCGGCTGGGTATCCAACCCTAACGACTTTAACCCCGACGACTATAAACCCGTAGCAACCCAAACGCTACAAGACGGCAGTCAGGTCACTTACCATGTCCCAAAATAAATCCGCCCATATTGCTTTTGCAATCCTCTCATTGCTCTTGCTTACCGCCCCTGCTCACGCAACAACTGCAACAATACCAAAACCGATTGGCGGTGTCAAACCGTCCAACCCCGCAGGGCTCGGTATCCAAATTGCTGTTGGTGCTTTGATGAAGGGTATTGGATGGATTATGGACGAGGGCATAAAAACCGAAAAAATCCCCGACCCCACAAGCGGTAGCGGTAGCACGACTGGCACAGGTACAGGAACAATAGCAGGCAGTGTGTCTGGTACAATCTCAACCCCATCACAAGCCCAAACATACCCTTTTGAATACTGGTTCGATGGCGAAAAATTCTCATCAGCAGAAAGTGCTTGTCAGTACGCATTTTCTGGATATTTATCGAAAAATAAACTTAAAAAATCAAGACGACCAGACGGCACTTATTTAGAGAAAACAGATGTTTATATTGGTAGTTCTGGCTACTATCATCCTAGCACACCGGGCTATTTTACTTGTAGCACCTACGCTGCGGGCGTTAATGATACTTCATGCGGTAAATCCAACATCTGCGGTTCTCACTACTCGTGGAGTGGTAGAATGGTCTACTCTGGCAC
>NZ_MUXV01000005.1:0-18536 GCF_002014975.1 Moraxella bovis
ACGGTGTGTCTTGATACACCGCCAGTGGACACAAGAGCAAATGGCGGAAAAATTGGGGCTAACACGACAAGGCTATGCCAAAATAGAGACAGGCAAAAGTTTGCCCAACTTAGAGCGATTGGACGAGATTGCTAAATTATTTGGGGTGAATTTATTTAAACTGCTAAAAACAGACAACAAAAGCGTGGTCTATCAAATCGGTGAAAATTATCACGGCAATAACAATTATTATAATAATAACGAAAAACTACAAACCGAAATTGACAAATTAAAACTAGAAATAGAAAAATTAAATTTAATCATCGCTCACAGGGATGAATTGTTAAAACAAAAAGAGGATTATATTCAGGTTTTAAAAAAACTTGTTAGTATTGGTGAGGAATTATCAGAACTATAATTTTTTTATTTTTAAAAATAAAAATACATGAAAAGTTATTATAAAAACCTCAAAAATTCACCCTTTTGAAATTCTATAACCTTTACTTTGTGGCATGATGTGCTTAGAATATGGACATTGATTATCATCAATACCGTTTATTTTTCATTTTAAGGAACACATCATGACTTGCACCATTCACGCCAATCACGACCACGTTCACGGTACAGGCTGTGGACACACCGCCATTCGTCATGGCGACCACGTGGACTATCTACATGACGGACATTTGCACCATGTGCATGGCGACCACGTGGACGAACACGTCTTAGAAGTCAGCGAACAAAACCCCGCCGAGTGCAACCAAGCTCACCACTGCACGGGTCACGTTCATGGCGAAGGCTGTGGACATGAAGCCGTGCCACATGGCGACCACATTTGCTATATCGTGAACGGACGTTTGCACTATCAGCATGGCGACCACTGCGATGACCACGGTGCGGTAGAGATTGTTGCTTGATATTATCACGCACAAAAAAACCCAAAAGCATGAGGCTTTTGGGTTTTTGTTTTATCAATCAAATGATAAAATAGCCTAGCGATTAGGCATTGCCTTCGGCTTGGGCTTGGCTTTGTAGGAACGCTTGGTCAAAATTGACAGGAGCAAGCAGAAGTTGTGGGAAGCTACCACGAGCGATGATGTCGCTGATGACCTCACGAGCATAAGGGAACAGCACGTTCGGGCAGTAGGCGTTCAATAGATGTGGCATGTCCGCCTCTGGGATATTGCGTAGCAAGAAAATACCTGCTTGTTGTACCTCAGCGATGAATGCGGTACTACCTGCATTTTTGGCGGTAACGCTCACGGTCAATACTACTTCTTTGTGGTCTTCGTCTAGGTCAGAGCTGGTGGTGGTCAGACCGATGTCCAACTCAGGTTGCCACTCTTTGGTGAACACTTCGGCACTTGGAACTTCAAGTGAGATGTCTTTGACATAGATACGCTCTAAACCCAGTTGTGGGGCGGTTTGTTCGTCAGCCATGATAGCCTCCTTTGACTTAAAATTAAACTTACATTAAAACTAAATTAAACCATTTAGGCACTTAACATCTCGTCAAGTTTACCTTCTCTGTCTAGTTTGTTTAGATTATCAAAACCGCCGATAAAGGTGTCGCCAATAAAAATCTTTGGCACAGTGCGGTAATGATTGGTCTTAACGGCAACTTCTTCAAGCTGTGTCTCACTCATCTTGGTAACGTCAAACTCGGTGTACATCACGCCCTTGTGTTCTAGCAGTCGCTTGGCGTTAATGCAATAGGGGCAGGTTTGTTTGACATAAATGGTTACAGGTTTCATATTATCTCTTTTTGGTAAATGTACAGATTCTTAAATGGGGGCGATTGGCATAACTTCAAGACCGCTCATCTTGGTATTAACACATCCTAACAGGTTATTTTTTGCCTTTTTTGTCTGTCGCTCCGACCAGTGGCAAGCCTTGTGCTTGATAATTGGCAATACCCCCCTCTAGTCGCATGGCATTGGGCTTGGCGACCAGTTGCACCGCCATGCCCGCCTGCATGCCGATATCACAGATAAAGACAATAGGGGTAGTCATCGCTTGTAGCTCGGTCAGATGATTTTTTAGCTCGGTAAAAGGAATATTGAGAGAGCCTGCGATGTGCCCTGTGGCAAATTTATTGGCAGGGCGAATGTCAATCAATGTCGCATTGTCGTTATTCACCAGCAACCCCAACGCTTGGGGGGCGATTTTTTTACCGCTACGTTTATTTTCAATACTAAAAAACATGATGGCAAGGACAAAGAGTAGCCCGAATAAAAACGGGTGATTGCCCATAAACTCAAACCAACGCTCCATGACTGCTCCAAAATTTCAAAAGCTGATATTATACCTGTTATTTGTCATAAATGCACTTATTTTGGGCTATTTTATCACACTTGCCCCTTGCTTGGCTTCTGCGACCAGCTCATTAAAGCTCTCCACACGCCGAGACAGCACCGCCCCGTCCGTCACCGCCTGCCAGAACGCACAGCCTTTGGCGTTGGGAGCATGGCTACAATCTCGAAATTGGCACGTCCCATGCAAGTCATTTAACTCATCAAACCCCTTTAAAATGTCATCTGCCGATAAATGCCAAATGCCATACTCACGAATGCCAGGGGTGTCAATAATCCCGCCTTGAGTCAAATCGCCCACGTCATAGGCGAGCAGACGACTGGTGGTCGTGGTGTGCTGACCCAACTGCGAGCCTACCGAGATGATGTTCGTGGACTGCTCGGCATGGGGCAGGATTTGGTTGATTAGGCTTGATTTGCCCACCCCTGACTGCCCTGCAAAGATGGCAAGTTTGCCTGTGATGTGCGATATCAGGGTATCTAGCCCCGTCCTATCCATACTCGAACTTTGGATAACATCGAAACCGTATCGCCCTCCAAGTGCTTGATATTCTTGACAAATCTGCACCACATCGGGGTGATCATCTAACAAATCTGCCTTATTTAGTACAAGCAGGGGCGTAACGCCTGCCAGCCGTGCCACGAGAATATAACGGTCAATCAGCCCTGTGGCAGGCTTTGGCAAGGGGGCAAAAATAATCGCCAAAATCGCCACGTTACTGGCAACAGGCTTGACCTTATGATAACGGTCTGGGCGAGTGATTAGGGTCGTGCGTGGCAGTAGCTGTTCAATGCGTCCTGTGCCTGCAACATCATCGATGCTAAACTTGACCGTATCGCCTGTGGTCAGCATGGGCAGATTGGTGCGAACATGACACCGCCATATCTGCCCGAGTGCCAACGCCGTCTGTGGCATGATGTCGGGCAAGGCAGTGATTTGCACGTCTAACTGCTTACCAAAATGCGACACCACCACCCCTGTGGCAAAAGTGCCGTCATCGATGATGGTCTCTTGGTTTTTTTGGATCTGGCGGGTTTGGTTTTTGGTGAGTTTGCGTTTACGGATAAGGGACATGATGATTTTTGGGAAAAATTTCACACATTTTAGCCCAAAACCGCCCAAAAATAAATGACTTTATCCCAAATGGCGTGATTAGGTTTGGTAGAGTAGGTTAATTTAAAAGGCGATTTTATTCTAAAACATTTTTAAAACATAATGATAATTTTAACCCGCCCATACCCCATAAGCATATTTTATCAGCCCCAACGCAATCATCCACATGATGACGCCAATGATGGCATCTAATATTTGCCATGTTTTGGGTTTGCTAAATAACGGGGTTAATAGCCTTGCCCCATAACCTAAGCCAAAAAACCACACCCCGGACGCTCCCACCGCTCCCATCAAAAACAACTGCTTTTGGTCAGCAGTCAAAGGGGATGCGATACTCCCGACCAGCACCAATGTATCTAGATAGACGTGTGGATTTAGCAGAGTCAGTGCCAAGGTGATGCCCACGCTCTGCTTGATGCTCTTGCCACCGCCATCTTTATCACTTTCAGCCGATACCATCAGATTTGCCCCGCTCTGCCATGCTGATTTGAACGCACGCAAACCATACCAAAACAAAAACAGCACGCCAACCACGGCAAGGATAAGCAAAGCGGTCTTACTCTGTCCGATAAGCGTGCCAACAAACCCCAACACGCCTGCACTCATCAGCACCGCATCACACAAAAAGCAGGTCAAACACACCCAAAAAATGTGCTGTTTTAGCAGTCCTTGTTTTAGGACGTGGGCGTTTTGGGCTCCGATAGCCACAATCAACCCAAACGACACCAAGAAGCCCTGTGCAATATAAGCAAACATAATTTTTCCCAATCAACACAAAAAACCGCCCCTAAGGACGGTTTTTAAATAATGGCGGAAGCTGAGAGATTCGAACTCTCGGTGGGCTACAAACCCACGCCGGTTTTCAAGACCGGTGCATTCAACCGCTCTGCCAAGCTTCCATGGGTGCGTATTATAGCTAAATTTTTAAATAATGCAAGCCTTTTTTGTAAATTTTTAAAAATATTTTTAAAATAATAAGCGTATGATTTAGAAAAATATTTTGGGTTCACGTCTGGGCGTGCTAATCTCTTCTAGGCTAATCTCATCCGCCGTACGGCAGTTGTCCTGCGGGCGAAATATGTCCCGTGCCAACGCCACCATCTCATAAATCGTCCGCCGTGAATGCGTCCAGTTATTACCCCTGTCGCCCCATGTCAGCGGTACGGCAAGCGGTGCAGGTTGTGGGGCGGTAGCGATGCCTGCCCGTGCAAATTGTCGTCTTGCCCGTGCCATGTGATAGCGGTCAGTGATGAGATAGATGCTTTTGGGCAGTTCGTGATGACTCATGAGTTTGGCGGTAAAGGTGGCGTTCTCGCAGGTGTTCATACTGGCATTATCGCTCACGATGACCGCTTCGGGGTGGGCAGTTTTTATGTGTTCTCTTAGCCACGGCGACTCAGCTCCGCTTGTGATGATAGGCAGGGGCGTTTGTGCGTACAATGTAATGACGGTGTCAGCACGGCTTTGGCTATAATGATTCAGCACAATCACGCCATCTTTTTTGGTAAGTCCGCCCCCCAGCACCGTCATAGCGGTGGGATTTTGGGCGGTGTCTAGGGTAATTTTGCTAAACACATCAAGGGCAAATACCCCCACATTGGCAAAAATGGGTGTAAAGATAGATAAGGCAGTCAATCCACCGACCACCGCCATCACCTTGACTGTCCGCCAAATCCACCGCCCTAAGCTCATCAATCCACCCACACAGGCTCACGCACCAAGGTTACGCCAAATTTGTCCTGTACTGTCCGCACGATAAATTCCTGAGCCGTGCGAATGTCGTCTTGCGTGGCGGTGTGTGGGGCGTGGTTGGTTAGCACCAGAGCTTGCTTGTCGTGCGTCAAAATTGGAGCAACCCCCTTGCCCTTTAACTCTGCCTTGTCAATGAGCCACCCTGCGGGGATTTTGATAGCATCGTCATTGATAGGATAGCTTGGCAAGTCGGCAAATTGCTCTTTTAGGGCGATAAACTCGCTCATGGGGATAATCGGATTTTGAAAAAACGAGCCACAATTTGCCAAAACGGCAGGGTTTGGCAGTTTGCTATTACGAATGGTAATGACCGCATGAAATACATCAATGGGGTGGGGGGTATCTCGTCCGTTTTTATTGGCAAGTTCTTGTGCCAAACTTGCCAAATCACCATAATTGGTTAGGGTTTTTGGCTGTTTGTGAAGGGTAAATACGACATGGCTAATCAAATACCGCCCTGCATTGTTCTTAAAAAAACTGTGGCGATACTCAAACTTGCAAGCGGTGTTGTCAAACTCGCATTTTTGACCGTCTGTCAAATCGTAAGCGATGACTTTTGTAATAAAATCAGAGACTTGCACGCCATAGGCTCCGATATTTTGTACAGGACACGCCCCCACAAGCCCGGGGATTAGGGCGAGATTTTCAAGCCCAAAATAGCCTTTATCTAGGCAAGTTTTGATAAAATTGTGCCAATTTTCTCCGCAAGCGACTTGCAAGGTTGCACACTCATTATCTTCTTGCAAAATCTCAATGCCTTGTATTTTTGGCAATAAAACAAGGGCGTTTAGCACACTTGGCAAAATCACGTTACTGCCGTAGGATAGGACAAATAGCGGTAAATCGTGGCGTTTGGCAAAGGCTATGGCGGTCGTGATGTCATCGCCAAGCGTGTCAATATCGTCCAACATCATCGCATGGCGAGCGGTGCAGGACAGAGCCATGGTGTTGTTGTGCGATAAGTCGTGGTTATTTAGAATGTTAGCCATGATGATTTCCGTGCTGATTTGTACTTTGCCAAAGGTCTAGCCACGCACGGCTGACACGCTCAATATGCCCAAACATCGCCTGAAAGTCCCTTATATCGCCATAATACGGGTCGGCAACTTCTTGTTTGGTAAAGTCATCAAACAGCACAACTTGGGCGGTAGCATCGGACGGCATCACCTTTTTGATGCTGGCTAAGTTGTTGTTATCCATCGCAAAAATTATGTCAAACTCATAAAAATCCTGCTTAGATAACTGTCTTGCCCTAAAAGAAGTCAAGTCAAAATCAAGCGTAACGCCAACGTCTATCGCTCGTGAGTCGGGGCGTTCGCCTGTATGGTAATTTGCCGTACCTGCCGAGTCAAAGCGGATAGTAAGCCCTTGATTTTTGGCAAGTTCTGTCATGACGGCTTCGGCAGATGGGCTACGGCAAATGTTGCCAAGACAAACAAAAAGAACAGAATTTGGGGTAGTCATGATGATAGTCATTATAATAGATGGTTGCTTAGATGAGCCGAGATAATCACTGGGCATGAGTGGTGCTACAGGTTATTTTATCGCAAATTGCAGGTGACCCATAGAACACCTGCAATTTGTATTTATTCTGCTTTATGCCCATTGAATTATGGACTGGGTTTGTGTAATTGATGAATAAACTAAGATAAACATGGGCTGTTTTGTCGTTTACTTCATCTTTACTTCATGGTTATCAATGCCTTTGGCAGCCATCAACATGTCATCAAGCCCATCAATTTGTAGTGTGCGGATGGGAAAAGGAATGTTAATGCCTGCTTCATCAAAGGCATATTTGATGCGCTCTAACAGGTCGCATTGCACCGCCCACCAGTCATTATTATTTGTCCATACATACATGATAAGATTTACCGAACTGTCGGCAAGCTCGGTAACACGCACGATAGGCTCTGGGTCTTTTAGTACCAACTCATGCTTTTGTGCTATCTGCATCATGATGTGGCGTGCGGTCTTAATGTCACTGTCATAACCGATGCCAACAGGTACTTCTATACGGCGGTTAGGCAGGGATGAATAGTTGATACTTGCCGATGTCATGATATCGCCATTGGGAATGATGACTTCATGGTTATTAGGCGTGCGTATGCGAGTATTTACCAGTGTAATCTCCTGCACCGTGCCTGTCTGCCCACCCACTTCTACATAATCACCACGACGAAACGGATGGAATACCACAATCAACACGCCTGCCGCCAGGTTAGACACTTGGTCTTTTAAGGACACACCAATGGCAACTGTCATGGCTCCAAGTACCGCCACAAAAGACGTGGTACTGATGCCAAGCTGGTTTAAGGATGCCAAGATGACCGCTGCCAAGATGACCCCATAAAGTAAATTACCTAGAAAACTGACCGCCGTGCCGTCCATCGAGCTACGCACCATGGCACGTTCGGCAAGATTAACAATGTGTTTACCAATCCACTTGCCCACATAAAAAATGATGATGGCAAGCACCGCTTTGACGGCAAATTCGGCAGAGTTGGCGATAAGTGTGCGAGTATCCACCGTAATGCCCAGCAGCTCCAAAGTGTAGTCACTGGCAGTCTCTACGGTTCTGGTCGTACCTGTCACGACTTCTCGGGTGGTTTCCGCCACCACTTCGCCTGTTCTTGACGCTGTGGTTTCTAGGCGCTCGGCAGACTCTTCGGCACTGTTTTTTAGTTCACCAAGAATCGGTGATGAGGTTTGTTTGGTATCTTCAGTCATGGTCGGGGACATTAATTATTAATTGGTCATTGATTAATTGGTCACTTCAATCTTATCACTATATCGCCATGTGCGAATGATTCTAAGCTCGCTAAGCTCGCCCATCTCTTCATCAAAATGCCCATAAGGAGCAGATTGGCGTACCGATTGCTTGGCAGCTTCATCCAAAATGGCAGAATCTGATGATTCAAGCAAGCGAATGGCTTTGACATAGCCATCAGGCGAGATGACCACCATCAGACGGACATCGCCCATGATGTTGTTGCGACGTGCTTCACTAGGATAATATTGGTTGGCGATACGCTCCACATGGCGACGAAAATTCTCCAAGTATCCTGCCGCCACCCCATGCGTGGTCGCATTGCTATTGACCGTATGAATGTTAGATTTGGATGCAAAGACCTGCTGTTTTTGGGACAGCTGAGCTTCTAGCGTGCGGATTTTTTTGCGGATACGTTCTTCTTGGGCTTCTAGGTTGTCTTGCTTTTTCTCGCTGTCATTGTCATTTTGGCTATTGACATAACGCACAGACAGCGTGGTGCGAAGATAGCTTTCTTGGTAGGCTTGCTGACGGCTTTGTTTTTGTAGGTTGATGATGTCTTGGGTCTCTTCCATGTCATCACTGGTGTCAGGACTAATCTCGGTCGTCTCTTGACGCAACTGCTGACGTACTTCTCCGCCCCCCTCTTGACTGGCGTTCGCCACAAAGCGTGCGTCTTCGTTTTTCTCTTTGTTGTCGCTTAGCACCGTTGCCACTTCCTGCGCCATCTCATCGGGTGACATACCTGCACTAAACCCCACCCCAAAAATCACAAAGGCATGCACTGCCACTGCAATGACGGTCGCCATGGGGATGTCTAGGTTTTTGTCTGCTAAAACATCTTTTAGTGAATCAGGCAAGCTAGGCACAGACTTTCTCTTAAATCAAAATGGCTTATATTTTACCTTATTTTGCCAAAACTGACAAATAAAAAGCGACAAACTGCCGATGGGTATTTTTGTAAGTTTATCACGAATAATCGATAAAAAAGATGACAAACTTAAAAAACTCTGCTATAATTCGCCCCCATTGGTGACGTGGCTGAGTGGTTGAAAGCGCACGCCTGGAAAGTGTGTATACGTTAATAGCGTATCGAGAGTTCGAATCTCTCCGTCACCGCCATATTTTAAGCCCTGATGTTTGTCAGGGCTTTTTTATTTTATCACTCATCCGCCATCAGCTCATCTTCTGCCAATTCAAGCTTGTGAATATACCGCTCAAACCAAAATGGGGCAAACGGTAAAATCGATGCCACAAGCCCGATGACAAATACCTTCAAAGACCAGCCCTTAACCTGACACACCACAAGCAGTAGCACGATAAAAGCAACAAACATCACGCCATGAAACATACCTGCATACGGCACCAAAAATGGCTTATTCATCATGTATTTTAAGGGCATGGCAATCCCCAAAAGTAGGATAAAAGATATCCCTTCCAAAAAACTTAGCAAACGTAATAACTTTGTCATAATTTTCCTATTTAAAAGACAAAACAAAACACCGACCAAGCGGTGTTTTGTGGGTAGGCTATTGATTATTCTGCGGTGCAGTTCACTTGGGCAGGGTTGCCATGTACGCCTTTGTAGCTAAATACCGCCATGTCGCCCTTTTGGTGCCATTCACCGCCGTGACCGAAGATACCAGCATCTGTCACATAACGCTCGCCTGATGCTGAAGGTGCGATATTTAAGGTGGTGGTCACGCCTTCTAAGGTTAGCTGGGCTTGGCTGTCGTTAGGGTAGTACAGAGATGGTGCGATGCCGTTATCGCACAAGAAAGCCTTGGTAAATGGTTGATATTCTGATGCCATAACCGCTGATGCACTGGCAGTTTCATTAAGTGCTTTGGTGTTGTTACAGCCTGTCAATACAAGGGCAACAGCCGTTAGGGCAAACGCAAATTTTCTCATGGATAGCTCCTTAAAAGCATGGTTAAAAATAAAACAAATTGAGAATTATTTAACCATTGTACGAGAAAATTAGGAAAAATGCAAGGTAATATTGTTGCATTTATTTCTCTTTTATTGACAACAGTTTAATTCGTGTTTTATCTGCATCTAATTCAAAATATTTACTGTCGATGGCTTTGATAATTTCTTGAATATTTTGATAGCCAAAAATTCTAGGATTAAAATCTGGGTTTCTTTTAGCAATCTCAATTGCTAAAAGATTGATAGAAGTCCACTCATTTAAACCACGATAATCTATTATCACATCATGAACGATTTTTAGCACCTTGGCGAAACTGGGTTTTTTCCTTACAAATTTTTGTGAACCTTCTAGTTTTATCTCAAACAAATCTAATGCTTGCAATAATCCTGGTAGCTTGGCACGCCTATAAGTTCTTGTATCAAAATCAGGCTTAATGGTTGCCAAGTGATTGCCTAGCGTAGATAAATTCGCCCAACCATCGTCATCTGCAATATCTTTAATAGATTTATAGATAAGTTGTAGGGTTGGCTCATCTATTGCAACCTGTTGACTGAGCATTGTTGGTTTTTGAATAACATCATCAGATAATTGCTTAATGCTGTCTTTTGACAGCCTATTTTGACTGTTCATGGCTTTATTTTTTTCCATCAGTAGTGATGAATTTTCCTTATTATCAAGTATTTCATTGGTATCATTTTCCACATAGCTTTGAGTTAGATTTTCTATATAAATAAATTTGTCGCACGCATTGATAAAAGCACTTGGTGTTTGGATTTTGCCAAATCCATAAACCATCAAGCCACTTTCACGAATACGGCTGGCAAGCGGAGTAAAATCACTGTCGCTTGATATAATACAAAAGCCATCTAATTGATTGCCATACAGCAAATCCATGGCATTGATGATAAGCATCATGTCCGTGGCATCTTTGCCTTTGGTGTAGGCAAACTGCTGAATGGGTGTAATGGCATGCGATAGCGAAACATCACGCCAAACGTGCAAGCGATTGGTTGGCTTGCCGTTTTCATTAATCTCGCTACTCCAATCGCCATAGACACGCTTGACGATTGGCACGCCATATTTGGCAATCTCTTGTAGCACAAGCCCTATGGTCTTGTGAGATGTATTATCTGCATCAATGAGTACCGCCAACTTTTTCATATCACTCACCAACCCAAGCCCCACCTCTCCACACCAACGCAAACTTGGTCGCCTTACCGTCCTTTTCTGAGCCGACATATTGCTCGGCATTTTTGCGAGACCAACGTAATATGGTCGGGTTGCCGTCATTGTCGGTTGTGGGGGCGGATAGTAGATAGTGGAATTTGGGGTCAAGCTCGCCTTGTATGGCTTGCAATTCTGCCACTTTGGGCGGACGAGTTTCACGGATTTTGGGGAATTTAGACGCCGCCAAAAACAGCCCTGCCGCCCCTTCACGCAAGATATAATGGTCATCAAACCGCACTGAACGCAAATGTGGCATGGGGATCGCCGTCATGCGTGGCGGTGCAGGTTGTCCGTCTTTTTGAACTTTGCGGGTGTTGTCGCATTTTTGGCAAGCAAAATACGCCCCAAACCGCCCTGTTTTTAGCTCCATTTGCCCATCGCATTTGTCGCAGTCAATGGTCGGTGCGTCATTGCCTTTGTGGGTGTCAAACACGCCTTTTTCTAACAAATAGCCATCGCAGTCAGGGTTATTACCACAAACGTGCAATTTCAACCCACCGTCCACGATATAGCCGTCCATTGCCGTGTGGCATTTTGGGCAACGCTTTTTTTCTAATAACGACAAAACCTCGTCCGACTCATCGTCTGCCGTCTGATTGGCAAAGGCTTCCACCGCCATGAGATTTTTTGTTCCCTTGCACCGCTCTTTTGGCGGTAAGTTATAGCCTGTACAGCCCAAAAACACGCCCGTACCGCCTGTACGGATTTGCATGGGACGACCACACAAATCACAATGCACGTCAGGCACGTCCGTGGGGTCGTTGGGTTTCATGCCGTCTTTAGCTTTGGCGGTTTCTAATTTGCCCTTAAAATCGCCGTAAAACTCATCAAGCACCGCCTTATAATCCACATCCCCTTCTGCCACATGGTCAAGTTTATCCTCCAAATTGGCGGTAAAAGTGTAGTCCATAAGGTCAGGAAAACTGCCTGTCAAGCGGTCGGTTACAATGTCGCCCATTTTTTCGGCAAATAGGCGTTTGTTTTCGGTGCGGACATAGCCACGCTCTTGAATGGTGGAGATGATAGACGCATAGGTGGACGGTCGTCCGATACCACGTTTTTCAAGCTCTTTAACAAGGCTCGCTTCGGTATAACGGGCTGGCGGTTTGGTAAAATGCTGGCTTGGGATAATCTCGTTTACCGTCAAACTCTCGCCCACTTTGACATCAGGCAGTAGCACGTCATCGCTTTTGGTAGGGGGCTGGGCTTTGGTGTAGCCATCAAAGGTCATGACACGCCCTTTTGCCTTTAATTCCACATTGCCAGACGACACGGTCAAGGTCATGGATAGGTACTGGGCAGGGGGCATTTGACACGCCACAAACTGTCGCCAAATCAGCTCATAAAGCCTTTGGGCATCTCGCTCCATGTCTTTTAGATGAGCCGACAACACCGCCACATCAGACGGACGAATGGCTTCGTGGGCTTCTTGGGCGTTTTGTTTATTGCCATAGACGTTGGGCGATTTTGGCAAATATTGACTGCCATAATTGGTCTCAATGTACGCTCGTACACTTGATAAAGCGTCGGCACTCAAAAACGTGCTGTCGGTACGCATATAAGTGATGTAGCCTGCTTCGTACAGACGTTGGGCGAGCATCATCGTTTTTTTGACATTAAAGCCAAGGCGTGTGCTTGCCGACTGCTGTAGGGTGGACGTGATAAAAGGAGCAGACGGCTTGGACTGGGTGGGCTTTTGCTCACGGTCAGACACGATAAAGGGATTGTTGTTTAAAATATCAACTACCGCCACCGCTTCTTGTTCATTGACAAGGCTTAACTCTTTGCCATTTTGGCGGACGGCTTCTAGATAAATATTTTCTTTTGAACTGCTCACTGTATCGGCATGAATTTGCCAATATTCGGTGGGCGTAAAGGCACGAATCTCACGCTCTTTTTCCACGACAAGGCGAGTGGCAACCGACTGCACACGCCCTGCCGACAAGCCACGAGCGACCTTCGCCCACAGTAGAGGCGACACCATAAAACCGACCACACGGTCAAGAAAACGGCGAGCTTGCTGGGCGTTCACACGGTCATAATTTAAGCTACTGGGGTGCTTGAAGGCCTCGGTAATGGCGGATTTGGTAATCTCGTTAAACACCACACGGCTGTATTTACTGTCGCTGCCGCCAATGACTTCCTTTAAATGCCATGCAATCGCCTCTCCTTCACGATCCAAGTCCGTTGCCAGATAAATGGTATCAGCGTCTTTGGCAAGGGCTTTTAGCTCTTTGATAACTTTGGTTTTGTTGGGCAAAATCTCATAGACCGCCTGCCAGTCGTTCTCAGGATTGACCCCCATACGGCGAACCAGAGCGTTATACGCCTTCTGTTCACGAGACAGTCCCGACTCGTCCGCTTTTTCGGCTTTGCCCGTCCCCGACACAGGCAAATCACGCACATGACCCACACTAGACCGCACGATATAGCCCGAGCCTAGATATTTGTTAATGGTTTTGGCTTTGGCGGGGGATTCCACGATAACTAGGGCTTTGCCTTTGCCCGACACGGGGGTGTCTGCCATGTCATCCTTGGCAGTTTTGGTTGTTTTTTTGGTGGGTGCTTTTGTGGCTTTGACGGTATTTTTGGTGCGTGTGCTGGGTTTTTTGGGAAGTGCCATGGGTTGCCTATTTGTCTTATAATGTTAAAATGTTCACTTTATAAGGGGGCTTTGGCATTTTGTCAATAGTCTGGTAAAATATTTTAACAATTTTATACACAAGTGGTTGCTTAGCGGGACGACTTTGGGGTATTGATGTTTTGCACGCTTTGCAAAAAGGTTTTGAGTGCGAGCAAATCCTGCTCCATGATTGACATCGCTTGCTCGTCTTTGATGGCAAAACTTTTGGCGTATTTTTCATCGTACCAGTAAATGGTTACGCTGTTGGCTTTGGTGGTCAGTCCCTGGATATAGGGCAGTAGTGGCTCGGGGGGTATACCCACACTGACAGGCACGCCATCTTTGTTTTGCCAGTCGCCCCCCGTCCACAGCAAGCGTTTGGCAAGCAACTGCCAGCTGTCATTAATGACGGTGTACTGGGCTATCATGCCGTGATTATTTGTCTGCTTGTCCTGCCCGCTCTCTTTGTGCTGTCTTAGCCAATCGGGCATGGCAACCAGTTTGGGGTGCAAGTCTATCTTGCGGGCAAACATTCGCATGTCACCCACTCGCACTTCACTCATCTTTGGCTTTAAGCCCATGATGTTGCCAAGCACAAACAGCACAGCAACGATAACGACAATGACCCCAATACTCACAACTGGCTACTTATTTCTTAGCTTTGGCACTAAGTTCAATCAAGCGTTGCATGCCTGCAATCAGCTCTTCGTCATTAAACGGCTTATAAATAAAACCCCTTGCTCCGACTTGCAAGGCTTGTAATGCCGTCATACGATCAGAGAGTGCCGAGACAACCAAAATACTCACGCCCGTTCCTTTGCCCACGATACGCTTGATGCATTCAAGTCCACCCATCTGTGGCATGGTCAAGTCCATGGTAATAAAATCAGGACGAAATTCATCAAATTTTAATACGGCATCCACGCCATTATTGGCGGTCGCCACAATCTCAATACTACTACCCTCAAAACAACGCTCAATGCGGTTACGAATAATATTAGAATCATCAACAATCATCAGACGATAAGCCATTCTTTGCTCCAAAATCTAAAAATCACAAACAAACCTGGGGCGTGTCCGCCTTTGGTATTTGCAATGAAAAATGAGAAAAATCGCACGTTTTTCAAGAAAAAAGTGAAGTTTGATAGTCATTCTATCAAACAAGCTTTTGACTTCAAGCCACAAGATTTAGCCAATTTTCATGCAAAAATTGATTTGAATTATAAAATTCTCATTAAAATCAAAGGCAGGCACGCCCCACTCAGGTCTGTTTTTATTTATATTACTGTGCATCAAAGTTGATGACAATCTTTGTATTTAGCCCTGGCTGACTCTCGACATTGATTTTACCATTAACTTCTTTGACCCACTCACGCACGATGTCCATGCCCACACCACGCCCACTGTCTTCATCGACACCATTGGCAGTTGAGACACCTGAGCGGAACATGATAGCGTATAGACGACTGTCGGGCAAGCTTGATGCTTGTTCAGCAGTCATAAGATTCATCTCAGTGGCTTTTTGACGTAGTTTTTGCAAATCCACGCCTGCCCCATCATCGATGATACTCATGCGTAGCTGACTGCCATATTTTAAAAGCATTAGCTTGATTTGACCTACTTCGCTTTTACCTGCCTGCACACGCACATCAGGTGTCTCAATGCCATGAGCGATGGCATTTTTAAGTAGCTGAATGCCGACATCTTGGCAGAACTTTTTGAGCTTATCAGTCATCTGAATATCTTCAAAACCTGTTAAGTTTACCTTAACTTTTTTGCCTTGACGTTCGGCGATTTGCTGAGCATAATCACCAAAGTAGCTTTGCCAATCTAGCGAATGACTACTTGGGGCGACAGTGGCAGATTTGTCATCTGTCTGCATCATCACACTTTGTACGCTTTGCCCGACATCATCTTTGTCTATTTCTTTTGCCACACGGCTAATGCGTTGCAAGAGTTTTTCTACAAATTGGTTCAAATCCAAAATGTCATTTAGAATAATCGTAAAGCCCAAAAAGTCCTGACCTGAGACCGTGTTTTGATTGCGAATTAGCACCAGATTCTCTTCGCCTTGCTCGGCAAGACGCACAAAGCTACCCATCTTAATGGCAGATGCTTCGCCTTTTAGACTGTGCATTTTTCTAAATAGGGCTTGGGCTTTGTTATGTAGCTGACCTTCGACTCTTAGAATCTCGTTCATCTCACTCACACGCTCATAAGTGTTATTGATGAATTGATTTAGTACGTTGATATCGACGTTTAGGATGTGTCCAATCATCTCAATCTGACGGTCATGCTGTGCCTTTTCACTCTCCAAAGTTTTTTCAAGTAATACCGAGTCGGTCACATCAACAACGCTCACAAAGATTTCTTCAACTTCGTCGTTTTCGCTCTCTTGAACACGCAAGAAGCTAAACGACAGGTATTTGAACACCGTATCTCCCTGCTCGTTCATGACGTTTACTTTGATTTGTCGTAGTGGGTTCAAATCCCCAATCAACTCTGATACCACCCAGGGATTATAAAGCTGTTCAACAAACAGCTTGGTTGCTTCAATATCATCACGCCCTACCATGCCTTGCAACAGCTCGGTCAAGGTAATGCCTGCAATGTCCTTACGCCCCAAGATGACTTCTAGATTCTTAGAGTGAGCATCCGAGATGACAAAGTTTTTGTCAATCAAAAACAGACCTTCTTGCACTGTATCTAAGATGTTGGTCGTTTGACGACGGGCAATTTGTAGGTTACGGTCAGATGCGGTCAGTTTTTTTAAAAAATAAAACACAAACCAAATAAAATACAGACCTGCCAGCACAAAGCCTGCCATCATCACGTTTCTGGCAAGAGCCGTCCATTTTAGACCTCTAGCAGTCTGATTGTCCCAAACCACTAGAACTGAACCATAAACGTTTTCGTCAAACTCATCAAAAATATGTCTTGCCACAGGATTGAGGTCTGCTTGACCATCTAGCACAGGATTTAGGCGTTGTTTATAATCCGTCCACCATGCTTTTAACTCGTTAAATGCTTGGACATCCTCAGGATGCGTGAGTGCCTCGACAGGCACCGTTCTGTCTTCGACTTGATACTCGCCACCTGTCTCATAAAGACGCATGTACTCATCAACCGCATCCACACTTTTTCTTAGTGTCGCTATCGCCTCAGGTCGCTCTTCTTCAGTCGCAACTTGCAATCGCTGGGTTAATAAGTTGACATTATAATACTCATCACTTAGATAACCGAATATATCAAAGAAGTTAGAGATTTTGTTAACTTGTTGGTTAGCATGATAGTTAAACCCCAAAATGCCCGCCACCAATGCCAAAAAGACTGCCAAAGATAATAGCAGGCTTTTATATCGTGAATCTAATAAACCGCCCATAACTTGCCTTCACTTGTCATGCATCAAAAAAATCAACTTGTCATTAATGCATAAATATTTAATATGTTTAATTAAAAAATTATTTTGTCGCATTAAAAACAATTGTTAAAATAATTATTTTTAAAGTGCATTTATATTTATTTGGTATATATCTGTACCAATTACAATTAGACTAACAACTGTCTGAGCAATTGCCGACTAAAATTGTGTATTTTATACCAAAAAACCAAATTATTCTAACACTAATTAACAATTCATACATTTTTATGTATCAATCAATAATAAAAGTCATTACAATCATCATCTTATTTATAAAAACAAAAAACAGCCCGATATCGGACTGTTGAGTGATGATTCATGTGCTTATTTGCCGTGATGCTGGCCGTCAAGCTCCACCAAACGAGTGGTGGCTTTATTCATGGCGTGCATGATTTGCCCGAGTAGAACCTGCTGTTTGGTGACCACAATCAAGATCATGGGCTGATTGACATTTGGCACGGCACTAATCATAATTTTGCCATTTTCAGCATCCAGAATCACCGAACGACACCCAGTCAGCTGAGCCTCGGCAGTTAAGGCTTGTACCAGTGCCAAGATGGATGAACCCACTGCTGAGAGTTTATTGCCATCATAGTTTTTTTGAAAGATAGATGATATTTCAAAACCATCGGTCGATGCCAGTAATACACCATCTACGCCTGTGGTAGAATACACCAACTCATGAAGCACTTCTTTTGAAAGTGTCACAAATTGCTCAGCAGGCTTGACACGATTAGAATCCAATTTAAAAGGACTAAGGCTCATTATTTTACTCCAAGATGTTTATTTGTATGTCAGTGTTGTCAAGTGATTTACTCAGACTGTTCTAGGCTAGCGATGATACTCTCAACGAGCAACAAGACATCTTCACGTTTACGCATGTCCACAGGGAATAGTGGTAAGTTACGCCCAATGCTCGCTAGATAATCACGATAAATGGAGAATTCACGCTCGGGCATTTTGTCCACTTGACTGATACCCAGCACGATACGACCATCATAAATGCTATCAAAAGTCTTTAAATAATGTGCCAAATCTGCCACAGAATCAGGTGCCGAATGATCAATCAAAATCACCACGCCCAAAGCACCTTGGGATAGAATGGGCCAGATAAAATTAAAACGCTCCTGTCCTGGAGTGCCGTAAAGACCAATACTTGCCCCACCATCAATGGTCAGCTCACCATAGTCCATGCCGACTGTGGTCAAAAGCTTGGCGTTGGTATCAAGGTCGGTATTCATGACCTCGGTTGAGACCACAGGAATGTCAGAGAGACTAGAGATGGCCTGGGTCTTACCTGCACCCATAGGACCACTAAATACGATTTTAAGACGTTGCATAAGTGCTACCTAAATAACTATATTAAATATATTGGCTCTGGTTCAAAAAAGTATGCTACAAAGAAAAC
>NZ_MUXV01000005.1:18566-56735 GCF_002014975.1 Moraxella bovis
TCAGCATACTTTTTGGACTACTATCAATATATTAAATATAAATAACATGAAAATGTAAATAATGATAAATTTATTGTATGATAAAAATAAAAACATTGCAATTAGGACGTGTCATCACAGCCCCAGTTTGCGACGCAGACGTGACAAGAAACCGATTTTCTCTTGTTGTTCGGCGGTTGTTGGCTCAGGTCTTGGTTCAGGCTCGCTCACAGGTGCGGACGCTGTGACTGTCACTGGTGCCACGGTCGATGTCTGCATGATGGTCGCATTCACGTTTTGGTAGTTATCATCCATCAAATGCTGAGAAAGCAGTAGCGAGACAATCACTTTTTGGACGATAGGACGACCCAGTCCCGTGCGTGCCACAATCTCATCTACCGTGCGTGCTGTATCTTCTAAAGCGACCATTGTCCGCAAGATAATGCGTCTGTCGGCATTATTATCAGGCTTTGCCCATGAACGAAGCTGATAGCGGGCATTGCCATCGATGAGTGGTAATAACTTCTCACCATTCGCCCATGCCATCTGATACAGCCACTGATTCATGTCGAGGGCTTGCTTAGGCTCGCCTGCCACACCGCCATACACACGCAGTCGCCATGTCGTCACGTCTGCCACTTTGGCACTTTTTAGCCATACCAGCTGGCGTGCCCCATCAATAACAGCCAACACCTCTCCATCTTGGGTCAGCTCAAATAAGGACTTAGGACGAGCGTGCAACGTCTTAATCAAGTCTATCACGTCATCTAACTTTGATGTGGTAGACTGTGGCGATTGTGCTGTGTGAGCAGTTTGGGCTGACTGGCTGGTTTGATTCTCCTGATTAGTTCGGGTGCTTGTTTTGTCAGGCTCACCAGACGTGCTTGATTTTTGATAAGGCAGACCCTTTAATACATCCACTTTTTCATGAAGCCAGTCATTTAAGGCATTGATTTGTTTTAGGGGTAATACCAGTGAGTCGCCAGCGATACCACCATTACCTGTCAGGTTGCGACTGACGTATAAGATGGGTGTGCGTGGGTGCAATTCTATTAGTTTTTGCACGCTGGTAGAATTTTTAAAATCCTGATTAATGACATACAAATCAACCTCACCCATCTGAGCGGACACCCAATCCAAATCTACATCCAAACGCAATAGGACGCGCAAATATCCTTTAAAAGTAATTTGGTCAGCAGGGCTAACACCAACCATGGCAATACGCATGGCTTTTTTGCTATCAGTGCTCGTCATGATTTACTCTCAACCAAAGCAATTGTTTGGAGATTATTGGTCTAAATTGCCTAACGCCATCGTCCTGATATTTTTGACAAAGAAAATACAGCCAACAAAATTGAATTTTACTACGGAAACCGTTCGCCCTGAGCTTGTCGAAGGGTTGGTTTCCGTTATGGTTCGACTTAGCTCACCATGAACGGAAACCGTAGTACTTTTTCATTTTGTAGAGTGTATCTGCTTAATTTTACAAGCAACCCGATACGCCATAAATCAATTTTTGATTTATGTTTTTCTTTTATCCCAATATCACATTTAATTAATACGACCATCAGTGATAATTGTTGATTTTAAATAAATTTTAAAATTTAATAAAATACCATTATCTAATATCGTGTTAAAAAATTTGGTATGGCAGTTAGAATAAGTGCTTTATTTTTATCCAAAATGAAATCGCTTCATGATGCCAATATCAATATAAAGTAATTAGTTTACAAAATTAGGCACATTTAGCGGTTATTTTAGCATGAGACTACACCAAAACATTCATTTTAAATAAACAATTAAAGATAAATCAGCAAATTTAGGTTATTAATTTGCTGATTCTATTTTATAACATAATTTGGTTTACGGCTATACCAAACAGTAAAAATATTTTACCATTGAGCAATATTTTTATACCCATAAAAATATTATGGGTATAAATTAAGCATGTTTTGTGTATTATTTGGGCAAATTGATGATTTTATGAACACGTTTATCCATTTTATCAATTTGATGAAATGTTATTATTTAACATTTAAATGATTAAAAAACATACAAATTCACACCCTACACGCCCCCACATCGCCATTGACCACCACAGTCGCCCCTGTCAAGGCAAATAAACCCTTGATTTGTTCGGTGGCGTTATCGGTGGCAAGGGTCATGATGTCGCCTTGACACGCTTTTTTTAGCACTTCGGCTTTGGCAGAGATTTGGGCTTGATTTAAAATCTCAGGGTCATTATCCACCACGCCAAACAGCCCTGTTTTCCAGTCATAGACCTGCATGTCATCAAGGAACACCTCAAACACCTGCGATGGCGGGAGCGTTACCGTGATGTTGGCGTGCGGGGCAACTTTTGGGTCGGTCTGGGGATCAAAGGTAACTTGCACGTTGTCCGCCGTGATTTTACCCAAATCCACGCCTGCCAAAACCCGCCCACGAGCAACAAACAGCCCCTTTTGCTCGTCCTGCCATAGCTTGTACCAATTGCCTTCTTTTTGGGCGGTAATGACCGTGTCCACGCCAAAAGCAACGGTATTTAGGCGAGCCATTTTTTGGATTTCGGTAACAACACCGTCTCGGCTAATGGCGGATACGGCAGGCTCTTCAGTCAATTTTAACGTCCAAAAAACCGCCAAAAACACAATCATCGCCATGACTGACACGATACAAAATAAGGTGAATTTATTGGCTTTTTTTACTTTGGGGGTAGTAAGTGGGGTGGATGTGGTCATAACTCTCCTTTTGAAAATGCAAATTGACGTAAAACAACTCATTTAATACCATAATAGGGACAATTTTAGCATTTATCAAAAAAATTACTTGCACTGTTACCAAAGTTTACTTTAATATAATATGTTTTTACCAAATTTAAAATCAAACTTGCCGAGAATCTTATGAAAGCCAGTCAATTTACCCTAGCCACCCTTCGCAACACCCCAAGCGATGCCGACATCATCTCCGCCCAGCTTATGATAAAAGCAGGTCTGATTCGCAAACTTGCCTCAGGCTTGTATGTGTGGATGCCAACGGGCTTACGTGTGCTAAAACAAGTGGAAAAAATCGTCCGTGAAGAAATGGAGCGTATCGGTGCCCAAGAGTTGCTCATGCCTGTCACCCAACCTGCCGAACTATGGCAAGAGTCGGGACGTTGGGAAGACTATGGGGCGGAATTGCTTCGCTTTAAAGACCGTCATAGCCGTGATTTTGTACTAGGGCCTACCCACGAAGAAGTCATCACCGACATCGCTCGTGGCGAGCTAAAAAGCTACAAACAGCTCCCTGCCACTTATTATCAAATTCAAACCAAGTTTCGTGATGAGATTCGCCCACGTTTTGGGGTGATGAGAGCTCGTGAATTTACCATGAAAGATGCGTATTCTTTTCATATCGACAAAGACAGCCTTGCCAAGACTTATCAAGACTTTTATGAAGCATACAGTCGTATCTTTACCCGTTTGGGGCTTGATTTTAGGGCGGTGCAAGCGGACACGGGGTCTATTGGCGGATTTGCCAGTCATGAATTTCATGTATTAGCCGACAGTGGAGAAGACGACATTGCATTTAGCAGTGAGTCCGACTACTCGGCGAACGTGGAGCTTGCTGAAGCGGTCTGCCACGACACACGTCAGCCCCCAAGTGAGCCACGCACGGACGTGGATACGCCAAATATGCCAACCTGTGAAGAAGTGGCGGAGCATTTGGGCATGGACTTGACACGCACGGTAAAAACGCTCATCGTCAAAGGCTCGTACTCGGAAGATACACCTGATATGCCAAAACTTGTCGCCCTTGTCTTGCGTGGCAACCACACCCTAAACGAGCTAAAAGCCGAGAAACTGCCCCAAATCAAAGCACCGCTAAAAATGGCAAGCGAAGATGAGATAAAAGAAGCTGGTCTCGTTAAGGGCTATATCAGTGTAGACTTGGCAAAATATGATATACCTGTCATCGCTGACAGAAGTGCATCCGTCATGGCGGATTTTGTGAGTGGGGCGAACATCGCCGACAAACACACCACGGGCATGAACTGGGAGCGTGATGCGGTCTATGCAGATGTTGCCGACATTCGCAACGTGGTAGACGGCGACCCAAGCCCAGACGGTAAAGGCGTACTACAAATCAAGCGTGGCATTGAAGTCGGACACATCTTTCAATTGGGCGATAAATATTCGCACGCCTTGGGCTGTACCGTCCTTGGTAAAGAAGGCAAGCCTGTTATGCTGATGATGGGCTGTTATGGCATTGGGGTTAGCCGTATCATCTCGGCAAGCCTAGAACAAAACCATGATGATAAGGGCTGTCTATGGGCGGACACGCCAGACCCTGCCGATAATATCGCCCCATTCTATGTGGCGGTCGTCCCCATGAAATCCAAAGACGGCTCGGCAGAAGCCAAAGCGGACGAGCTGTATAGCACCCTAAAAGCCAAAGGCGTAAACGTCCTATTAGACGACAGAGACGAGCGGGCGGGCGTGAAATTTGCCGACTTAGAGCTCATCGGTGTCCCTCATCGTATCGTGGTGTCCGAGCGTAACCTTGCCGATGGCAAATATGAATACGCCAAGCGTGGGTGTGATGATAAGGAGCTGTTAGGGCTTGATGAAGTGCTTGCAAAATTCTAATACTTGCTTTGACTTTTAAAAAGGCAGACCATGCGGTTTGTCTTTTTTTCATTCATGTTCATCCATAACAGCTCTTGATTTTTTAAATCACTTTGCGTAAGATAAAGCTTTTTTATCAGGAGACATCATGGAACGCCGTCAATTTTTACAATTAGGAATCGGTAGTTTATTTACCCTAAGTCTACCCAAGTTTGGCATGGCACACCCCCTACCCTTAGATTTACCCACCACTTTACAAGACAACCCCCTACTGCATTTTGACGGCTTGCCGAGCTTTGGGGCGGTTGAGATTTCGCACATCACGCCTGCCATTGACTTTTTATTAAAACACAACAAAGACGTGGTCAAGCGTGTCTGCACCCAAAAGAGCATAACATGGGATAACTTCTACGCCCCGATAGAAGACGCTCAAAACAAACTAGACCGTGTGTGGGGCGTGGTCGCTCACTTGCATTCGGTCAAAAACTCAGATGCCCTGCGAGCGGTGTATCAAGACATCACCAAAAGCACAAGCGACTATGAGTCGTGGTTTGGTATGTATCGCCCTTTATATGAAGGCTTTAAAAAACTTGCCAAAAGCGATGCGTTTAAAACCTACACCCAAGCCCAACAAAAAGCGATAAACGATGCCTTGCTGGATTTTAAACTCTCGGGCGTGGCATTGACAGGCGACAAAGCCGAACGTTATACCCAAGTGGTCACTCGTTTATCCGAACTATCCACCCAATTTAGCAACAACGTACTAGATGCCGACATGGGCTGGGAGCTTGTCATTGATGACAAAGCCAAGCTGTCAGGGCTTAGCGGCATTGCCCTACAAAAAGCAGAGCAATCCTCCAAATCCAAAGACAAAACAGGCTACCGTTTTGGGCTGGACGTGCCAAGCTATCTGACAATCACCACCTACGCCGATGACAGAGAGCTACGCAAACAAATGTACGAAGCCTATCGCACTCGTGCGTCCGACAAAGGTCAAAATGCCGACAAATGGGACAACACCCCTATTATCAACGAACTCATTGATTTGCGGCTTGAGCTTGCCCAGCTACTCGGCTACAAAAACTACGCCCAATATGTGCTTGCCAAACGCATGGCAAAAGACACCGATGAAGTATTGGGCTTTTTAAAAGATTTGCTTGCCAAAACTCGCCCCACCGCCAAAAAACAAATGCAGGATTTGCAAAAATACGGACGTGATATTGGCGTGCTAGGTCAAGATGATAAGATTGAGCCGTGGGATTTTGCCTATTTGTCCGAAAAGCAAAAGCAAGCACTTTATGACATTGACAAAGAAGCCTTACGGGCATATTTCCCTGTGGATAAAGTGTTAGACGGCATGTTTGAAGTCACTCGCCGTCTGTTTGGCGTGGACGTGCGTGAAAAAACAGGCGTATCCTTGCCCCACCCCGACACTCGCTTTTTTGAGCTGTATCAAGACGGCAAACACATCGCATCATTTTATCTGGATTTATTTGCTCGTGAAAACAAGCATGGTGGTGCGTGGCATAGCACAGCGATTGGGCATTTTAAAAAATCCACTGGCGACACCCAAAAACCTGTCTCCATGCTCGTGTGCAACTTTGGCGGAGCAACCGGGGACAAACCCGCCTTACTACTACATAGCGAAGTAGAAACGCTGTTTCATGAGTTCGGGCATGGCTTACATCATATGCTCACGCAGGTAGACGTGCTTGCCCTGTCGGGTACTCGTGTGCCAAGAGATGCGGTAGAGTTCCCAAGCCAAATGCTAGAAAACTGGACGTGGGATAAAGACGTGCTTGCCCTTATCTCGGCTCATTATGAGACAGGCGAACCTATTGCCATGGACATGGTTCAAAAAATGCAAACCGCCAAAAACCATCTATCGGCAACTTCTATCGTCCGCCAGTTAGAGTACGCCCTATTTGATTTTCGTTTGCACGTTGAACATAAACAAGGCGACAAAAAAACACTTTCTCGCCTGCGTGATGACATTCGCCAAAACGTCTCGGTACTGGGCGAACCTGACTGGGTGCGTATGGCTCACAGCTTTAACCACATTTTTTCAGGCGGTTATTCGGCAGGGTATTATAGCTATCTGTGGTCGGAAGTGTTGGCAAGCGATGCCTTTACTCGCTTTGAGAATGAAGGGCTGTTTAACCAACAAACAGGACAAGATTTTATCAATGCCATTTTGTCCCAAGGCGGTGCTGATGAGCCGATGAGATTGTTTGAGCGGTTTATGGGTCGCAAACCCAAAAACGATGCTCTGTTAAAGGCTCGTGGGATTGGCTAGGGCGTGCCTGTCATTGATAACATTTTTATAAAATAAGATGAAAATTTAACGTTTTAATCCATTTTTGCATGAAAAATTGCAAATACCAAAGGCAGGCACGCCCTAATAAATAAACCCTGTGATTGCAGGGTTTATTTATATTTATGCTATTGACGAATAAGTCGTTTAATTTGCCCTTTATCCGTATTAAATACCCGCACAGGGTTAATGTCAATCCCGCCACGTCTTGTATAATTCGCCAGCACCTTTAAAGAGACTGGCTTAAAATACGTCATCATGTCGGCAAATATTCGCTCTACGCATTGCTCATGAAAGCCATTGTGCTGTCTAAATGATAAAATATATTTTAAAAATTCGCCAAAATCCAAATCGTATTCGCTCGTCATTTCAATTTGCACCACCCCCCAGTCAGGCTGATTGGTAACAGGGCAATTTGAACGCAACAGATTGCTATAAAATTGATAAGTTGCCAGTTCGCCTTTTTTGGCATTTTTTAAAAATTTGCTATCAATATCATCGCTTAAAACAATCTCATCAGATAAATGATTTAAGACATCATCAATACAAATGCCGATTGGTTTTGCAATGGTTAATTCATCGCTATCTAATCCGATAATCTCCACGCCCACATCAGCACCCACGCAGATAGATAAATCTTTTTGTAAAGTGGTTTTTAATTCATCAATACTGCTAAATTTAGTAAAGTTTAAGCTATTCAGATATAGCTTTAAGGATTTGGATTCCACGATATTTGGCGAATTGGCAGGAATGGTAAAACGAGCCATTGCCACTTGTGAAATGCCAATCGGATTTAGCCATGACAATTCAAAGGCTTGCCAAATATCCACGCCATTTTTTAATTCATCATGATAATTATTAAAATCAAATCCCACATCTTTTAAAATCTCATCTCGTCCGATTTGCCGAGAAATGGGATGTAAAATGGTGGGGTCATAAGTTTTTGAATAAGTGGTGCTTTCGCCTAGTACGCCGTGAATACTCATTTGTGTTTGCCTTTTGATTTATCTTTTATTATAGTGGGCAAATTGCAATTCACCCCTACAAATTTAAATTTAATATTAAATTAAGAAAGCCGAATTCTTTTACCGTCTTTTAATATTTTATATGCCACGCCATAAAACACCGCACAAAATATCAAAATCGCCAATAACGAATAACCGACATTGACATCAGAATGCCCCAATATGCCATAACGAAAGGCATTGACCATATAAACAATGGGGTTAAGTAGAGATAAATTTTGCCAAAATGGCGATAAGTTTTCTAACGAATAAAACACCCCGCCCAAATAAGTCAAAGGCGTTAAAATAAAACTTGGCACAATAGAAATATCATCAAATGAGCGGGCAAATACCCCATTGATAAAACCGCCCAATGAAAATAGCACGGACGTGCCAATAATGGTAATCAGCATGATTGGCAAATTACTAATGCTTAATTGAGTAAAAAATAACGCCACAATACTGACAATTAACGCAATGGCAAGCCCACGAAATACGCCACCGCCCACATAGCCCAATAATATGGCGTGCTTGGATATGGGCGACACCAGCATTTCATCAATACTGCCGTGAAATTTGGTGCTAAAAAATGATGATACAACATTAGAATAACTGTTGGTAATGACCGACATCATAATCAAACCGGGCACGATAAACTGCATATAGCTCACCCCGCCCATTTCTCCGACACGAGAGCCAATCATTTGCCCAAATATCACAAAATACAGCGTCATGGTAATGACAGGCGGTAATAAGGTTTGGGGCCAAATACGAACAATGCGTTTAATCTCTTTAAATAATAGGGTGTTAAAAGCAGTTAATTGATTATTCATGATTTTCCCCATTATTTAATTTATTCTCGTCTTTCATTTTGCCTTTATGAAAATGGCTATCTACCACACCCATAAATAATTCTTCTAGGCGGTTGGCTTTATTTCTCATGCTGACAATTTGGATATTTAGGTGATTTAATTGCGTAAATACGTCATTTAAATGCTGGGTTTTATTAAGCGTGATTTCTAAAGTTTTATTATCCGCCAAATTGATATGACTAATGTTATTTAGAGTTGGGGTATTTTTTAATTCATCTTTTAAATCAAAAACAAAAGTTTCTAATGATAACTGCGTAAGCAATGATTTCATCCCGGTGTTAATTAAAATCTCGCCATGATTTAATATGGCGATGTATTTACACAACTGCTCGGCTTCTTCTAAATAATGGGTCGTCAAAATAATAGTCGTGCCTTCGTCTTTATTGATACGCTCCATAAAATCCCACATAGAACGGCGTAATTCAATATCCACCCCTGCGGTCGGCTCGTCTAATATCAAAAGCCTAGGGCGATGCATTAAAGCACGGGCAATCATCAGACGGCGTTTCATACCGCCAGAGAGCGAACGAGCCTTTGTATCTTTCTTATCCCACAGCCCCAATTCTTTTAATAAAAATTCGGCTCGCGGCAAGGCGTCTTTCTTTTTTATGCCGTAATAGCCTGCTTGAATAATCAATATATCCAAACATTTTTCAAATTGGTTAAAATTAAATTCTTGGGGAACAACGCCCAAATAAGACTTGGCAAGGCTTGGATTTTTGTGCAAATCCACACCAAAAATCTCCACCGTGCCGTCTGTTTGGGGAAATAATGAGCTGATGATACCAATCATCGTGGATTTGCCTGCTCCATTTGCCCCAAGCAAGGCAAAAAATTGGCCTTGTGGCACGGTCAAATCCACGCCTTTTAGGGCGGCAGTGCCATTGGGATAGGTTTTTTTAAGATTGGTTATTTTTAAGGCTGGTATGGTCATGATTTGATTTTTTAAAAATTTTATAATTAAATTAGGACAAATAACAAAAAGACAAATTCACTTTTTAAATAAGTTAATTTATTTAAATCAATACAAGTTAATTAAAAGAAATTGCTTACGTCTGCAATATAGAAATCGCCGTCATTATCCGCCTGATAGAGCTGTTTGCCATTTACTTCTATCGCCGTCAAACAACCGTCCCCATACGCCCATGTATCAATGCAGATAATGCCGTTTTGAAATAACACCTGTCCGTCTCGCTGTTCGGTATGCCCACAAATCACGGTTTTGCCTGAGACATGAGCGACATGGTCGTTTTCTAATTTACGCCAGCGTAGGGCATAATCATTTTGTTTATCCATTGGCAAATATGGATAAATGGACGCATGACAGAAAATAAAATCGTCTGTTTCATGATAATCCACGGTTTTATTTAAAAAACCCACATAATTAAATGGCAAATGCAAACACTCTGACCGCATGGGCATTAGATTAAAAGATTGCAAGGTTTTATCGCCACCGACTTTCAGCCAAAATTCAAAGTCATCTTTGTATTTTAACCCTGCCAGCATAATCAGCTCGTGATTACCCATGATAAAGACCGTTTGACAGATGTCAGATAAATTCATCAATATATCCAGCACGCCTTTGCTGTCATCGCCACGATTGACATAATCGCCCAAAAAGATAAGTGTGTCATCGAAGGTTGGCTGTATGCCGTCTATCAGCGTGGCTAGGGCAACCCTACTGCCGTGAATGTCGCCAATGGCAAAAACTCTTGCCATGATTTGCCTTTTAATCCAAAATCCAAAATATAAAAGACGAAAAACGCCAAACAGCCTAAGCGGTTATCCGCCTAAGCCATTTGGACTATTTAATGAATTATTGCGATTGGGAAATGATATAATCAACCGCGTTTTTCACTTCATCATCAGAGATGTCTGCACCACCACGAGCAGGCATGGCATTAAAGCCATTGATGGCGTGGTCGTACAAAGTTGCCTTACCTTTGGCGATACGTGGAGCCCAATCGGCTGTACCTGTTTTTGGTGCTCCCACCAAGCCCGCATCATGACACGTGGCACAGATGGCATTATAAAGCTGGTCACCAGGGCGAGCCACACCTTCTACCGCGGGGGCTAGCACAGTGATGTTAATGTCGCACTCTTCGCCATCAAAGCACACTTTACCCACAGGGGCGATACGTGCCACCAGTTGTGGGTACATGGCGATGAGCTTTTTGACCTGAGCACTGTCCTCAGGGATGGCTTCTTTTTTGGCTTCTGCTTTGGGTGCTTCTGCAATCGCGGTCTCTGCCTGAGTCTCGCTCGTTGCTTCTACATTGGCAGGTGCTTCACTTGCTTGGCTGGTCATTACGCCAGAAATTGCCAACAATGTGGCAAAAGATAAAGTTACAATTTTTTTCATTGTCTTATCTCGTTTAGCCTTGAATAATCTTGTTATTCTGGGTTTGGGAAATTTACCCTACTATTATAAGGGAAAATAGGGATAAAATACCACGTTTTTTATGTAATTTGTAAATAATTAGCAAGATTTTTTGGCATTTTTACAAAAACATGGTAATTTTGGCAAAAATCTGCTAAAATATCGCCCTTGATGTGCCTGTAGCTCAGTTGGATAGAGTGTTGGCCTCCGAAGCCAAAGGTCGTGGGTTCAATTCCCGCCAGGCACGCCATTTATCATTGATAAAACAAAAAAACACGCCCAAAAGCGTGTTTTTTGTTTTTAACCTTTTAGCTCAATAATCTCAACCCAGTAGCCATCTGGGTCTTTGATAAAGGCGATGTCTTTCATGCTACCGTCTTCGGGGCGTTTTTGGAATACAACATTGTTTTCATCAAACCACGCCACTGCTTTTGCCAAATCAGGCGCGGCAAAGCAGATATGCCCAAAGCCTCTGGGGTCGCTGTTGCCGTCATGATAGCTAAAATCAGCATCATTTTCGGTACCGTAGTTGTGCGTGAGTTCTAGAATACCACGTTGGCGCGAGACATAAGCGGTCAGATTCTCTGTGGCAGGCAAATTATCACGCTCATCGGCTGTCAGCTTTGCCAAAAAATACAAGTCAAATTTGGCATCAGGGAATTGACTATGGCGTAACAAAGTCATGCCAAGCACACCTGTATAAAATTCTAGCGACTTGACAGGATCTTTGATGCGTAGCATGGTGTGGTTAAAGGTAAAACCTTCGGACGCTGTCGGAATGTCTTTAACGCCATTGGCGGTCAAGGCTTGGGCGGGTTGGGTAATGGTCGTCATAACGGCTCCTCTTTTTGATTTTGTATACTTTTAAAAAAACTTTTGCAATAATAAACTTATTCAAAAAAATTCACTTTGCCAGTTGCCACGTCATATTCCGCTCCGACAATGGTCAGTCTCCCACTATTAACCATGTCCTCTAAACTGCGTGAGCCTGATTTTAATTGGCTCACCGACAGTCGCACATTGGCACGCACAGCACGGTCAATGAACTCGTTCATGTCTATCTTGCCATCGCCTGCGGTGAGTATCTCATGTAGGTTGTACACGCTGGGGCGAATTCTATCAACGATGGATTGCAAATTGGGCGAATAATATTGCTCAGGATTGATGAGCGTCTCAACACATGCCGTTACCGCCCCGCAGTGGCTATGTCCTAGCACCACCACAAGCTCGGTGCCAAATTTCTCGGCAGCGAACTCTACCGAACCAATCTGTGACGGGGCAACTACATTGCCCGCCACTCGGATGACAAACAACTCGCCCAATTTTTGGTCAAAGATGAGCTCCACTGGCACACGAGCGTCCGAACACCCCAAAATAATGGCAGATGGCAACTGCTCTTCTATCAGTATCGGCGGAGGCTGATGATGTTCTTTGGCGTTTTTGATTTTTTCAACATAACGCAAATTACCCGCTTTTAACTGTTCTAGCACCGCTTGGGCATTTAAGTTTTTCATGGCACTTCCTGTTGGAGTTATTTAATTTGATACGTGACCGACCATTCAAATACTATCAATCATCACCTGGCATGGTCATGGGTGGGGCAGGCTCTAAGTCCGCCACATTCGCCTCCTTGGTGGGTGCAGGCTTTTCACTTTTAGGTTCAGGCTTTCGTTCATTTTTGGGTTCAGGGGTTGGCTCGGGTCTTGTTTGAGGTTTTGGCTCGACCTGACTTTCTCCTTTATTACTATTCTTAGTATCAGCTTTTGGTTTTTCTGCCGTCTCTTTGGGTTTGATGGTAGGCGGTGCTTTGAGTTGTTTGGTCGGCTCACTCTCCTGCTCATTTAAGTCGGCAATCACGTCTTCTGCCACTGCTTTTTTGGGCGTCTCTTTTACTTCCTCTTGTGGCTTAGGTGCCTCGGCAGGGATTTCTTTTTTGGTTGGTTTTAAACGAACTGCACGAGGTGATGATTCCGAAGAATCAACCACCACTTCCGCTGAACGTTCGTAATTATCTATCATACCAACATAACGCTTCATTTCCTCAGGCATGGGTGTGACACTTTTGGGCAGTCCAAAATCCACCGTCTTTATCGCACCCAATGCCTCCTGGGTACTACCCATGATGCCATAGGTTAGGATATAACGCTGTTCGTTATTGGCATTATGATAGCGAAAATAAGCAAACTTATCACGGTCTCTGCGTCCTTTGAGATATTCGGTGATAATCTCATTTTGTGCCACATCCATGACTTGCACTGTCCAGCGTTTGTCATTGTCTTCAAAAAATTTTTTACCCTTAAACTGGGCAGGATAATTACGGAGGTCTCGCACCACCGTCGCAAAGTCAATGGGTGGCACTTCTTTGGAAAGCTCGCTTAAATTATCAATGGTTACTGGTAAGGCAAAGTCTTCTGCCACCGCTTTGGTTTTTTGACGTTCTTTGGTAATCTCTGGTGTGGCGTGAGAAAGCGACATTAAGAACCACAGTATCAGCATGACGCCTGCCATGATAAGCCATATCATCGCCTGTCTTCTGGATTTTTTATTAATCATCGCTACACTTTGGGTCATGGTCTTGCCTTTAATTAATACAATATTTTTAGGTAGTGGTCTAAAAAGTATGCTGAACTAGGTTTTCCGTTCGCTCTGAGCTATGCCTACGGGTAGGAAAACCGTTAGGTTTCCCAAACTCACCACGAACGGTTTTCCTTGTAGCATACTTTTTGAACCAGAGCCAAAAAAATCAATGGTTGGCGTTGAGCACTTCTGTTAACACTGCCATATCAAAATCTTTGGTGACAAACGCCTTGCCAAGCTCTTTTAATAACACCAATCGAATACTGCCGTTTTGCACTTTTTTGTCATGTCCCATCAAATCCAGTGCCACCGATGGTTCTATATAGGGTGGTTTGACGGGCAAATCAAAGATTTGTAACAAATCAACAACACGAGCAACTTCGTCTTCACCAATCAATCCAAGTTTTTGCGACATCATCATCGCTTGCACCATACCCGCCGCCACTGCCTCGCCATGAAGCCAATTACCATAGCCCATGTGCGTCTCAATGACGTGTCCAAAGGTATGTCCGAAGTTTAGTAAAGCACGCACACCCGACTCACGTTCATCGTTGGCAACGATTTTGGCTTTATAGTCACAGCAGCGATACACCATCTCGCTTAGTATCGCACCATCTCTGGCGGTAATTTTCGTGGCATTGACTTCAAGCCAATCCAAAAAAGCCTTATCAAAAATGAGTGCATATTTTACCACTTCCGCCAGTCCTGCCGCAAATTCTCTTTCGGGCAATGTATCAAATGTCGTCATGTCCGCCAACACGCACACAGGTTGCCAAAATGCCCCAATCATGTTCTTGCCAAAGGGATGGTTAATGCCTGTCTTGCCACCCACTGACGAGTCCACTTGTGCCAGTAGCGTGGTCGGCACTTGAATGAAATTTACCCCACGCATAAAGCTTGCCGCCGCAAAGCCGGTCATATCGCCAATCACCCCACCACCTAAGGCGATGAGCGTACAATCCCGAGCAAAGTGGTTTTTCATGAGTACATCATAAATGGTATTGATATGCTCTTGGTTTTTATACTGCTCACCATCAGGCAAGACACAGCTCTCCACCATCAAGCCCTGTACTGCCAAATGTTTAGTTAAATCGGTCAAATACAAAGGGGCAATGGTCGTATTAGTAACGATAAGCACCTGCTTGCCTCTGATGAATGGCAAAATAGGACTTGCCAAATCTATCTGACCTGCGATGCTGGCACCAATAAAAATGGGATAATCGTGATTCTGGGTTTGGACAGTGAGTGTATTGGTAATGTGTGTCATAATGCTACTTTGAAATTTGCTGTAAATGTCTTAATTGATTTAAATATTAAGATGTTTGCTGATTCTCAATATTTTTGGCATAAGCGATAAGAACATCAAGTATCTCTGCCATCATTTGCTTGGGGTAAGCCCTTCCTGTAGCGACAGTAATGTCTGCCACCTCTTGATATAATGGTGATCGTCTTTGATAAAGCGTTTCTAATACCACTCTGGGGTTATCTGTTTGGAGTAGGGGGCGATTTTTGTCTTTTTTGGTGCGATGGATTTGGGTGTCCACGCTCGCATCCAAAAAAATAACCAATCCACGTTTTAGATATTCTCGATTGCATTCACGCTCAACCACACCGCCACCTGTAGCCAGTACAATGCTTGGCATGGCAGACAGCTCATCCATGGCACGACTCTCACGCTCACGAAAGCCTGACTCACCCTCTTTTTGAAAAATCCACGGAATGTCCGCCCCTGCTTTTTCACTGATACACCAATCCACGTCCCAAAAAGGGCGTTTTAAATGTTTAGCAAGCAGTTTACCAATAGTTGTCTTGCCCGCCCCCATCGGTCCCACCAAAAAAATAGACGGCAATAAATGGGTATAGTGATGAATGGGTTTTTGGACAAACACCTCTTCAATCACCGCCGATTCTTCTATACTCATAATAACATCACTAAAAATAAATGTTCTATGATACAAGTTTTGGGCGATTATGGCTAGTGCTTTTTTGTGAACACAAAACAAAAAGCAGACTATTAGCCTGCTTTTTGTTTGAACTGTACAATTAGTAGCGACTCACACCGTCGTTAACGATGCGTGGTGTGACAAAGATAAGGAGCTCTTCTTTGTTGTTAAGCCTAACATTATTTCTAAACAAACGACCCACCCCTGGTAAATCACCCAAAAAAGGTACTTTACTTTGGTTGTTACCAATGGTGTTCTTAAAGACACCGCCCAGCACCACAGTCTGACCATCTTCTAAGATGACATTGGTTTTTATCTCATCTGTATTAAGAATTGGTACGCCCAACACCCTATTGCCGGAGTCCGCAGAGTTGGTAATTTCTAAATCTAGACCTATCTTACCCTCTGGGGTGATGTTTGGTGTGGCAGATAGCACTAAGGCCGCTTCTTTAAAGCTGACTGTTGTTGCACCACTGGCTGATGCCTCTTGATAAGGAATATCCACCCCAGATGAGATTCTGGCTGGTTGTTTATCAGATGTTAAGACTTTTGGCGAAGAGATAATCTCTCCTTTATTATCAGCCTGCATTGCTGACAATTCCAAGCCCAGTGCATAATTATCAATATTCAACAGTCCTAGCGATATACCACTTGTAGCTGCAACACCTAAATCAACAGCAAAGTTACCAAAACGTGATTCGGTGTTTGAAGAAGACAATCCCTTCATTCCGCGAATGTCAAATTTATTACCCGTTCTATTAAAACCCCATCTTACACCCAACTGCTTAGAAAAAGAGTCTGATGCATTAACAATGCGAGCCTCAATCATTACCTGTTTAACAGGAATGTCAATAGTTTCAATTAATTGACGTACATTTGCAATGCTTCGTGCCGTATCATTGATGATGATGGTGTTGGTACGACCATCAAAGGTAGCATTACCACGTGGGCTAAGTAGTGAGTTACGGTTATTATTAGAGCCACTTGAACTACCAACTCTATCTAATAGACCATGAATGTCTTCCGCCTTGGCATAGTTAAGACGGATATGCTCTTGACGAATAGGTTCTAATTCATCTACCTTTTTAGCATCTTCCAACTCTTTAATTTCGCGTGCTGCCAACTCTTCAGCAGGTGCTACCAAAATCACGTTACCATTTTTGCGCTGACCTAGATTTTTACTTTTTAAGATAATATCTAATGCTTGATCCCATGGGACATTAATAAGTCTTAATGTAATATTACCCTGCACATTATCAGCAGCAACGATATTATTTTCGGTGAATTGACCCAATACATCCAGCACCGTACGCACTGATACATCCTGAAATTCCATTGATAACGGTTCACCAGTATAAACCTTCTCTTCAATGGTCGGTTCACGGAGCATTTTTGGTGGCAATACTGAGATGTTAAGTGTTGCACCTGATTGATAGGCTTGGTACTCAAAATCACCTGTCATGTTAACCGTAATAACACCATTTTGACCTTGATTTTTTGCATCAATATCCGCAACCAAACCACTACCATTAATACGTTTTAATAAATGACGTGGAATGGTAGTGCCAGTGGTGCGAACCACCAGTTTATTACCTTGGCGTTGTACATCTACAGGAATAGACTCATTGGTTAGGTTTACGGTAACATTACCACCATTAGCATTACCTGAGTAATCGACTGTTGAGACGCCGTCATAACTACTTGCCAAAGAACCCGAGGTAGGTGCTAACAATGGGTTTACTTTTACAGTCATCGGCTGTGCTTCTGGTTGGACTGGCGTGGTAACAACCGCAGGGGCGGGTTCATTTGCTACAGATTGGGTGGTCGATGAACCGCCCTGTTTTATATTAATAAGTAGCTGATTACCTTGTACTGTGCTGGTGTAGCTTGCACTATCCTTTAAGTTAATCATTAAGCGGGTCATAGAGCCGTTATTTAGTGCAGTCACTTCATTAACCACGCCACGGTTGATGGGCATACTTCTTGGCAATCCACCACTACTTACTTGGTTAAAATCAAGTGTCAATTGCTTACCGCCTGCCTGTTGATAAGCCACAGGGGTTACAGGCTGACCATCAAAAGCAACTTTAATTTGCGTAGTATTAGCACTGATTTGGTTGGCTGATAGACCTTGAATAGCTAAAGCATGTGCTTCAACCGCCATAAAACTGATTGCCAACGCAGAATAAGCAAAGGCAGACTTTTTGGTTAAAAAATTCATTATTTCATCCTCAGAATAAATCTAGTTGGCTCTGTTAATTTGGTGATACCAACGGAGTGGTTTTTTCAACGTATTGCTCATCAGTATCTTTGACAATCTCAATCAAATTGATTTGAGTTGAAGTAATCTCAACAATACGCCCATGGTTTTTACCTAGGTAGTTACCAACCTGAACATCATGCACCATCATATCAGGCGTCTGTACCAATCCATATTCCTGACCATTAGGTGCAACCACTTTACCACGATATGTTAGTTGCAACAACTCAAATTCTTCAAGTGGCTCTTTCACTCGATTCTCATCTGGTTTTACAGAAGGCGTCTGCTCCCTGACTTGCTGACGTTCGCGTAGGCTTTTTGGCACAAAAGGGTCGGACTCACCTTGAGCAGCATAAACAAAGTCTTCAATCTTAAGGGGTTCTGGTGGCGGCTCAATAGCTTGAGGTCCTTGACTGCGAATTTTTTGCATTTCTGATTCGGCAAGGCTAACACGATCGGTGCAACCCACCAATAAAGACAGGAGCATTACCAAACCAACATTGGTTTTTAGAGAAAAATTAATCACTTGCCCTCTCCTTCAGTTGACTTCACTTCTTCGGCAGTTGCATTTAAATCCACATCATCTTTTGCACGATAAGTTTTGGTTTGCAACACCAGTTGTAATTCAGGCATTCTATCAAGCGAAGGCTGAGGATTCTTAATCTCAAAGTCGTGCATGGTAATGATTCTTGGCAAAGCAGCAATGCCACTCACAAACGAACCAAACTGATGATAATCCCCCAAACCAATAATTTGAATGGGTTGCTCAATAAAAAACTCTTGCTCCACCTCAGGTTGCACAGAAATGTCCTGAAAACGCACACCACTACCACTACCCACCATGTTGATACCATCTACCAATTCAGGCACACGAGTATCGATAGGTAGCTGTGCCAATAGGTCTGCAAAGTCAGTCTCCATTTGTGCCACTTGTGCTTCATAGGCTTGCAGATGGCGGGCTTTAGACTCTTTTTCTTTGTAACTTTCAAGCAAACCAACTTGTTGATTTTCAGCCTGTTTAATTTCATCAAGTTTTTTAGAGATTAACAAAAGCCAAGCCAAAACCAAAATAATCGCTAGCATCATCGCTAAGATGAAAATCTTAACTGGGAGCGGGGCAGAGCCATAGTTTTGACCATTTAAGGAGTTTACCTCTGCCATAAACTTTTTGGAATCAAAAGCAGGTTTTTTAGGCTTAGAACCTACCTTTTTACCTTTGGCTTTTGTTTTGGGTTTGCCCAAGCCACCCGAGCCTTTTGGCTTTGATAAATTTGGCTTGCCAAGTTTAATTTTTTTCTTACCACTCTCCTCTGGAGTAACAGCTGTATCGGTGGTTGGTCTAGATTTTTTGAAAGGTGATTTCATGGTTGACCTCCTACTTGGGTGCTACCATCTGTAGGTGTAGGTTGCGTATTTTGGCTATTAGGAGTATCAGTCGCTTCTGTATCCAATGTAGTATTATTGGTGGGTTCAGATGCTGGGGCCTCGCTTGTAGTTGAAGATGCTTGAGCTGGAGCGTTATCAACACCAATCGCTGAAACCTCAGGCATTGTTTGAGCACCCACACTTTGACTGTCTACAGTAACGGGTGGTAATACAACGTCTTCACCGGTTGAATCAGTAGCTTCTTCTTTGTCTTCTTGATATTGAATCTTGGTGGTTGCCACAAATTCTACATAACTATCTTCAGGATACACAGAACGAGTACCTGCATCGGCTAATTGTTGAGAGGGCGTACTTTGATAGGCCTCTAGTTTAGTCTTAATGCTTACCACCGCTGAGCCATCCAACCATTCACTAGCATTTAAGTTGCGTACCAAATTTGCCACAACATTGGGGTTAGCGGCAAAGCCTGTAAATGTAATTACATCGCCTTCACGCTTGATATTGTTTAGATACATGGTATCTCTTGGGATGGCTCGAGCGATGTTATCCCATACACGCACAGGCACCGAACGACGACCTTGCAAATCTTGAATGACTTTCATCTGAGACAGCATCTGCTCGCGTTTAACCTCTAGCTCTTCAATCGATTTTAGGGCAACATCAAGCTGAGCGTTGGCGTCTTCAATGTGTTTATTGGCATTTTGTTGATTGGTCAATTCTCGATTTAAAATAGACAACACCAAAATCGTCGCCAAAATAGCAAGTCCAGCTGTCGCTCCTGCCAAGAGATTAAACTCTTTATTTCTACGCTCACGCTGTTCTTTACGCCATGGTAATAAGTTAATGCGTGCCATCAGTCAAACCCCCTTAAAGCCAATCCACATGCCGCCATCAGGCTTGGTGCATCTTTTTGGAGCGTAACGGTATCAATGCGTGAGTCAATAGACATACCCTCAAAAGGATTTGCTACTGATACCATACCCCCGACACGTTGTTGCACCATTTGAGCCAGTCCTGGCAGCGCAGAAGTGCCACCACATAAGATAATATGGTCAACATTGTTGTATTCGCTAGATGAGAAATAAAATTGCAATGAACGGCTGATTTGTTGGACGATATTTTCCATAAAAGGTGTGAGCACGCTCTCATGATAATCAGCAGGCAGTGTATGTTCATGCTTACCGATGGTAGCATCATGATAAGGAATGCTGTAACGCGACTGAATCTCTTCAGTTAACTGAGCCCCACCAAAACCTTGCTCACGGTTATAGATAAATTCACCATCTTTGGCGATATACAGTGTAGACTGCTTATGTCCCAAATCAATGAGTGCTACCACCTGTGGGTCATTAGGCAGATTATCCACCATCAAACTAAATGCACGCTCAATGGCATGAGACTCAATATCCATCACTTTGGCTGTCAAACCACCCATCAAGAGAGTCTCGACACGCTGATCCACGTTCTCAGAACGAGAAGCAGCAAGCAGAACTCGCACCAAGTTCGGGTTAGTCGTTGATGGTCCTAACACCTCAAAATCCATATTCACTTCCGCCAATGGATATGGGATATACTGCTCAGCGTCCAGCTTGATTTGGGCCTCGCGGTCAGAATCAGACATGTTTGTTTCCATGTCAATAATTTTGGTAATCACCGCCGAGCCTGATACTGCCGTTGCTGCGTCTTTAGCACCAGCACCAGAACGACGTACCAAACGAGCGATGGCCTCGCCCACTTCTTCACCATTGACAATATTTTTGTCAACAACCCAACCCGGCTCAAGCGGCTCAACGCCATAAGACTTCAAATGAAGTTTTCCTTGTTGTTTTGTTAGCTCAACAAGTTTAACGGAAGTGGTACTGACATCTAAGCCGAGAAGATGCCGACCCTTAGAAGAAAAAGATAGTCCCACAGACTTTATCCTTATATTTTTTAACGCCAACCGAAAAAAACAGCATCGTTTCGGTTATAATAGTGGCTTTTGAAAGTACAGTGCGTTACTGCTTTACACCAATAATGCCAACTTCACAGTTTTATTTACCAGTTTTGTTGGAAATCTGCTATACTTAGCTGTAATTTTAACATGAATTTTTCAAAATTAACATGCTTTGTAACGCATTCTTTACACAGAGAATATGATACAACATTTTGACAACAATTTTAACCACCTAGAAACGCTATGTCTCAAAAAAATTCTGCCGTTCGTCTGATTTCTTATCTAAAAAACCTAATTTTGGCAATTTTTGCTCTAATTTTAATCTTAGTGCTAACTTTTCCAATTGGGTTTTATGGCATGGCAATGTATCTTGAACCCAGTTTGCCAAACATCAAAGAATTAAAAAAAATGCCCTTAGAGATGCCTTTGCAAATCTATACCGCAGACCATAAGCTCATCGGGCAGTATGGCAACAGATATTCACTGCCTGTGGCTTATGAAGACATCCCTGAGACCATGATTCAAGCGTTTTTGGCGGCAGAGGATGATACCTTTTTTGAACATACTGGCATTAGCGTCAAAGGGCTTGGGCGTGCCATCACTGAGATGATTTCAACCACAGATGGACAAACGGGCGGTTCAAGCATTACCCAACAAGTTGCCAAAAACTACTTTTTAAGCCCCGAGCAAACTTTTGAGCGCAAGCTAAACGAGCTGTTCATTGCCCGTAAAATCGAAAACGAGCTGTCCAAAAAAGAAATCATGACATTGTATGTCAATAAGATCTACTTAGGTCAAGGAGCTTATGGTATCCGTGCCGCCGCCAAACGTTATTATAGTAAGTCATTAAATAATCTTACCATCGCAGAGATGGCAATGTTGGCAGGTCTGCCCAAAGCCCCGTCCGACTTTAACCCAGTCATCAACCCCAAACGCGCCTTAGAACGACGCAACTGGATTATTGGACGGATGCTTGCCAAAGGCTACATCACCCAAGCCGAGCACGATGAAGCGTTATCCGCTGACATCGGGCTTAATATGTACCAAGAACAGCTTGATCTAAACTTGCCTTATATCGCTGAAATGGCACGTTCGGCACTGGTCGAGCGTTATGGGGCACAAGTCATGGACAGTGGCTGGCGAGTACAGCTGACCATTGACAGTGCTGACCAATTAAAAGCAAGGCAAGCCGTGCTAAACGGCACTTACAGTCATAACGCTTATACCAATGGTGTTTATCGTGGTGTTGAGGCTCTAACGGGGGATTTGGCATATTTTAAACCTTTTACTTTTAGAGACGGCGAGCGTTTTCGTGACATGCTTCCTGCCAAAGTGGTCGAAGTTAAGAATGGTCAAATCCGTGCCGAACTCCAATCAGGCGAGACAGTGCGTGTCTTTATGAACATGCGCTATGCTGACAGCAAAGTCGGGGGTAAAAGACGGGGCTTTGGCACCAACCTTGTCGCTGGCGACAGAAAAGAGCTAAAACCTGCCATTGAAGTGGGTAACATCATTCGTGTGACCAAGCAAGGTAATAGCTGGTACGTAACCCAGCCCCCACGCACCCAAGGGGCACTTGTCGCCATGAACCCCCAAAATGGGGCATTAGAAGCTGTCGCTGGTGGTTTTCATTTCAACCAAAGCAAGTTTAACCGTGCCACCCAAGGCTATCGCCAGCCTGGTTCTATCATCAAACCCTTGATCTATGCCGCCACTTTTGAAAACAGCAAGCTAAGCCCTGGCGATGTCATCTCAAATGCTCCCATCAGGATTGGTAATTGGCAACCCAAGAATGCAGGTGGTGGTGCTGGTGGTGCAGTTTCCATTTCTAGTGCTTTGGCACGTTCACTAAACCTACCGTCGATTCGCATGATGCAAAAGGCAGGTGTTGAACCCACCCGAGAAATGCTCTCACAGTTTGGTTTGGAAAAAGACCGCCTGCCCCAGTCTCTCACCTTAGCACTGGGGGCAACTGATGCCACTCCTTTACAAATGGCAACCGCCTATGCCACTTTTGCCAATGCCGGTCACCGCATCCAGCCTTATTTTATTGAACGTATCTATAACTTTGACAACCAAACCATCTTCCAAGCCAATCCCTTACAAGCTTGTGCCGTTTGCTTTAATAAAGAGCTTAGTAAAGTCAATACCCAATTATTAGACAGCTTTGGGCATACACCAGCAGACGAAGAAACATCAGAGCAAACCACTGATGATGCCTTGGATAAAGAGAAAAATACCAAAAAAGACCAAGAACCACCTAAAAAGATAGACCACGCCAAAGCCTTGGTAGCACGCATTCACAACGCTCATAAAGCACTTGACGCCCAACAAGTCGCCTACCGCAAAGAGAATCCTACGCTAGATGCCGCGCCCATCTTTGACCGCCTAAAACCCAAACAAGCCATTCAATTTGGTATAGCCGAGCAAGCACCACGCATCTTATCAGTACGCACGTCTCGCTACATGGCAAGTATGCTAAAAGGTGTGATGACAGGCGGTACAGGTCGTAAGGGTAATTTCCGCTCTGACTTAGGTGGTAAAACAGGCACCACCAACCAAGCCAAAGATGTTTGGTTTGCCGGCTTGCAACGCAACCATGTGGCTGTGGTGTGGATTGGCTATGACGAGCCTGCTTCACTGGGTGCAAAAGCCTATGGTGGCACGCTTGCTATGCCTGTTTGGGTGGATTATATGAAACATCAACTCAAAGACGAACCCACCAAATGGGTTGATGATGGTAATCTTGCCAAGAGCAAAAAAACCGAGCAAAGGATCATCGACATCACCGACGAGAATGAAGCCGAAGCCATGGAGGAGATTGCCCGAGAAGAAGCCGAAGAAGCTCTTGCCAATGAGATTTTAGGTGATGGTGACTCAGATATGGCAGAAAGCTCAGGTGATGAAGTTATTCCTGAGGGTGATGGCGAGAACATTCCCGAAGGACAATAACCCTTATTCACCCTATAAAAACACGGCTGTTCGGTCGTGTTTTTATAGAGTGTGTCAAGTTAATATTTGCAATGAAACGTGGTAAAAAAAATCGCCCGTTTTTCAAGGAAAAAGTGAAGTTTGATAGCCATTCTATCAAACGAGCTTTTATTATGAAAAACAATCCGATCACTTAACTGGGTAAATTTTTAAGAATTTTAACCTAATTTTTAAATTAAGTGGTCGGATAGCCATTTTTCATACAAAAACATTATTTTATTTTTACGAAATTTGTAAACATTAAACTGTGTTATAAAGGGTAGGCACGCCCTAAATAAATGAATGCGATATTTGATTAAAACTTAGCCTTTTTTAACAGGACGCTTCCAACCGTCAATGGTCGTCTGTCTATTACGAGCAACCGTCAATTTATCATCAGGCGTATCTTTGGTAATCACAGACCCCGCTCCAATCGTGGCGTTTGCTCCAATCTTGACAGGAGCGACAAGCGAGCTATTGCTACCCACAAAGGCATTATCACCAATGTGCGTTTTAAATTTATTCACGCCGTCATAATTACAGGTAATTACCCCTGCCCCAATATTAACATCACGCCCCACATCAGCATCGCCAATATAGCTTAAATGGCTAACTTTCGCCCCTTGGTTTAATGTAGATTTTTTGATTTCTACAAAATTGCCAATTTTGACTTTATCTTTAATATCCGCTTTTGGGCGAATATGGGCAAAAGGACCGATGGCAACATCCGCCCCAATGGTGCTATCATCAAGCACGCAATTTGGCTTGATGTGGGTATTATTACCAATTGTGCAATTAGAGATGACATTGCCCGCATCAATTTGCACATTATCGCCCAATACCACATCGCCCATAAAAACGGTGTTAATATCAATAAACACATCACTACCACATTTTAATGAGCCACGAATATCCACACGATTGGGGTCGGCAAATTGCACGCCATTTAATTGTAACTGGTGAATCAGATGAGCTTGATAAGTGCGTTCTAAATTGGCAAGTTGAATACGGTCATTCACACCGTCTATTTCAAATTCAAACGTTGGGCTAATCGTTTTTATCTCAACATTATCCGCCACCGCCATTTTGATAATATCGGTCAGATAATATTCGCTTTGGGCGTTATTATTATCGAGTTTTGGTAAATAATTATGTAGCAAGGCATTATCCACACAATAAATACCGCTATTGATTTCTTTAATTTGTCTTTGGGCATCAGTGGCATCTTTTTGTTCCACAATGGCGATGACTTTATCATCTTGACGGACAATTCGCCCAAGCCCAAACGGATTATCCACGCTCATCGTCAGCATGCTAATGCCATGCGTGTTTTGTTCAATAAGATTTTGCAAGGTATCCAATCTTGTCAATGGCACATCGCCATATAAAATCAGACTTTTGCCATCTTTTGGCAAATGGGGCAATGCCATTTGCACCGCATGACCCGTGCCGAGCTGTTCGGCTTGCTCTGCCCATATCAAATCGCTGTCGGTAATCTCATCTTTGACCATTTGACCATTATAACCATAAATCAAAATGGTATTATCAGCATTTAATGCACGGCAAGTATCTAATACATGGCGAAGTAGCGGTTTGCCTGCTAAGGTTTGTAATACCTTTGGTTTAACCGACTTCATGCGAGTGCCTTTGCCACCTGCTAAAATGATGATATTTAACATGGTAATTCCTTACTAAAATTAGGTAAAATTATTATAACATGGAATTTGGGAAAATATATGGTTACGAAACTTGCATAATACTCTTTTGCTAAAATATTTGGCTCTGGTTCAAAAAGTATGCTACAAAGAAAACAGTTCGTGGCGAGCTTGGGAAGCCTAACGGTTTTCATACCCGCAGGCAGGCTCAGGGCGAACGGAAAACTAGTTCAGCATACTTTTTAGACTACTACCAAATATTTTATTTGTCATGCCTTTTAAAAATCTTATTTAAGGCTAGAAATTTATCTGATTGTTGCAATTCTTTCCAATAGAATTGACTAAAAGAATGTCTATCAAAACCCTGATTAACCCTCTCAAATAACCATAAAGAGTTTTTATCAGCAACAATTAGTAATATTGCTGATAGCCTTAATCCATATGACCAAACCTGTCTGAAGGCAGATTCAAAATCTTTATGATTTTTAATTATAAATTTCGCTTCAAATAAAATCTTGGCTTGCTCAAAACCCTTATCTTTATTTGAAAGCAAGGCATAATCAGGAAAGACCCACTCGCCTCTACCCATTTTAACAACTAATTGACGCACCCAATCATTATCACTGTAACCCAAATCACGCAACAACGGCTCTATTAAAAATTTTTCAACATCTTTTTCATTATTTAAGTTTTCATTACCTTTATAAGAAGAAGAAAATAAAACAGGCAAATCATTTATATCATCTTGATTGCTTTCAATGATATTTATTAGATTTTGATAATCTACAGCATTCCAAGAAAATCCATTTACACCCTGAAATTTTTTCTAACCAAGCTGTTTTTAGAAAAATAAGTATCCGTCTTTAATTGATTAAGTGGTATTGGCTTTATCTTTTTGCCATAGCCTATATAAATATGGCTATAATAATGAAAAAATGGGTCTGCAATCCCATTGGAAGTCGCTCGCCAAATAGAATGTATGTAGCTTCTTAGGCTTAGGCAATACATAATGACAATATCTCCTTTTTTAGTCTCCAAATTTCCTTGCCAAAAGTGTGTACTACTGTCATTTATACCATCTAAAAAATTAAAATCTCCACCCGTCTTATTTGCCCCCACCAACCAGATAGTTGTTGGATTTGGCAGACTAACCTCCTTGTTTTTCTGAGAAGAAAGATATTTAGGTGCAAAGTCATATAAGAAAGCACAAATTTCGTTTGAATCAAGATTGTTTTTTATTTGAAATTATATATCGATTCACAAAAACCCCAATAATAAGCAAAACGTGATTGTTTATCAGATTTTTTGGGGATTTCAGGCAATTCTATCCCAAACTCATCACAAATTGATATTAAGTCCCTAAATTTATGAATAAAAAAATAGGGCTTGAAAAAATCACTATTAATTAGATATAGACATAAAGATATAGGTACAATACATTGCAAAAACCATTCAAAATTTGGTTCTACATGCTCAATGATAGAGCCATCTCTTTTTTCAGATATATCAAAATCAATACCATTATCACAAAGGTCATGAAAAATATTTTTAGCTTGCTCTAGATTATCTATCTTGGTATTTGATAAACTTGAAAACAATAAAAATTCATCTATATAAGCATAGACTTCATCTATATCCAAATGATAATCTACCAGATATTCCCTTAAAAAAATCTTGTGGCAATTCTTTAAAATTATCAATAAAATTCCCTCCCGAATCGCTCTCTTTGTAATTACGCCAAATAAATTCATTAAACATAAAAGCCCCAAAATACGTTAAAGTATAAGCATTATTAAAGCAAACACCACCGCCGACATTATCCCTGCCAATATATCATCAATCAATATCCCAAATCCGCCAGAGACGTTTTTATCCACCCATTTGATGGGAAAAGGTTTGATAATATCAAAAAAGCGAAATAAAACAAATGGAATAATCAAAAATAAAATTAAACTTGGGTGCCAATATGTCAATCCGCTTTTATCATCTGGTATACCTATCAACAACCAAACACTTGGCAATAACGCAATCCACATTCCTACCCATTCATCAAACACAATATGTGGGTCATCGTGAGTATTCATCAAATCTGATGTCTTGCCACAAATATAACTGCCAATCAGACAACCAATAATGGTAATCGCCAAAAATCCCCAAAATCCCAATAAAAGCATGGGCAAGGCGATAATAAGCCCACCCACCGTCCCCCAAGTACCAGCAGCTTTTTTGGGCAGACCAGAACCTAAGCCAATCCCTAGCCAATATACGCATTTTTCAAAGGCGGTGGCGGTAGGCGGACAAGGCGGACAAGGGTTTGATTTACGAATGTCGGGTTTGTGGTTTTGCATTCAAGTTACTCTTTAGTGCTGTGCAAATTTTTTTGTTCTCGCTGATTAAAAAATCCAATCTTATCAATCGGCTTATTCATTGCTTTTTTAAAGGCATTGTTGTTTAATAATTCTTGTAAAGTTGTGATATTAAGCGTGCGATTTTTGATATTAGAAATTTCCACCTTATGATAATTAACATCAATATGACGAGCAAAAGAAAACGGCGAAAAAGTATGTACCGCCAAATAATAGTCTTGCCCGTCTATCATATAAATATAAAAATTTGGTTTGCCGTCTGGGGCATATTGTGGGTCATAATATTCATCAATGGTTCGCCCCAAGCCTTTTTCTAACTCTTGTACGAAATCTTTCATGGATTTTATTGTTGCAGGTGCAGGCGGTTTATTACCGTTAAAGAAACTTTGCTGTAATGGCGTGGCAATCTCCACATAAATGGGGTGTTTTGATTGATTAGCAAAAGGATAATGCCCCATTTTTTGACGATATTCATCAATCAATTTACCCCAATAAACCAAATGATTTAAACGAATAATATCAGCATTGGTCTGAAAGTCAACATAAGCACTTTTTTGAGCATCTGTCATCGCCTTTTGGGTGTTTTGAGCGATAGCGTTTATATTAAACAGGTTAAGAGATAATAAGATTGCCAAAATAAATTTATTCATGATTAACGCCTTTTGATTGGCAAACATTTAATTAAAAATGCTCCCACCCTTTTACCAATAACCCCACTTCTTTTTTATTGTGTAAAAATACCAATCCTTTATCCGCCACAATTTGCCCAATCGGATAAATCGGCATATCAGGATTTTGCTGTCTGAATAAATCAAGTTTAGCAGAAGGCATGGTAAAGCACAACTGATAATCATCGCCCCCATTGATTTGGTGTTGCCATTTTTGGGCGTGGGGCAAGGCATCAAGCAGGGCATGGCTCGGTATGGCATTAAGGTCAATTACCGCCCCGACGCCACTTGCCGTCAAAATATGCCCCAAATCCTGCCCCAAGCCGTCCGAGATGTCAATCATGCTGTTTGCAAAGCCGATGAGTCGCCCACCAAGTGCCACCTGTGGGACAGGGTATTGCATGGCTTGGCGTAAGTCGTGGGGCAGACTGTTTGGCGGTCGGTTGGCATGCCCGTCTCCGTTCAAATCGTCCAAAATCCGATGCAACCCAAGGCTTGCCAGCCCCACTGTGCCACTCACGCACACCACATCACCCACGCACGCCCCTTGTCTTGTGATTGCTTGATTTGACGGAACAAAACCCAAAGCCGTAACCGAAATCGTCAAAACAGGTGAGCCTGCGATATCACCCCCAATCAGCTCCACACCAAAGGGCGTGCAAGCATCCGCCAAACCGTGTGCAAATGCCTTGCAAAAATCATCATTCGCCATCGCCTTTGGCAAAGATAGCCCCACCAAAATGGCATACGGTGTCGCCCCCATGCTGGCAAGGTCGGACAAATTGACCGCCACCGCCTTATAGGCAATGGCGTGCGGGTCGGTCTCAAACACAAAATGCCGTCCTGCCACGAGCGTATCCACACAGCTGACAAGCTGGTTATTTGGCGGAATGTGGCTTATCGCACAATCATCGCCAATGCCCAAAACGGTATTGGCATGGCGTGTTGTGGCGTGTTTAAAATGGGTGTAGATTAGGGAAAATTCGGACATGGTTATTTATTTGATGATTTTAAAAAAGGGCAGAATTATCCGCCCTTTTAATTACTCACTTTCTTTTTTGGCTTTTTTTCTCAGCTTTATTGGCTTGATATTCCAATTCTCGCATATCTTTGGCATATCTATCCAAAATGGCATTGATGAATTTATGTGCATCGGTTGCCCCAAAATGGGTGTTTAATTGCATGGCTTCATCAAGTACCACTTTATAAGGGATATGCAAGCTGTGTTTTAGCTCGTACGCCCCAATCAGCAAAATCGCCTTTTCAATGGTGTCTAACTTTTCAAAACTGCGGTCAAGATAACGAGAAATCTCCACAATCAGCTCGCCTGCCTTCATCGGAATCTCACGCATGAGTTCGTGATAATAGCCCAAATGCACGGTGTGCATGGCGTTATCAGCTCGTGTGCGAGCGACAATGGTGTGTGGCTCATTACCGCCAAGCAAATCACGACTTTCATTGGCAAAACGATAATCCGTCATCAGCCATTCATAAAGACCTTGCACGGCAAAACGGCGAGCCTTGCGAATGGCGGTATAGCTGGTTTTGTAACCTGTGGTATTAATGTCAAATTGGTCGTTTTGGGCATTGGGGGGCGTGGTCGTTGTCATAAATTACCTTAAATTAAAAATAGTGCTACATTAAAATCATCTTTTAATGGGAAAATGGGAAATGGACATTGTTTATTTTTAATAAGTCATCTTGGGGCAAATTGCAATTCGCCCCTACATTTTTAATTTAAAATTAAAATAAGTTTAATAAAAAAACAATGCCAAATTTATTAGAGATTACAGAGCTTTTAACACGCTCACCATTTCAATGGCGGTCATGCCTGCTTCATAGCCTTTGTTACCTGCTTTGGTGCCAGCTCGCTCGATGGTTTGCTCGATGTTTTCGGTGGTCAAAATGCCATTAATCACAGGGATGTCGTGATGTAGCGCCACGTGCGATAAGCCTTTGGCGGACTCGCTTGCCACGATGTCAAAATGCGGTGTCGCCCCACGGATAATCGCCCCAAGCACGACAATGGCGTCATAGTTGCCCGTTACCGCCATGCGTTTGGCGGTCAAGGGTAGCTCAAACGCCCCCGGCACACGCACTACCGTAATGTTCTCGCCAAGCACGCCATGACGTAGCAGAGCATCTAACGCCCCTTCTACCAAACTTTCAACCAAAAAACCATTAAACCGCCCCACGGCAATCCCAATACTCAGATTGGCATTATCATGTAAGGCACCGTCAATGTGGGTTACGGCATTTTTTTGTTCGGTAAATGTGGTCATAAGGCTCTCATCATAAATAAAGGGTTGGTTGTCCATTATATCAAATTTACCTTTGCCGACAAAGTATTTTTTCTGTTATGATAAGACCTTTTTTAAAGATTGAGGGTATTCATGGACAGCATGAGTGCGTGAATTTTGGCGATTATGGATAGGCTTGGACTGGCAGGGGTTACGCTGATGATGTTTTTGGAAAATGTCTTTCCGCCCATACCGAGCGAGCTTATCATGCCTATGGCGGGATTTTGGTCAGCCATGGGTAATATGAATATCATTGCCGTCATCATCGCAGGGACAGCAGGGTCGGTGCTTGGGGCATTGCCACTGTACTATCTGGGGATGGTGTTTGATGAGAAACGCCTGTACGCTCTGACCGAAAAATACGGCAAATACCTGCTGATTAAGCCGTCCGACATCACCAATGCGACCCATTGGTTTAACAAACACGGAAAGGCGGTGGTATTTTTTGGGCGAATGATACCTGCCATTCGCTCGCTCATCTCTATCCCTGCGGGCATGAACCGCATGCCGATGTTGCCGTTTTTGGTGCTGACGACATTAGGCTCTGCCATTTGGACGATCCTGTTGGCATATGCCGGCTATGTACTTGGGGCGAACTATGAACAAATGGCGGAGTTTATCGCCCCCATTAGTAAAGGCGTGGCGGTCGTGGTGGGGCTTGTCTTGGTGGTCGTGGCATTTTTGCAGATTAGAAGTGTGTTTTTTGATAAAAAATGACCAAAAATAAAACACCGCCAATCGCTTGACGGTGTCTTTTTAATCAAATCAGATTAGGCAAGTTGTGCCACGCTGATTTTGTCTGATTTTTCGGTGTACTCGCTCATTTGGTCGAAGTTTAGGTAGTTGTACACTTCGGACTCCATAGACTCAAGTTTACCTGCATACGCCATGTACTCTTCAACGGTTGGCAGTTTACCAAGTACAGATGCCACAGAGGCAAGCTCAGCAGAGGCTAGGTATACGTTTGCACCTTGACCTAGACGGTTCGGGAAGTTACGAGTACTGGTCGAGACAGCGGTGCTGTTTGGTGCAATACGAGCTTGGTTACCCATGCACAGCGAACAACCAGGCATCTCAGTTCTTGCCCCTGCTTGGGCGTAGGTGTTGTAATAACCCTCGTCCATCAGCTGACGCTCATCCATCTTGGTAGGCGGTGCAATCCACAAACGAGTGGTTAGGCTACCTGCTGGCACTTCGGCAAGGAGTTTACCTGCAGCACGGAAATGCCCGATGTTGGTCATGCACGAACCGATAAACACTTCGTCAATCTTGTCGCCCGCCACTTCTGATAGCAATTTGGCATCATCAGGGTCGTTTGGACAGCATAGGATTGGCTCTTTGATGTCGGCAAGGTCAATCTCATACACTTTGGTGTATTCGGCATCGGCATCGGCTGTTAGCAGGCTTGGGTTGTCTAGCCATTTTTGCATGTTCTCGGCACGGCGAGCTAGGGTACGAGCGTCGCCATAGCCCTCGGCAATCATCCATTTTAGCATGACGATGTTAGAGCGTAGGTATTCGGCAACTTTCTCTTCTGAAACGGTAATCGCACAACCTGCTGCCGAGCGTTCAGCAGACGCATCAGACAATTCAAACGCTTGCTCAACAGTTAGGTCGTTTTCCATTTCGGTCAAGTCAATCTCTAAGATACGGCCAGAGAAGATGTTTTTCTTACCCTTTTTCTCAACAGTCAAGTCGCCTGCTTGAATGGCATAGTAAGGAATGGCGTGTACTAGGTCACGAAGTGTGATACCAGGTTGCATTTTGCCTTTGAACTTCACAAGCACCGACTCAGGCATATCCAGTGGCATCACACCCGTCGCAGCAGCGAACGCCACCAGACCAGAACCCGCTGGGAATGAAATACCAATCGGGAAGCGAGTGTGTGAGTCACCGCCAGTACCTACAGTATCAGGCAGTAGCATTCGGTTTAGCCATGAGTGAATCACACCGTCGCCTGGGCGTAGAGACACACCACCACGGTTCATGATGAAATCAGGTAGCGTATGATGAGTTACCACGTCAATCGGCTTAGGATAAGCTGCGGTGTGACAGAACGACTGCATCACTAAGTCAGATGAGAAGCCTAGGCAAGCCAAGTCTTTTAGCTCGTCACGAGTCATCGGACCCGTGGTGTCCTGACTGCCCACGGTTGTCATCTTAGGTTCGCAGTAGGTGCCGGGGCGAATGCCTTGACCTTCTGGCAGACCACATGCACGACCGACCATTTTTTGAGCTAGCGTGAAGCCTTTGCCTGTGTCGGCAGGTTGCTCTGGGGTGCGGAACAAGGTGGATGGTTCAAGACCTAACGACTCACGAGCCTTACTTGTCAAGTTACGACCTATGATAAGGTTGATACGGCCGCCAGCACGCACTTCGTCTAGTAGCACAGGGGTTTTTAGTTTGGATTCGGCAATTTGATTGCCGTCTTTGAATGCAGTAACAGTTGCGGTGGCATGGTCGATTTTTAGGGTAACTTCATCGCCCATATTCATGTCGGCAACGTCAATCTCAACAGGCAACGCTCCAGCGTCTTCCATGGTGTTAAAGAAAATCGGTGCGATCTTACCGCCTAGACACACACCGCCGTCACGCTTGTTAGGGATGTGCGGAATGTCATCGCCAAAGAACCATAGCACAGAGTTGGTCGCTGATTTACGGCTAGAACCTGTACCCACAACGTCGCCCACATAGGCGACAGGATTGCCCTTAGCAATCAATTCTTTGATTTGGCTTAGAGGACCAACTTCCCCATTTTTTTCTGGGCGAATGCCATCACGCTCATTTTTTAGCATGGCGTTGGCGTGTAGTGGAATGTCAGGACGGCTCCACGCATCTTGGGCAGGCGATAGGTCGTCTGTGTTGGTCTCGCCTGTTACCTTAAATACAGTAATGGTCATCTCGGTGGGGACTTCTGGACGATTTGTGAACCACTCGCCTTCCGCCCAAGACTGCAATACCGCTTTGGCGTTGGCATTACCTGCTTTGGCTTTTTCTTCTACGTCATGGAACGCATCAAAGACCAACAGCGTCTTTTTCAACGCTTCGGCTGCCAATCCGCCAAGCTCGGCATTGTCTAGTAGGTCAACCAATGGCGCAACGTTATAACCACCAAGCATCGTGCCTAGTAGATATACCGCACGCTCTTTGCTAACTAGTGGGGAGGTTGCTTCGCCTTTGACAATGGCATTTAAAAAGGCAGCTTTGACATAGGCAGCTTGGTCAACCCCTGCTGGTACACGGTTTTCAAGCAAGTCCACCAAGTAGTCTTCTTCGCCTGCTGGTGGGTTTTTTAAAAGTTCAACCAAATCGGCGGTTTGGGCATCGGTCAATGGCTGTGGGGGTACGCCTAAGGCTTCACGCTCGGCAACGTGGGCTCTGTATTCGGTTAGCATTTGCGACATAGCAATTCTCCATGATAGTAGGTCATAAGTGCTTGACAATGATTTTCATTATTACAATAATTATCAAGTGCCTAGACGTTGATTTTAAAGGCAATCTTGCCCAAATTTACTCTTTGTATGATAACCGAAAAATGACATATTTTCAAAAAAATATTTGCCATAGCCAACATTTTTTTAAAAAATACCACCCATTTGTCAGGGTTTGGCATTGGGTGTGATTTTGGCTTAGGCGACACGTGGAGCATTGGGTTATTGGCGTATTTTGATGTTTCTAAACGTCAGATTCACCCGACTGCCCTGCACTCGCTTTTGCTTGGGTATGCTGTGTTGCCAATGGTGCTGAATCTGCCCTGCCATGGCAAGCAGACTGCCATGATATAAAGGCAATTCTAATTTTACCGCATGATTGTCTTTAAGCCTTAATAAAAATCGTCTGGTCTGCCCAAAACTTACTGACGCTATCAAAGGATTTGCCCCAAGCTCTGATTCATCATCGGCATGCCAGCTAATATAATCATCGCCCGTGCGATAATGATTTAACAGCACGCTATTAAATCGCCTTTTACAAACATCAAATAACGCCTGATTGATGGCAAGTAGCTCATCCGTCCAAGTATTTGGCATAAGGCTAATGCCCGAATACGCATAAGGACAATCCTTATCGCCATACCATGCCGACAGGCGGGGAATTGGGTGCGTTTTACCATACATATAAATGGTGTCTTGTTGCCAGTTGATATTGCCATCTGCCAATAAATAAGCCAAATAATCATCACAGAATTTTTTATCAAAATAACATGGCGAATAATACAATCTACCAAATGGCACCACAATAACCACGCCTTTGCCGTCATCGTATAGATAAGCGGTAAAGTCAGTATTCATAAATTGACCGTTTTTTATTGATTGGTCTATGGGTAATTGATTTGGCGATTGATTGTCAAAAATATCATTAAATAAATCCATGAACTTACCTTTTTATTTTACTTTTAAATAATTAGGATGTGTTAAAATTTTATAATATGATTTACAATTTGCAAGCATTTTAAAATAACCATAATTTGACAAATGATTATTTTTAAAAACAGCTTTAACCCACCCAAATTTTGGCACCCATTTTAACAAATCAATCCGTCATTGCCAATCGACGCTCATGCCACGCCCAAACCATCTTTAAAAATGGCAAAACCCTATCAACGACAGGGGTTTATGGCGACAATCGCACCCACACGCCTTGATTTTTGTCATCGCTTTTTGTCTTGAAATAAGGTAAAATACCCCAATTTATTTTCATATTTTTATAAAAATAGGCAAGCCATGACCGTCCAAACTTATACCCCAATCCCCAAGCCCGCCCCCAAAAAAGCCATTCAGGGCGAAAAACTGCGTGGCTATGATAAAGTCGCTCGCATTCCCATTAAGGTCATTCCCACCGTAGAAACCCCCAAAAAGCCCGACTGGATTCGTGTCAAATTATCCAGCCCTGCCGAAGTTGAACGCATCAAATCCACCCTGCGTAGCCAAAAGCTCTACACCGTCTGTGAAGAAGCCGCCTGCCCCAACCTGCCTCAATGCTTTGGCGACGGCACGGCGACCTTTATGATTATGGGCGATATCTGCACACGCCGTTGTCCGTTTTGTGAAGTCGCCCACGGTCGCCCAAATCCCCTAGACACGGACGAGCCACGCCACACCGCCGAGACAATTTTGGGGCTTGGGCTAAAATATGCCGTCATCACAAGCGTGGACAGAGACGACCTAAAAGACGGCGGTGCAGGGCATTTTGTGGAAGTTATCCAAGAATCCAAAGCCCTAAGCCCCAACTGCTTGATTGAAATTTTGGTGCCTGATTTTCGTGGACGTGAAAAAATCGCCATTGACCTACTTGCTGAAACCGCCCCCGATGTCTTTAACCACAACATCGAGACCGTACCACGCCTATACAAGGCATTTCGCCCCGGTTCGGATTATACGCATTCTTTAAAGCTACTCAAAGACTACAAGGCACGCCGTCCCGATGTTGCCACCAAATGCGGATTTATGGTGGGGCTTGGCGAGACCGAAGAAGAAGTCTATGCCCTGCTTGACGACCTAAAAGCCCATGACGTGGACATCATCACCATCGGGCAATACCTAGCCCCAAGTAAAAACCACGCCCCTGTGGACAGATATGTCCACCCTGATGAATTTGCCCGCTATACCGAATACGGCAAAAAATTGGGCTTTTTTAACATCTGGGCAAATCCTATGGTGCGTTCAAGCTACTTTGCCGACCGCCAGTACTATGGCGAGCCTTGCCCACCACCTGTGCGTTCCGCCAAAGCGCTGGCACAAGAAAAACTCGCCAAGGCAGAAAGGGGCGAAAAGGTGGGGTGTTTTTGAGTGGCAAAAGGGGAATTTTAAGGGTATGCAAATGGATATTGACCAGTTGATGTATCAAGCGGTAAGCAAAAACAATGATAGCAACGAGTTAAAAGGCTTTATCCAAAGTCAGGGGGCAAGACAGTCTGCCAATGAGCATCTTGTGCCTGAGCAGTTGTTTGATGACCCAAACACCAAAGAAAAAGAAGTTGAAGGGGTGTCTGCGGTAAAAGCCATTCAAATCGCCCAAGAGCAGGGGCAAACGGTTTATACCATTACTCAAGAAAACTATAGTCAGATTATCCCAAAACTTAGCCTATCTGCCAATGTGATGACGGATATCCGTGATAATGTGGCGGTAGGTCGTACGGTTACGGTGCATGAAAAGACGATTCATTATAAGGGCTGGAAAGGCTCTGGTTATATTATTATTGACCCACACACTGGCTCAGGGGCTTATCTTATTGATGGGGGAGCGAATGGGGGGTATCTAACAGGTGACAATGCTTCTATAATAAGCACATTAGCTTTAGCATATACAGATAGTAAGACTTTTTTGAGAGAAAAACCTTGGTTTTCTAAGTCACTTCTTGAAAAATATAAATTTAGTCAGGTTTCTAAATATATAGGTTTAGGCGGGCTATTACTCAATTTGGCTTATATTGCTAGTAAAGATGATTTATCAACAAATCAAAAATATTTCCAAGTATTCACTAATATGTTGGGATATGCATTAATTGCAAATATTGGAAATGCTATCATGTTAGCAACACCTTTATCTATTGGTATTGCTCTTTCTGTAGTTATGGCTCTAATTATTTCCACATCTATTATATTAATAAATGATTTATATGGATTTAATATACGGATATATAGAAATAAATACAATATAAGTAGTGTTCTATATAACAAGGAAATAGTTGTATGATTATACTACTTATAGTACTAATACTCTCGGGTTTCTTAAGCCTTCAGATAGGTTTTATGATAATATTAGATTGCTCTTTCCTTTTTTTTCCAAAAACTGAAGGGAAAATCATAGAAAAACATATTGGCTCAAGAAATTTATCAAATATAGATACTATAATGGATAATTGGTATTTTTTATTTGTAACTTATGAGTATAAAGTGCAAGAAGTTACTTATACATCTAGCAAATTAAATTTATTGGCTCTGGTCTAAAAAGT
>NZ_MUXV01000006.1:0-202 GCF_002014975.1 Moraxella bovis
TTTAAAGCCGATTGAGTAATTGATAGTAGTCCAAAAAGTATGCTGAACTGGGTTTTCCGTTCGCCCTGAGCATGCCTGCGGGTAGGAAAACCGTTAGGTTTCCCAAGCTTACTACGAACGGTTTTCTTATTAGCATACTTTTTGAACCAGAGCCTGTTTTTCTTGTTACCCACGTAAGTCCAAAACTCATCTATCTTTAAGG
>NZ_MUXV01000006.1:384-24980 GCF_002014975.1 Moraxella bovis
GTTATAGCATACTTTTTGGACGAGTGCCAAACAAAATGCCAATGGCGACTATAAACCCATTTCTCTGATAAATAATAAATTGACCGAAAACTGCATTGTTTACTACCCCAAGGATAAAAGCTGGGTAATTGATGAGTTTGTGGAATATTAATTTGCTAGATGTCGCCAATGTAGACACCAAAGAGAAACCTCTTTGGTGTTTTTACTAAAACTTTAATTCACTGTGGCAATTTTTCTTGACATACTCTCTCATAAAATCACGAATCAGCTATGCCGATGTTCTGTCGTTGGCAGCGGCAGCCTCTTGAAAGGCTTTTAATAAATGCTCATTGACTCTGATGGTAAAGCTTTTATTTTGATGGTAAAGCTTTTATTTTTGTCTGGTGTGCTCATTTTTGACCCTATCTTAAATGTATTAACTTTTGATTAACACAGTATATCGTCTGTATTAACAAAATTCAAGTTGTTGGGCAATTTGCATAATCAAAATGCACAAAATACCCCTAGATATTATCGTTTTGTATCACTTAAAATCATTTTGTGCTAAAATTTGCCACAAATCGTCAAAATGATAGCTGAGTAATTATTAATGACTTCAATACACCCACAAATCATCACCCAAGCCACAGACCCACAAGATATGCTGGGTATGCTGTGGCTATCTTATCATTTTGGTATACCCTTATGGATAAAGCCTTATGTGATAAGTCAAATTGGCAAAAGCCGTCGCACGCTTACAGAGGGGCATTATACCCAAGAAATCTATCCTGCTCGCACTCGCTTGGGCAATGATGTGGTAGCTCATCTTACCTTTTATCTAAAAAATGAAATACCCAGCCTGGAATTTTTGGCAAGATTATTTCACAAAATAGATGGCAGACTAATCCAAGAATAGGTTAATACCGAGCCAACAGGTCGCTACGCCAGAAGAGCAGCTTTTTTATATGAATGGCTGACAGATGAGCGTTTGGATACGCCGTCTGACATTGGCGGTGGCTATGTCGATGTCTTAGATGGCGATAAAGTGGTGGTGGCAAATACCCCCATTAAAGACAGTCGCTGGCGAGTGAACAATAATATCGCAGGTACTAAGGACTTTGCTCCGATGGTGGTCAAAACACCAATGCTATTATCCGCCATTGCCTTTGATATTAAGGAGTATTTGGCACAGCTTAGGCAGGAGTTTGGCGAGGATTTGTTGGTGCGTGCTTCGGTATGGATTACGTTGCGTGAAAGTCGTGCCAGCTTTACCATTGAGGGAAAGGGCGGTCAAGAAAGTCGCATTGAGCGATTTGCCAGAGTGATGGCAGAACAAATCGGACAAGGCGAAATTGTTTTGTCAGGTGAGAGGCTGGCTGCACTTCAACAGGAAATTATTGGCAAAAGCCTTAGTATTAAACATTTTAGGCTAAGACAGTCGCCTGTATTTGTGGGCGAGAGCAATTATCGCCACGCCAAAGAGATTGTGCATTATATCGCTCCAAATTATGAGGAAGTCCCATTAAAATTAGCGGGTCTAAATACATTTTTTGAAAGTACAAAAGGGCAATCTCCCTTAATCAGAAGTGCAGTCATTGCCTTTGGTTTTGTCTATATACACCCATTGGCAGACGGCAATGGACGCATTCATCGTTTTTTGATGAATGATGTATTAAGGCGAGATAGGCAGACTGATGACCCTGTGATTTTGCCCATCTCTAAAGCCATCATTGACAGTCCTGCAAAGCACTTGTCATTGTATTGTTGTAGATGAGTGGAGCAATCAGGTTTTTGGTTTTTTACAAGACAAATTGCCTGTTTCTTTAAGTTGTCGTCTCCAACGAAACACGGTGTGTCTTGATACACCAAAAGCTTCTATAACAAGGTCAATGTTCTTGCATTTGTCATCATAAGCCAAGGCTTTTTGTCTGATTTCTAGTGAATAAGCCATATAAGTAGTGATTGGTGAATGGTGATGGAGATATGGGGATAATTGGTGTTGTTTTAAGGTTTGTTGGTTATAAAACATCGAACCCTTGATTTCAACCAACAAAAAAGCCCAAACCTTTTGATTTGGACTTTTTAAAATTTGGAGCGGGAAACGAGATTCGAACTCGCGACCCCAACCTTGGCAAGGTTGTGCTCTACCAACTGAGCTATTCCCGCGTGTCAGCGTTTGCTGTATGGGTGGGTATTATATAGGATTTTGTCATCAAGTCAAGTATTTTTTGCAAAAATTTTTGGTAGTAGTCTAAAAAGTATGCTGAACTAGGTTTTCCGTTCGCCCTGAGCCTGCCTGCGGGTAGGAAAACCGTTAGGTTTCCCAAGATCGCCATGAACTGTTTTCTTTGTAGCATACTTTTTGAACCAGAGCCAAATTTTTAAAAGCACTTCAATTAATAACAACTGATAAACTCACGAAACACCCAGCCGATGTATCGGTCGGTTTTGGCGTTAAACACCAATGCCCATGGACGTCCTTTGTCATCATAATCATACTCTGAGACATAGACGGTGGTGCCGTTTTTGACTTGTCCGATAACTTTACCATTGGGCGTGGCACGGGCGTTTAGTGGGGTGCCTGTTGGGTCGGTAACTTTGCAAGTTTGGGCAGATGCAGTGGCTGGCATGGAAAGTACCATACTAAGCCCAATGGCAGTTAGGGTGGGGGCTAGTAAAGATTTGATTTTCATAACAATACTCAAAAAAATAACAATACTCAAAAAGACGTTTATCAATCTTGCGAGTGTATAACAAAACAAGGTATTTGTCAGCATAACACAAATACCCTGTTATTAATAGTCAATTTAACAATAAAACAACCGATTAATTACTTGCCATGACTTCCGCCACACGAACCACCTGTGTGCTATATCCCATTTCGTTGTCATACCACACATACAGTGTTGCGCGCTTGTCGGTGGCGATAGTCGCTTTGGCATCAAAAATCGCCACTTTTTCAGAGCCAACAAAATCAGTAGATACCGCTTCGGGGCTGTCTGAGTAGTCGATTTGCTCTTGCCACTCAATACTTTCTGACTTGGCTTTGATAAAGGCGTTTAGCTCATCAGCAGAACCAACCGCTTTGTCAAAGTTTAGGTTTAAAATCGCCAAAGACACATTGGGCGTTGGCACACGAATGGCATTGCCTGTGAGTTTGCCTTTGAGTTCTGGAATGGCTTTGGATACTGCCGACGCTGCCCCTGTGGACGTCATCACCATGTTTAAGGGAGCGGCACGACCACGGCGGTCAGATTTGTGGTGGTTGTCCACTAAGTTTTGGTCATTGGTAAAGGCGTGGACGGTTTCCATGTGTCCGTTTACGATGCCATAAGTGTCGTGTAGCACTTTTAGCGTTGGTGTGATGGCGTTGGTGGTGCAAGACGCTGCCGATACGATGGTGTCGCCTCCGATGGTGTCATGGTTTACGCCATAGACCACGTTTTTGATGTCACCTTTGGCAGGGGCGGTAAGTAGCACTTTTTTGACGCCTTTGCTTGCCAAATGTTTGCCAAGGCCTGCTTCGTCTTTCCATTTGCCAGTATTGTCAATCACGATGGCGTTGTCAATGCCGTGGGCGGTGTAGTCAATCTCGCTGGGGTCAGAGGCGTAGATGAATTTGATAAAGCGACCGTTCACGATGATACCGCTATTGGCGTTGTCAATTTCCACCGAACCGTCAAACCAACCATGCACGCTATCACGCTCCAATAGCGAACCACGCTTATCAAGGTCGCCGTCTCCTGCGGGGCGTACCACAATGGCTTTTAATTGCAAGCCTTTGTCAGAAGCAGGACGACTCATAAGTAGACGTGCCAAAATACGTCCGATACGCCCAAAGCCATACAGCACCACGTCCGTGGCGGGGATTTCGGTGCCATTGGCAAAGTCGCTTGCTTTTTTACCTGCTTTGACCGCTTGTCCCAAATCGGCGGTGGTGTTGGTAGCGGTAATCTCTTTGGCAAGGGCAAGGGTGTCCGCCACGTCAAGTCCTGCTTTGGCGTGCTTGGCTAGAATGTCCGATACCGACAAAGCCACACGCTCACCAAAAAACAGAATGTTTACGTTTTGGGTAGACAGCTTGGCAAGGGCGACAAGCAGTTCAGTTGCTTGGGTTTCTTGGGTTTGGCGTTTGGTTAGGTGGTCTTGATAAATGCTCATGGCGGCATCCTTTTATGAATGGAATGAATAATATAACAAAACACCCAAATTTTAAAGGAATTTGGGTGTTTTGACAAGGGTTATTTATTTTAAAAATAGGGGTATTTTATTATTTATTATCTAACCATACCAATATTTGCTGATTCGCTTGCGGAAACCGTTCATCACTTTGTAATAAAGTCATTTTATCAAGCCATAATAAAGCCTGATTGTCCAAGCCGAATTTTTTGTCTTTAAAATCAAGATACTGGCTATCGGTTAGGGCAATTTCATACACATATAGTCTCACCATTTTATCGCCATAATCATGGCAAATCTGCCCAAACTCACACATGCTATTGGTAGAGATATCTAATCCCAGCTCCTCGCCCACTTCACGGATTATGGTGGTTTGGGGTGTTTCATTTGATTCAATCTTACCGCCAACAAATTCCAATTTACCGCCTTGATGTTGATGAGCATGACGGGTCGCCAATAAAAATTCATCATGGTATCGTAATACTGCTACCGCCACAGAGGTGATTTTTGGGGATGTTTCGCATTTGGTAGTCATATTTATACCTTTTATCAGAAAAATGAGCAATTTTACCAAATTTTGCAATTTATATTTGCAATCTTAGGAAAGTTTGGTATCATATCTACAAATGATAATTTTTATTGTTTGTAAAAATTTAGTGTTTAGATAAAATTATCATTTTAAGCCAATAGTTATTATCAGCTAGACGGCTCGGAAAAATATCCGCAACCCGTCCAAACATAAGGAAACTTGTCATGACCATGACTATCGCTCGTTATTTTAGCAACCGTGAATCCACTCGCTTGCCCACCCTACATTCACAAAACCTGTTCGCTCTCACCAAGGAGGTACGGATTGAACATCAGGGCGAAGAATATCGCTTGCGTCTGACACGCAATAACCGCTTGATTTTAACCAAATAATTTATCAAAATTTCATAAACTCCAAACCAAAAAGCACGCCCCTAATCTGTGGTATGCTTTTTGGTTTTTGTCTTGGATAGGGCGAATTGCAATTTACCCCTACAATACCACCTAAAATCAATTAACAATGCCATCACCCAACCTAAAATCTCCAACGATAAATTACATCAACCATGTTCTCAGTGGCAGATGTCGCCTGCACATAGACACGGCGAGTCAGCTGATATCGCATGGACAGCTCGGTCTCAGCATTGAACACGCCCACGCCATAGCGGATATATAAATCAGGCGTGATGTAGCCTGTAACATTAACATGCGTATCGCTTGAATTGCCCGATGCGTCCACCGTCAAGCTCTCAAAGCCTAATGCACTGCCGATTTGGTTGGTAAGTCCACGTGTGCCTGATAAGCCAAGACTTAGCCCTGCCGCTGCTAGGTTATTGGTGACCTGTGAGCGAAATCCTTGTTCAGAGATTTGGCTGTCTGCCGATGGCGACAGTCGCCCTGTAATGATGGCGTTCATCGCTTGCTGTTCGGATAGCCCTGCGTTATTGAACACGCTAATGTCTGGGGCATTTGCTGTACCTTTAATACGCACGCCTACTGTTTGTCCTTCAATTTCTTTTTCAGCTTCAATGGATAAGCGTGGATTTAGCATGTCGCCATTAAAACGGACTTGGGCGTAGTTAAGCTCTAGATTTTGTCCAATGCCGTCAATCTTGGTGCGTTCAGACACCTGTATCATGCCCCGAGCTTGGGTCTTGCCCTGTCCGCTTTGGGTCAGGTGCAACGCCCCTGCCAGTGGCAGTCTAGCACCAAAACCACGAAATGTCACATCATCACCCAAATCCAATCCGATGTCGGCATTGATACTCCATGGGGCAGACACTGCCAAAATTTGCTCAACTTTGCCCGAAAGACGACGGTCAAGCACCGACACATCAGGCGACTGAACCACGACATCACCCTGTGCTTCGGGCGGGCGAATGGTTGCTGATGGTATGACCACCACGCCTTTGATGTCCACATAGCGAGATGAAGGTCTAACCACCACTTCAAGGTCGGGACTGACCTGTGCCACAACCATAGGGGGCGAGCTGATGGTCAAATCATCGGCAGAGATGTTTACTTTGGCTTGGAGTTCCTGTTGCCAGTCCACCTGCCCCGTCAGCACACCCTGCCCCTGCCCACCGACAAAATCACCTGCCAATGTCGCTTGCGTGCCTGACACTTGGGCTGATAGGTTGATGTTTGTCAAATCCAATGGCACATCCATGACCGCCAAATGCCCATCCGTCAGCTCAGCATTACCATAAAACAAGGGGCGAGATAGCGTACCACCCACACCACCTTGGAGCGTGACGTTGCCTGATAGGGCTTTTAGGCTCGGCAAAAATGGACGCACCACTGCCAAATCAATGCCATTAATCACCACCGCTCCCGAGATGGGCTTATCATCGGTGAATGGATTCATCAGCACATCAGCATAGCCCTCGCCTATCGTCCCTGCCACATCGGCGCGTAGTTTTAGCCCCGTGGGCGTGCTTTGGGCGATGACCGAGATACGCTCATAGGGCATTTCCACATAGCCTGTATCATCGCCATACAGTCCCAGTCGCCCATTATCCGAATATAGCACGGCATTGATTTGGGGACTGGTATTGCCTTTTTTGTGGCTGATTTTGGCTTTGCCATTTAACTTAGAATGCCAAAAAATATCACTGGGCATGGCAGGCGAGAGTACGGACGTATCAAGGTCTTGGACGACCAAATCCGCTTTGATTTCATTGGGGGTATAGACCAGCGTGTCTTGTAGGCACAAAGACCCTGTACCGCCTGCATGGGTTTTACTGGTCTGCCAACAGTGCGGAGCGATTTGTAAGCTCTTATCTAGCCCTATCTTAAACTCGGTCGGCTGTCTTTGTGACAACAGCCCAAAGCGGGTCTCCATCCGTCCCTCGCCCAGTACGCCTTGATAAGTCTTGGTTCGTCTGTTAAAACCACCCACCACTTTGGCACGTGCCTCCACCTGAGCATTTTTGGTTGTCAGTGCTAACTCGTGCTTATCCTGCGTACCTTTAAAATCAAATCGTGCCGAATTCACCACTCGCCCCATGGCGATGATGTCTGAGACCTCAGCCAATAGCTGACTAGGAGCATTGCCCAGATTGACAATTTTACCCACCACACTCGCCTTTTGGACAATGACATCCGCCGTACGCACGTCATTGGCATTTAAATCCACATAAATGGTCGGTAACTCGGTGCGATTATCCACCAAAATCACACCGCCTTTTATCGCCCCCCGAGCACTCGGGATGAGCTGACTTAGGTCGGTAAGATTAAGTGCTGTGGTGAGATTTTGCTCATTGCCATGCATGCTTGCGACATTATCGCCCATGCGAACTTGGACTTTATCGGCGTTTAACTTACGGATGATTTGGCGGGTTTGTTTGGTGTTTTGTTTTAACTGACGCTGAAAATCGGTAATACTTTGCAAATCAAAACTGTCAGGACTGGTTTTTAGACTGCCAATATATCCACCCAAATCATCAGGCAAATCAAACTCCCCCGACAGCGACCCTGTGGCAGTCACATTCTGCCCTCGCATGACACCTGTCAGAGCCAAGCCATCAATGGCGATACGCTGAATGTCCCTACCCCATCGCCCTGTCGTGGTAAAGCCCCCTGTCAGCTCGCTGTCCATGTCACGCACAAAGCGACCGATGTTCAAGGCATTCATTTTTGCCGTCAAGTCCCACGCCATCTGCCCGACATCCACCGTCCCTGACGCTGACAACTCGCCTGCCTCCCCTGTATGCTCTAAGCGATGTACCACAAAGCGGTTATCCTCTCCGCTGACATCCACTGCAAGCTGACCATCTGGGATGTCATCATGGGCGACTTGACCGTCAAATTTGGCAGTGAGTTTGCCCAGTTTGCCATCTTGATAACTGCCTATGCTACTCATGTCGCCTGTGATGACAGCAAGCAAGCTCGTATTATCCACCACGGCAGACGTATCTATCTCATCAAGGCGAGCCTTGATGTCCCAACCAATGCCTTGGGCGAGTGTCAGCACCCCCGACCCTGACAGCCTGCCTTTGGGCGTGCGATAATTTAGGGTACTGATGTTCATCTTATCTAGGTCGCCATGAACCCCAAGCAAAATATCGCCCGTACCAATCTTAGGCAGTAGGCTCTGACCGAATTTACCTTTAAAGTCAGTGGTAAAATGACTAACGTCCGAACCTACTATTTGCACCAACGCCTTGCCCTCGCCTGACAGAGTCATGGTACTGTCATCGGCAAGGGTCGCTGTCAAGTCCGAGCGAATGATGTTAATCTCATGCGACTGTCTTGTATGATTTGGCTCTTTTGGCGAGCTTGCTCGATTTGTCCTTACCTTGGTATTTTGCTTATCTTCACGCATTCGCCCTGTGGCTAGAATAGTGCCTTTGATGAGTGAAAACGGGGTCTTATCAGGGGTGTCAAAATACGCATTCGGCATAAAGCCATCGGTCGCCAAATCAAACTGCCAAGCCAACGGCGTGCTGGTCGTGGCAAGGTCAATCCGCCCCGTCCCCGTCAAGTCCCCAAGCTCGCCTTGATAATGAAAATCGGTTAGATGAATCCGCTCGCCCTTTTCGATATTGGCACGAATGTCATAATCCCCCACAGGGGCAACCGATAACGCCTTGATGTTCGCCTTGCCCTCGATGTAGGTTCGCCCCTCTTCTAGGCGAATACTTGCCGTACCGTGTGGACTATTGATGTTATCGATGTTTGGCACGCCTGCCCGCACCAAGTTTTGCCAATCGGCATGAACCCGCCACGGAGCGTTAGGGCTGTCTTGGCTTTGGGCAAGCGTTGCCTGTACTCGCTCGCCATCTTTTTGGGCTAGGTCAAATGCCAAGCGAGTCTCATTGGTCGCCTTGTCCAGATAAAAATATTGAAAATCCAAAGCCCCATCTAGCACCGTCGGCAGATACGCCTGATAATCGGTGTATTCAACAGGCATGAACTCACGCACTCGCACGCCATCGCCACGCACCGTCACATCCATCATGAACTCATCTGACCACGCCATGTTGCCATCGGCATGAAGCTGTCCGCTTGGGGTGTCTGCCGTTAATGCCTCGATGTCCATACCACCATCACGCACCACGCCCCGACCATAATACCGACCGGCTGGTATGTCTCTGCCTGCTAAGTCGGCATTCATGCGTAACTCAATGCGTTCAACCACGCCATCAGCGGTAATTATCCCATCTTTTATCGTGATGTTCTGCTCTTCGGCATAGGGCAGGACGACATGATTGACGTACAGTTTGGCACTAAATGGCGAGCCATCATCTAGTCCTTGGGCGACGAACTCGCCATGAATGTCGTGTTTATTATATTTACTGGTGACCTTGCCGTGCGTGCGTTTGAGCGTACCTTTGGCGGTGGCGTGTAGTATGTCAAAATACGCTTTATCCAAAGCGGGCACCTTAACATCCGCCGTGGCAGAGAGCGGATAGTCGCCTGTCAAACGAATCTCGCCATTGACATTACTCACGCTCACGTCATGGTTAAAATCAAGGCTCCCGCCTTTGATATGCACATCCGTCCCTGCCCATTTGCCATCTACCAAGGCGATGTCATACAGATAAATGGCGTCTTTATAACCGCCTTTGCTGTTTTTTTGGGTGTAGCTGACCGTGCTTGCGGTCGTGTTTTGTAGGCGTAGGCTAACGGGCAAATCAATGGTCGCATAATCAAACGGCTCGCCTGTGGGCGGTTTGTGATTGATGATGTCAAGCTTATCAATGCTTGCTTCTGCCAAATGCACTTGACGGGCAAAGACCGCTTGCCAGCCCAATTTGACATAGGCTTGATTGACCTTTATCTCCATGTCTTCGCCTTGGGCAATGATGACATCATTCACCCACACGCCCCCACGCAAACTGCCTTTGCCGTAGGACAGCTTGGTGCCGGTCTCGGTTGCGATTTTTTCTAAAACAAATTTGGTGCCGGTCTCGGTACTAATGGCATAAAACAGCAATGCAAAAATCAGCACGAGCACAATAATAATGGCGACAAACAGCCGAATGAGATACACCTGCCATTTGGGTTTTGGCGGTGTGTGTGATGGGTTTGTGCCTGACTGATGGGACAAATCCGTCCCTGCCTTATCATCAGGCGTGGCATTTTGGGGGTCGGTGGGTTTGTGGTCAGTCATGGCAAACAGTGGTCGTTAAGCGATAAAATTATCATAAAAAATGGTGCATTAAACCATAATTTGAGCAATTTTTCAATGTAAAATCAATGCAAATCAATCATCATGACAAATAAGAATATATGCCAAATTTGAACATAAGATAAAAAATTACTCACTTAAAAATCAATGCTTTACAGCTTTATATAGGGTAAATTGCAATTTTCCCTTACAAATCCATCCAAAAAAATCATCCACTCACAATGCCCACGAATATTTAAAATGCAAATTTGAACGGGCTTATGATTTATATTCTCTTAGAAAGGTGCCCCGATAAAAAAGTGCAATTTCACTGATTTGTCTTTTTCGCCCACGCCTGTTGCCACGTCCAGTCGCACTTGCCCCACAGGGGACGCATAACGCACGCCCACGCCTGCCCCGACTTTGGTGTCATTTTTAAAGTCCTTATCATAAGCATTACCCACATCGGCAAATACGGCCAGTCGCAAGCCTTCTAAGATTTCGTAGTTATACTCGCCACTTGCCACGGCTAGGGCTTGACCGCCCGTCAGATAGCCTTTATCGGACAAAGGTGACAGGCTTTCATAGTTATAGCCACGAATGCTTTGGTCGCCCCCTGCAAAAAAGCGGAGTTTGTACGGCACGGCATTAAAATCATCCGCCCACAGATAGCCTAGGTTGAGACTGCCGATGAGTTGGTGCTGACGGTCTTTGCCGTAGCTGTTATCACCAAAGCTATACACACCGCTAAGCCCTGCTCGCAGTATCGCCATGTCGGTATCGGCGAGCAGTCCTTCTTTGCCCAGCTCTAACGAGTAGTACTGACGATAGCCCCGCATGGGATTTGCCAGATTGTCCGCCACCATCTTATTCATGGCATAGCCCAGCAGTAGGGCTTCTTGGGTGGGCTTGCCACCTTCAAACTGCACCGGCAAATCCTGCCACGTCTCTCTTGGAGCGTTGGTTTCAAGCTCATCTAGGCGATATCGTAGCGAATAGGTGCGATTCCAGCCATTTTCCTTGATGATATTACGGCTTAGCCCCGTCTCCAAAGTCTTACTTGATAAGTCAAAATGCCCCACACCTTGGTCGATTTTCTCTTCATCATAACCCAGTGAAGCTTTGACTTTATCGTTTAAAGGATGACTCATGGGACGGGTGATGTACATCTCCACGCCCTTTTTGTTTTGCGAGACTCGCACGTCCGCCCCTGCTTGCATGCCATCTCGGTTTAAGAGATTGTGCTCAATCTTGGTAATGAGTCTTGCCCCATTATCTGACCCCCAACCCACACCGATTTGGGCATCTCGGGGTTTGTCTGACATCACAAAGATATATAGTGGCACTTTTTTGTCTTCATAGACATCCTGCCCACCTTTTCGCCCTGCCAATACAGGCGACTCTACGCCTTCGGGTAGCTCTGGCAGAACATCGCTGGATTCATCGGGCAGTATCATCTTAGCCACGCTACTGACTGCATCCGAGATACGCCCTAGGATACTGCGTGACTGCTTACTGCTGTCGGTGACAAGCAGACGGTCATCAGGGGCGTTATAGAGTCGTTCGGCTTTTTGTTTGACCAACGCCAGTTTGTCGCTGATAATCTCACTTGTGGTAAAGTCAATCGGGTCAATGGTCGCCGTCACACCATCACCCAAATCCACCGTCTGACTGCCATCATCCGTCTCGGCTCGGGCAGTGGTATTTTCAAAATTAATCCCCGTCTCTGGGGTCTGACTGGGCGGGACTATCTCGGTATTGACTGCATTAAAATAACCCGTGGCAAGTAAGTTATTGCTTAGATTGCGTGTGGCGGTGCGATTATAGGCATCGCCCATCTCAAAGGTGACCAGCTTGCGTAGCACTTCGGGCTTGACAGGCAGTTTGTCAGGGTCGGTCGTCAGCTGACCTGTATCCTTATCCACGGTAAAGAACACCACATCATCAAAGCGGTATTGCTCGCCTGTGTCATAGACTAGGTTCACATCCGCCACATTGTCAGGCAGTATCACATCCACTGAATTACTAAGCCATCTGCCATCAAAATAACCATGCTCGCCACTGACTTCATCAATAACCGCCTTATTGGCTTCATAGTTGCCATGATGAAAGACATCGCCCTGTTTGAGCGGAGCGTTGTCTTGGGCTTGGACATAGGCAGGGTCATCCGCCCCCAAACCACGCACGTCTAGCACCGCATTATCCACGACGACAGGCTCGCCCAAATCATGCATGACCAGATTTATCTCGCCTGCCCCTGCCCGCTCTATGCTAAAATTCAAATCATAATAGCCCACCGCTTGACCTGCAGTGATAACCGTCTGCCTAAGGCGTGCCACCGACGCCCCAAAGTCCGCCACACTCTCAGCACTAATCTCTTCTAAGGCGGTCACGATGTTGGCAAATGGCTCAGATTTTAGAGTTTTACGGGCGACTTTGTCGGCATTATCGGTTGCTTTGGCGTTGTTCATGCGTCTTGCCATCATCTTGGCTTGCAGGGCTTCAAAGTCATCCAAACTCTCCACCGCCGTATCCCAGCCCACACGCTCGCCCCCGTGATAGACATTGACTTTTAGGCGAGTGACCGCTTCTACACCGTCATTGAACAGGCGGCTGTACAGGCGTTTGACCAGATTTGGCGGTTTAATCTCATCGACGATGGCATCAGGGCGTGGGGGCGGTGTGTTCGCCTCATATTCGTACTCGGGCAAATAAGCGGTCGGGTCAAGCTCGCCCTCCGTCTCATCCTGCCCTGCGGTCACACTCTCATAAGTGGGCAGTTTGGTAATGGCACTCTCATCCAGCCCGATAGGTGTTTTATCCGTACCCAGCGTGGCAATGTCGCCATCTTCAATCTTAGCAAAACCATCTTCATGGCGGGTGTCGGCATGACTGACATCTGCCGTCTCATAAAAGCGGTTGTCCATACTGGCATCTTGTAATTTTTTCTCAATCTCTGCCGTGGTCAGCATTTGACTGGCGGACATGTCCCCAAAAAACACATCATCAAGCAGACCATCTGCCAACATCTCTGTACCGCTCAGCTTGCCATCATCCATCACGCCATTATCTGTCTTGCTTGGCTCGCTGTTATTGGTCTCGCCCGCCCCCACAGACATGGACGCATCAGGATTGACCGTGGGCAGTGGTGCTGACAGTTGGCTCGCTATCGCAGGCAATACCCCAACCCCCATCAGGGCATGCAAGCACAAGAGCAGGCGTGTTTTTTTGTGTACAGATACAACTTTTTTCATGATAAATTTTAAAAATTTTAAAAATATCTGCTATTATAAGCAACTAAATTATCATTATCAACACACAAAACATCATGGCATCCCAATTCTTCCTATTTAGAACCCGTCGTTTTAGCTCGATGTTTGCCACTCAGTTTTTGGGTGCATTTAATGACAACGTGTTCAAACAGGCACTCATCTTGGTGCTTACCTACACCGCCGCCGCCAAAATGGGCGTTGCGGTCAGCTTGCTTAACAACCTTGCCGCCTTACTATTTATCTTGCCTTACTTTTTGTTTTCAGCATTGGCAGGGCAAATCGCCGATAAATACGAAAAATCACAACTCACCCAAAAACTTAAACTATTAGAAATCATCATCATGGTTTTGGCGGCGGTCGGATTTGTCTTTGAGCTATACCCTCTGCTGTTTGTGGCGTTATTTTTAATGGGCACGCATTCTACCTTTTTTGGCCCTGTCAAATATGCCTACCTGCCCGAAGTCATGCACAAAGATGAGCTGGTCGGGGCAAATGGGCTGTTCCAAACTGGCACCAGTCTTGCCATCCTGACAGGCATGATGTTGGCGGGGGTCTTAACTCAGCTCAACAACTCGCTGGTATGGATATCGGGCATGACCCTACTCATCGCCATCTTGGGTTTTATCGCATCTCGCTTTATCCCTGTCGTCCCACCCCACGAGCCGAATTTAAACGTAGATTATAATATTTTTCGCACCAGTTTTAATATCATCAAATATTTGTATGGTTTACCGTTATTGTTTTTTATCATTTTGGGTAATAGCTGGTTTTGGTTTTATGGGGCGACTTTTTTAACCCAAACCCCTGAATTTAGCAAAGTGATTTTGCATGGTAATGAATCGGTGGTGATTTTATTATTAACCTTATTTTCTGTTGGTACTGCCATCGGCTCATTATTATGCAAAACACTCACCAAAAACCAAATCAGCCTAAAACTTTTGCCCATCGGCATCATCGGTCTTAGCGTGTTTGCCGTGGATTTATATCTATCACTAAGCAGTATTCATATTAATGCCCCTGCCCATGGCACTTATACCATCAGCGAGCTGTTAAATATGAATGGCACAACTCGGGTATTTGCCGATTTGTTTTTATTGGGGTTGTCAGGCGGTATTTATATCGTGCCATTATATGCTTTTATGCAGGCTTATGCTCCCATCAGCCATCGCTCACGCATTGTTGGGGCGAATAATATTTTTAATGCGATATTTATGGTTGGCTCTGCCATTTTCTCTATTATCATTTTAACGGTATTAACATTATCCATCCCTCAATTATTTTTAATCACAGGTGTGATTAATGCTGTTTTTGGGATATTTTTATACATCAAATTAACCTGTTATAAAGACAGCATGGCAATGGCAGAAGATGACGGCATGATTTAATTATTTTAAAAACACAAAAAGCCATGTTATTTATTAACATGGCTTTTTATACGGCTTATCCTTTCTCAAATTTATATACAGCTAACAAAATTGAATTTTGCTACGAAAACCGTGGTACTTTTTCATTTTGTAGAGTGTATTTTGGCATAAAAAGAACCACGTATCAACACATGCTTGCAATGCTCCAAGAAGTCTACCCATCGCTCTTTTTGGAGCGGACGGTTATGACAAAATCAATAAAGGAACAATGACGGATTATAGCGTTCTCAATACGAATAAAATTTGAAAAATTTTTACAAAAAATAGTTTCATTCATTTTCCGAAAAATTGTGGCGAAAATCAAGTCGCAAAAGGCGTGAACAAAAATGGAGAAATCATCTGCGGTGCAAGACTTTCTAATATTCTGGTGAATGTCCGTGTAACCGACGGAACAGGAATTATTGAAAATATAAAAACCAAAGAAAAGAAAAATCTTCAAAAAAATGACACCTTCACCGTAACGGACAAAGTCATGCTCAGCACGACCGACAAATCTCTGGAAATCGCATTTGCCGATGATTCTATCATTCGTCTAGAAACGGATACCAAGATTTCACTTTCTGGAATCAAAGATCACGACGGAATCCGCACACTTGCCGAAGCGAGTTATGACCGCGGGCTACTCTGGGGGCGTGTTGTCTCACCTGATGGGCCGTCATTGCGACATGGAGAGATTATTGCCTGAGTGCGTGGAACGAGCATTGCCTTAACGGAAGATAGCATCTATGCTTTACAATCGCAGCATCATGATAGCGCCGTAACAATTCAAAAATCTGGAAATACCATCAATATGTGAGAATGTTCACAGATTTCTATCAAAAATCCTGATAAAGCCAATACTATCAGCAATGGTGGCGAGCGTTGTATGGGAGCGAAAATCTCATACGCAGGAAGAGACGATATTGTCCGTGAAAACACCAAAAAAGACATTGCCTATCTCAATACGCTCATCGCCGAGAATAAAACAAATAATCATATAGAAAAAGAAAGAAATATCGCCTGACCGCAAAAAATAGAAAAAAATGAAAAATTCTGTCCAGACACAAAAAATCCTATATTCTGGCCGAATGTCATGGATGCAAGTCAGATGTGTCAGGATGAAAAGGTGTATGCTATGGTTATAAAAGAAGCTGGAAAAAATCCAATTTTATATTACTTTAATAAAAATGGAAAGATTCAACAAAGCAACGGAACAAAAATACAAAGAAGTATTCGATATAATTTTCAAATAAATGAAAATTTTTATAATAATTTTAATGAATATTTTATAAAAACTTTTAAAGAGATTAATGGTGAGGCGGTTTCAAATATTTCACTTTCTGATGGTGACAATGCCCAAAAAAGACCAACTATTTATTATAAATGAAATTCTTATGAAGAGGACAATGAAATATATATAAAAAATAATTTTGAATATTCTACTAATGATATTTGAATTGATCTATGAGATATTAAAGTTTTAAAATTTCTAAAAAAATAATATACCTTTTCGGTATATTATTTTTTTAGAATCAAAACGGATTTAATGATGGTAGTAATATGGTGCGCTGAGTTTTTAGTGTGGGATTGGTTTTACTTTGTAGGAATAATTTTAGTTCATTATTTGAGGAGGTTGCAGGATGGTGAATAAAGGTGAAGGTTTTTTCGTGGAGGTTTATGATTTTATGATTATCTGGAAGTTCTACTCATCATCGTCGTCGCAGTTCATATCATGTTATTTCTATATTATCTCACAAATAAGGCTTTAAATCAATGGTTACTTGTTTATATGTTTTTCAGTCTCGCAAGCTTGTTGGCAGTTTTGATATTATATTATTGAACTCGTCTGGTGTCATGATTGGCGTTACTGGTGCTGTTTTAATGGTTGCTTTTGCTTCGTTTGGATTGATGGCAGGTGTATATTCTCCTGTATTTCCATTTTTTGCCTCGGCAGTTGTCGTGATGGTATATTCACCATCAATCAGTCCTGAGAATACGCCGTTTTTACTCTTGACTTGTGTTCCACCCACTGTTGTAAGCACATATTCTACATTTTCCACTCCATCCATATCTATAATACCGTGATCGGTTACACGAATCGTGTTTCCATTTTCTACTACAATAGTTGGTTGCTTGAATGCTGTGAGTGTATCAAGGATTTCTTGTTGTTCGCTTGAAGATGTCTCTGTTTTTATGTTGGCGACTACTGTTCCGAGTCTATCCACCTCTTTGACACTGTGGGGGCTGGCGGTGCTGATGACTTGACGGACATGGGCGTTCATGCGTGCCAATGAGTCCGTGCCACGCTTGCCACGCAGTGATGAGCCACCACCGAAATGATAGGTTAGCCCTATGCCACCGCCGTTATCGCTCTTGCCGTCTTGACGATGATGAAACAGGTGAGCATTCACAGAGATAGGCATGCCTGTGATACTGTGCTGTATGCCTGTCTCATAGCGTGAGTCAGTGTCGGCATATACATACGCCATAGAGCGGTCGCTGTCATAGTAATGCTGATAGCGGACGTTGGCGTGTGTGTCGCTGTCCATGCCGAACTCATGACGAAGCCCTGTGCGAATTTCGCCATGTTGCCCCACATCAAAAGTCGCTCCCACGTTCGCATAGCCACGCACATCACCGTCAAAGGTGCGTGTGGTTGTTGTGGTTGTGTGCGTTGTGGTGATGGTTTTGATGTTGCCTGCGGTCGTCTCTGACGTGTGAGTCTGATGAATGGTGCTACTGCCTAAGTGTTTATTATCGCCACGATGAACGATGACGTTTGCGTCTATGTTTGCACGCTCGGACAGATACACCCCACCGACTGACGCACCGTAGGCGGATAGGTCGGTATTGTGATGATTTTCGTTGGCATAGGACGCTGTGCCATAGACATAGCCGTGTGCGAGCGATTTGCCCACACCGATAATGGCGTGTGTGTCGTCTGTGGTTCTGTCAGCGGATATGCCTGTTTTTCGGCCGTGATTGACCACTCCAAACTGCACAGATGAGTTTGGCTTACTAAATGGATAACGCACCGACTCACTGGCATGGACAGATAGCCCCACCATAGATAACGGCACAACAATCATCAAGCGATGAATGGTTCAAGATAGCACAGTATGTCTAAAAATCATAGTGTTAAGAGAATTGCTTTATGCCTGACACCTGCTAGGACAGAGCCTTTATCGTCGCCAAGATGAAGATGATGCGCTAATGGGATTAAGTGTTACGGTCTTGTTTGTTCAATCTACGCTTGTATGACGGAGTTCCACGTCCGAATTTCGTCATAGTCGCCCAAACACCCTTAACCCCATGAAATATGCTATCCACCGCTTCGGCTTGTCTGCTCTCCCCGTCTTAGCTCATTAGTAACAAACTAACTGCCAAAACGGACAAAAGGGCATCATGCGTGAGTCAGGTTTATGCAATTTTCCCCATAAAAAGTGAAAATTTGTTGTATATTAGCGAATGTTTTGTGTGTTGTCAAGGGCGTGTTGGGGATTTTTTGTAAATGGGGGTGTTATTTTTTAAGTGGGTTTGTTGATGAATAAATATTATTTGGTGTTATTAATGAGCCATGCCTTTGGGTGCATTTGTAAGGGCGAGTCACATTCGCCCTGTGATACGGTGTTGATTTTTATCAAAATTAAAAATTTTTTCAATAAATTAATCACTGATATAAAGTTAAAAATGGGGCTGTTTTTATTGAATTTAGAACAGATCTATGTAACAATAAATGGAGCGGATGACGGGAATCGAACCCGCACCAAGGAGGGAAATCCTATGTCAGGCACTGAAAACCTGCGTGCTACCTTTACACTACATCCGCATGGTATTATCCTATCACATCGCCCACATCATATCAAGGACATCTATGAAAACCAACAGCAAACGCCGACTAAAACGACTGATAGAACGGGTCAATACCGTCATCATGGCATGGGGCAGTGAGACCCGCCCAAAACGCCATAAATTCGGCGAGACCACCACCCTACCGCCTTTGTATCAAGTCATGGCATATCAAGGCGAAGCGATACTTCTGCAACGCTTTTTTGGTGTGTTGCGTGAACGTCTGGGCATGGATATGGAGCATAGGGCGTATTTGGCGTTTTATGAACAGGTAGTAGAGCATGGCGGGTTTTTGTTGGACTTCATCAGTCGCACCGAGTGGCTTACGATTGTAAGTGGCGATACATCACTACCCAACATCACCAAGCACCAAGCCAAACAGCTCTACTGTATCCTACTGGCGGTCATCTCAGAACGCTCGCCTGCGATGATAAGTGTGGCGTGTGATGAGCTATTTATACATCTGTACAAACAGCAATTCCCAAGCCAAACGACCACCGAACGGCAGACCACCACCGACCAACTTCGCCACAAACTCACCAACAAACTGCGTAAAATCACGCACACCCCCTGCCAAATCAAAGAGTCCTTTCATCAAGATGATGATAAAGTAGTGTTTTGCCTAATGTATCGCAAGGACGACCGAAACCGTTATGAACCGCTCATCAGTCTAGAACGCCCACGCCTAAAAACCGCTCGCCTGTCGGCTTATCAAACTCTGCTAGATGACGATAAGCTGGCGGACAAACTCAGTTATGTGTATGAGCTTGCGTCTAAGAAAAAGCGGATTATCACGTTTAAAGATGTAGGGTGATGTCAATGTTGAAAGTGTAGAGTAAAAAGTTTCCCAACAACCCCTATCACACGTCCCCACTCATCATCACCGCCATGTCAATGGCACGCCTTAGACTACTGCTACTTGCCTGCCCTGTCCCTGCCAAATCCAATGCCGTGCCGTGGTCTACGGACGTTCGCACATAGGGCAAGCCTAGCGTGATATTGACCGTATCGCCAAAGCCGTGTGATTTTAGGGGGGCAAGCCCTTGGTCATGATACATGGCAATCACCGCATCCGCCATCGCCAGATGTCGCTCGGTAAACAAGGTATCGGCAGGCATGGCAAGACTGATCTCCATGCCGTTTTTGCGAAAATCATGCAAAACAGGGTTGATAACCATCAGCTCTTCATCGCCCAGATGTCCGTCTTCGCCTGCGTGGGGGTTTAGTCCGCATACTAGGATTTTGGGGCGGGTTATGCCAAATTTATGCACCATCTCATCGTGAGTGATTTGCACCGTTTGGCGAATCTCTTGGGGTGTGATGGCACTGGGTACGTCTTTTAGGGGGATATGCGTGGTTACTAGGGCAACTTTCATCTTGGCATTGGCAAGCATCATCACAACCTTGTCCACGCCTGCCTTGTGCATAAAATACTCGGTATGACCGCTAAATTTATCACCATTGTCTAGGCACACCCCGCCGTCTATCATCACTGATTTTTGTAGGGGAGCGGTGATGATGGCACGGACTTGGCGAGTGGTGGCAAGTGTGTGGGCGATGTCAAGCTGAGCCTTGACCATGTGGGCATTATCGACATTTAGCACACCTGCGACCACAGAGGCAAAACAAGGCACATGGAGTAGATAGATAGGGCGTGGGTCAGATGAGTCAATCCCACCGATGTCATCTATCACTGCCATGTCCGCCAGTATGTCCGCCTGTGCCTTGCCTTGCTTTTGTAACTGTGCCACTCGCTCGGCAAAGGCGTGTTTGTCCGCACAGATGATAAGGGGCGTGGGCAAGGCGTGGGCGTGATGGGTCAGCGTATCAATGACGATGTCCATGCCAATGCCAGCAGGTTCGCCTGTGGTGATGAGTAGGGGTTTGGGAGGTGTGGTCTGCATATTGATGTCATCTGTGGATAAATGAGTCGTCTATTTTACCGATTAATTAACATTTTAAAAAGCACATTTTTGGGCTTTGTGGTAAAATTTACCGCCTACTTTTTAAAAAAATAAACATCATCGCCATGACCGAAGCTAGCACCCTAAAAGATGCCAACACCACCAATGATGACCTACTGACCCTACAACCGCCACATAACATGGACATCGAGCGGGCGTTACTGGCGTCGCTCATGAGTATTGATGATTCTTTTGAGAAAATCGACGGCATTGTCAAGGCAGAAGATTTTTATGGCGAGCGTCATCGGCAGATTTTTAATGCCATCAATCATTTATCACGGGTCAATCAGCCTTATGATACGCTGATGGTGCATGACTTTTTGAGTCAGCAAAACCTACTTGCCATGGCAGGCGGGGAAGAGTATCTCATGCAAATCAACCAAAGCCCTGCCACGCTCTTTAACCTAATCCCCTATGCCGAGCGGGTGCGTGAGTTCTCGGTCTATCGTCAGCTCATCAAATCCGCCAATACCATGCTCAATCTGGCGTATCACCCCAAAAAACAGACCGTGAGCGAGATTTTGGACGTGGTCGAAGCGGATATTTTTCGTATCAATGAAGACTACTCTCGTGGCACGGGCAAACAGGGGGTTCGGCGAGTTGAAGACATCTTGCAAAGCGTGACCGACCAGCTCGTTGAGATTAAAAGCCGTCAAGGCGGACTCATCGGACTGCGTACGCCCTTTGAAGAGCTAAATAACAAAACCCAAGGCTTACAGCGGGGCGATCTCATTATTTTGGCGGCACGTCCGTCCATGGGGAAGACCACCTTTGCCATGAATCTCGCCCAAGAAGTACTGGTGCAAGAGCTACCCGTGGTCATGTTCTCCATGGAGATGCCTGCCGAATCCATTCTCATGCGGATGATGTCGGGGTTTAGTAGCATTAACCAAAGCAACCTACGCTCAGCACAGATGAGCGAAGATGAGTGGGTGCGTCTGTCGCAGGCGATGACCTTTTTTCAAAACACTCATCTGTACATCGACGACCGTAACAACCTACCGCCATCCGAAGTCCGCTCTACCTGCCGACGTATCGCCAAAAACCACCCCGAAGGCTTGGGCATGATTGTCGTGGATTATTTACAGCTTATGAAAGTACCGGGCATGGAGAACAACCGTGTCCAAGAGATTGGCGAGATTAGCCGAAGCCTAAAAGCCCTAGCCCGTGAGATGAACTGCCCTGTCATCGCCCTATCTCAGCTTAACCGTAGCCTAGAACAACGTACCGACAAACGCCCGATGATGGCGGATTTGCGTGAGTCAGGGGCGATTGAGCAGGACGCTGACTTGATTATGTTCATCTATCGTGATGAAGTGTATTATAAGGACAAGGCGGACAACAAAGGCTTTGCCGAGATTATCATTGGCAAACAGCGTAACGGCCCTATCGGTAAACTGCCCCTTAAGTTTGTGGGAGAGTACACCCGCTTTGATAATCTCATCGTTGGCGACAGACCCGATGATTATGAAGAAGAATGACAAATAAACAGGACAATCCATGCGACACACTCACATCACCATAAGCCAAACCGCCCTAGCCCATAATCTAGACATCATCAAACGCCACGCTCCCCATGCGTCCATCATGGTAATGGTCAAGGCAAATGCTTACGGTCATGGGGTCGCCCACTGCCTGCCTGCTCTTATGCAAGCGGACGCTTTTGGTGTGGCAAGTTTTGATGAAGCCTTGACGGTGCATGAGATTTGTGGGCAGTTATCCAAACGCATTATTCTCATCGAAGGCGTGTTTAGTCAAGATGAGTGGCTTGTCGCCCAAACACACGGTTTTGAATGCGTGGTGCATTGTCAAGCCCAACTGGACTGGGCGTTATCGCACGTTCCGCCTATAGATAGCCCCACACGCACCATTTGGCTCAAATACAACACGGGCATGAACCGCTTAGGTCTTGGGCATGATGACGTACTCACTTGTGCCAAACTTTTACATGATAAGGGCTATCGGCTGATTCTTGCCAGTCATTTTGCCTGTGCTGATGACAAAGACCACCCTGCCAATGCCCAACAAATCAAGCAGTTTGATGACGTACTAACCACCCTAAAATCTTTGTACGGCGATGTACAAGGCTCGCTCTGTAACTCGGCAGGTATCATCAACTTCCCCCACGCTCATCATGACTGGGTGCGTGCAGGCATTGCCTTGTATGGGGCAAGTCCTGTGGCGGATAGCTCTGCCGATGACTTAGGTTTGTCGCCTGTGATGAATTTCACCGCCCAAATCTTTGCCACGCATGAGCTGCCTATAGGCGAGCAGGTCGGCTATGGCGGACTGTGGACAGCAGATAAACCTACTCGCATTGGCGTGCTAAGTGTCGGCTATGGCGACGGCTACCCCCGTGTGGTTACTGATGCTAAGGTATCCATTACCAAAGACGCTCAAACTTATCTTGCCCCCATTGTCGGACGTGTCGCCATGGACATGACGATGATAGACGTCACAGGCTTGCCTGTGGGTGTGGGCGATACGGTCATGCTATGGGGCGACGATTTACCTGCCGACAACGTGGCACATTGGGCGAATACCATTAGTTATGAGCTGTTTTGTAAAACCACCAACCGCCCACATCGGGGTGTTGTGGCATAAGTTTAATTACCAATAAAATCGGTTAAGGCATTGCATTTTTATAAAAAGATTTGTTATACTCATGCCTTTATTTTTTTCATGATTAAAACAAGGAGTTGGCATGAGCGTTCGCCATTTTTTAACCTTACTTGACCTATCCAAAGACGAACTTCGCACCGTTATCAGTCGTGCCAGTGAACTTCGCCAAATGCAACACAAAGGCGAGATTTATCGCCCTTTTGTCGGTCGCACGCTTGCCATGATTTTTGAAAAATCCAGCACTCGCACCCGTGTGTCCTTTGAGACAGGCATGGGACAGTTTGGCGGTCAGGCTTTGTTTTTGTCGCCCAACGACACCCAGCTTGGGCGTGGCGAACCGATAGAAGATTCGGCTCGTGTGATTAGCTCAATGACCGACATCGTGATGATTCGTACATTCGCCCATGAGCGTGTAGAGACCTTTGCCAAACACTCGTCCGTGCCAGTCATCAACGCCTTGACCGATGATTATCACCCTTGCCAACTGCTTGCCGACATGCAGACCTTTTTTGAACACAAAGGCGACATCAAAGGCAAGACGGTAACGTGGGTCGGCGATGGCAACAATATGTGCAACTCATATATCCTAGCGTCCGAGCAGTTTGATTTTCATCTAAATATCGCCACGCCAAAGGGCTACGAGCCAAACAGTGAACTGGTCGCCCGATACGCCCACCGCCTGACCTTGACAAACAGCGTTGCCGATGCGGTTAAAGGTTCACACCTTGTCGTTACAGACGTGTGGGCAAGCATGGGACAAGAAGCTGAGCAGAAAAAACGTGAAGCCGACTTTGTAGGCTTTCAAATCACGCCTAAGCTACTAGACACCGCCGATAAAGACGTGCTATTTATGCACTGCCTGCCTGCTCATCGTGGCGAAGAGATAAGCCATGACCTACTAGATGACCCCCGTTCGGTGGTGTGGGATGAAGCGGAGAATCGTTTGCACGCCCAAAAAGCACTCATGGAGTTTTTGTTAAAAGATAAGATTAAATTGGCTTGATGCTATTGTATGCCATCAAGGGGGTGTGTCTAGCACGCCCCTGCACACATCATTGAATTTGTCGTAATTTTAAAGTTTTGTGAACATAATCCCTACCCCACGCCCTTTTTAAAACCCATTATGAATAAATCGGACATAAGTAACTTGGATTATGTTAAATAAAATTTCCCTTAAAAATTTCCC
>NZ_MUXV01000006.1:25250-105088 GCF_002014975.1 Moraxella bovis
AAAATTTCCCTTAAAAATTTCCCAACTTAAACATCTTAAAAATCAAACAAACTCTATACTCAGCGAGCTTTTGATGGTAGAATAAGCCATTTTAAAATGCGTTATCTGCCATGAGTATCTTTTCCAAGCTAAAAAGCCTAGCCTGTGCCATCGATGATGATTTGAGTGCGGTGCTAGAACGTGACCCTGCCGCTCGCACCAAGATTGAGATTGCCCTGACTTATCCGGGCATTCATGCTCGCACCTTGCACCGTGCGTCTCACACCCTATGGCAGGCTGACCACAAATTTTTGGCAAGGGGTTTGTCACACTTGACACGCATGGCGACAGGTATTGAGATTCATCCTGCCGCCAAGATTGGCAAACGTCTGTTCATTGACCATGGCATGGGGGTCGTCATCGGTGAGACGGCAGAGATTGGTGATGACGCAACTTTATATCATGGTGTCACGCTTGGCGGGGTGTCATGGGAGAAAGGCACAAAACGCCACCCCACGCTTGGCGATAATGTCGTGGTCGGAGCAGGGGCGAAAATCTTGGGTGGTTTTAGCGTGGGCGACAACGCCAAAATCGGTTCAAATGCCGTGGTTGTCAAGCCCGTCCCTGCAGGGGCGACCATGGTCGGTTCGGCAGCCCGCATGGTTGACAAAAACATCAAAAACACCGAAACAAGCGATGACATCAAAAGCGACACACCCAAGCCTAGCACCCCCGATAAGGGTATCCGCCTAGAATCTACCAATGACGCCAGTTTCAACGCCTATGGGCTAAGCCCAAACAGTGCCGACCCTGTGGCAACGAGTATCGCCAAACTACTCGCTCACATCCAAGCCCAAGATAAGCACATTGAAGCATTGCAAAATGCCATCTGTCGTCTTGACCCTGATTTTTGCAAATCTAATATTGACAACCTTTGCAAAGACGATTTGGCAATCTTGACCGATGATGACAGCAAATAACCATCAAACCCAATATTTACCCCACCCAGTATTCGCCAATTAATTTAGCACACCAACAAACAGGAAACTCTCATGGCATGGCAACAAATTCACCTACAACTGACCAAAGAGCAAGTTGAACTTGCCGAAGCACTGTTTTATGAAGCCGAAGCGGTCTCCATTCTATTAGAAGACGCAGGCGATGAACCGCTGTTTGAGCCCATGCCCGGTGAAGAGCCATTATGGGGCGAGGTGGTGCTGACCGCCATTTTTGACACCAACACCGATGGGCGATTTGACGGCGCCAACTTTGAGAGCCTTGCCCATGACATCGCCGCCGAAGTTGGGGCAAGCCGTGTGTGGCTGTCGGTGCTAGATGATAAGGACTGGACACGTGAGTGGATGACCTATTACAAGCCCATCCAATGTGCTGGCAATCTGTGGATAGTCCCCGAATGGCTAGACGCTCCCGACCCAGACGCTACCAACCTTATCCTAGACCCCGGTCTTGCCTTTGGTACGGGCTATCACGCCACCACTCGGCTGTGCCTTGACTGGCTGACCACGCAGGATTTAACCGATAAAGTCGTGATAGATTATGGCTGTGGCTCGGGGATTTTGGGCGTAGGAGCGTTACTGCTTGGGGCTAAGCAAGTATTGGCGGTGGATATTGACCCCCAAGCGGTGCTTGCTACCCGCCAAAACGCCAAACTAAATGGCGTCGAAGATAAGATGTTGGTATTTTTGCCCGATGAATTTAAGGCTTATCAAGAAACGCACGGCACGCTTGCTGACACCATCACCGCCAACATCCTAGCCAAGCCACTCATTCACTTTGCCCCATTGTTTGCCACCTTATTAAAGGATAAAGGCAATATCGTCTTGGCAGGACTTATTGAGAACCAAGTCGATGATGTCATGACGTCATACCAGCCCTATTTTGACCTTGATACACCTTATCATTATGACAACAGCGAAGACCATCATTGGTATCGTTTATCCGCTATTAAGCACAGCTGAGCGGATTAAAATTGTCAAATGCGTAACAATTTAGTAGGATAAAGAAAAATAGTTTGTACGATTTTTGCAAGTTGTTACTTGCCAATTTCCTATCTTTGCCTATTATTTTACTGGATTTGACAAAAACATGAGCAACCAAACTAAGTGCCCCCATTGCCAAACGACTTATCCCATGCCAGCCGCCAAACTTGGTGACCCCAATGCTCGTGCCAAATGCGGTAAGTGCCAACAAGTGTTTTTTCTAAATGCCAATCTGGTCGGTAGCTCGCCTGCTGTCCAAGCTCAAAGACAGACAAATCCCGCCCCACAACCCCAAGCTCAGACAGCCCAAACAGTGGCACGCTCTGCCCCAACCACTCCCAAACGTACCAAGCGTGTCAAACCCGCACCCACCGAAGGCATGATTCATGACGAGATGGATGGCATTGAAGAGAACAAAACCAAAGCTGTCGCGGGCGTAAGCTTTTCTGATGATGAGTTGGACAGCTTTTTAAAAGACAACATCAGCTTTGCTCCGACAGTCGCCAAAAGCACCAAGGATGAGATGGCGGATAACGAAGGGGAAGAATCTTGGGCTGATGATTTACTCAAAGACACCAAGCCTGTCAACATCACCCAAACCACTAATACCAGCTCTGCCATAAACAACGTCGATTTGGATGCCATCATCCCTGTCGCCACACCCAAACCCAAAAAACCAACCAACATCAAAGAAATCCAATCAAACAAGCCCACCGCTCAACAACTTGCTACCAAAAGATCCTTAGGGTCACAGTTTTTGTGGCTCATTGGGTGTTTATTGCTCGTTGGGCTATTGGTGGCACAATACGCTCTATTTAATATAGATAAACTTGCCAAAAACCCTGAGACTGCCAGCCTTGCTCATACCATCTGCGGAGTTATTCCCTGCAATATTCCATCGGCAGATTTACATGGCTTGGAAATCACATCATCCCTAGAAAATCAAAAAGATGTCATTATTAACATCACCAACAAAACCAATTCCGAACAACTGTTTCCTTACTTACTGGTGCAGTTTAAAGACAGTAGTGGTGTGGTCGTGGGGGACTTTGTGGCGGACACCAAAGACTACCTTGGCGAATCTCAGACCACCTTACTTGCCAATCAGCACAAGCGGATCATGCTTTCAGTGAACCCTACCCCAAAAGCAAGCTCGGTAACAGTTACGCCATTTTATCAACAACTCTAAGTCACCTAGCACCAAGCTAACTTGCTCTGTTAGGTAAAGATTCATCCCATCATTTTGACGGATAAATAACCGCTTTGTAATTATTCATTAACACAAATTAACAACAGGATAATACAGCTTAACATTACAAACATCTCATGACTTGCCAAATTACGGCAATTGTTTTACAATAATTCTAGGAAATACGCCTTCTACCAACAGGTGATTGATAGGTATTGACTAGGGCGTGTTGAACTTTTTTATTTGCAATGAAAAATAGGGGAAATCGCCCGTTTTTCAAGGAAAAAATGCGGACTGATGGCCATTCTATCAGGCAAGTTTTTGACGATAAAAAACCAAATTTAGCCATTTTTCATACAAAAATGTACCTTTATTTCTAAAATATTTCTATATTGTAAATAGTGTTATAAGGGGTAGGCACGCCCTAGCCTACCACTCGTAAGAACAAGGTTAAGTGAGACACAGGAGCTTTTATGATGACCCCCACGCCTCCCATTCAAGAAACCACCCCTCTACACGACGAAGTCAAAAAAGCAGTGGAAAGTTACTTGATGCACCTAAATGGTGAGAATACTACGAGCATGTATGAGATTTTTTTGCATGAATTTGAAAAACCCTTGTTGGTGGCGGTCATGAAGCACACACGCAACAACCAATCCAAAGCCGCTCAAATGCTTGGGCTAAATCGTGGCACGCTCCGCACTAAGCTAAAAACGCATGGCTTATTATAATTTCTAATTTTGCACCCGTCATTTTTTGGCGGGTTTTCGTTTTGTTTTAATCCCACTTTTAATCCTGTTTTATCCACCCTTGTAACCCAAAAAGGTATTTTTATGAAAAAATTCGCCCTACTCTCCGTCTCTGACAAGACAGGCATTGTAGAATTCGCCCAAGAATTATCTGCCTTAGGCTTTGGTATCCTATCCACTGGCGGTACCTTTAAACTTTTGACCGAAAACGGTGTTAATGCCACAGAAGTCTCCGCCCACACCGGCTTTGCCGAAATGATGGACGGACGAGTTAAGACCTTACACCCCAAGATTCATGGCGGTATCTTGGGTCGCCGTGAGATAGATGCCGACATCATGGCAGAGCATGGCATCGATGCCATTGATATCGTGGCGGTGAACCTATACCCCTTTGCCCAAACAGTTGCCAAAGATGATGTTACCATGAGCGATGCCATTGAAAATATTGACATTGGCGGCCCTGCCATGGTGCGCTCATCTGCCAAAAACCACAAATATGTGGGTATCATCACAAGCCCTGCCGACTACACCACAGTCATCAACGAACTAAAAGCAGATGGCAGGCTATCAGACAGCGCTCGCTTTGATTTGGCGGTCAAAGCCTTTGAACATACTGCCAGTTATGACGGCATGATAGCGAGCTTTTTGGGGGCAAGACTACTGGACAAAGGCGAGACATTAAGCGATGATGCCACCGCCAAAACCCAATTCCCACGCACCTTTAACATTCAGCTTAACAAAGCCCAAGAACTCCGTTATGGCGAAAACCCCCACCAAACCGCCAGTTTTTATGTAGAAAGTGGGACAACAGAAGCATCTATCGCCACCGCCAAGCAGTTGCAAGGCAAAGAGTTATCCTACAATAACATTGCCGACACCGATGCGGCCTTAGAATGCGTCAAATCCTTTGCCAAGCCTGCCTGCGTAATTGTCAAACACGCCAACCCTTGCGGTGTGGCGGTATCGCTTGACGGTATTTTAGACGCTTATAACTTAGCCTACGCCACCGACCCTGAATCTGCATTTGGTGGGATTATCGCCTTTAACCGTGAGCTAGACGTGGATACCGCCAAAGCCATCATCGACCGTCAATTTGTCGAAGTCATCATCGCCCCAAGTGTGGCAGACGGTGTACTTGACATTACATCAGCCAAGAAAAACGTGCGTGTGCTGACTTGTGGCGAATTGCCAAACATCAACGAACGCACGCCACAGCTTGATTATAAACGTGTGAATGGCGGTCTGCTTGTTCAAGAGCAGGATTTGGGTATGATTGACAAATTCGACCTAAAAGTCGTTACCAAGGCACAGCCCACCGAGCAAGAGCTTGATGATTTGATTTTTGCATGGAAAGTTGCCAAATACGTCAAATCCAACGCCATCGTCTATGCCAAAAACCGCCAAACCATCGGTATCGGTGCAGGGCAGATGAGCCGTGTGAACTCTGCTCGCATTGCCGTCATCAAAGCCGAACACGCAGGATTGCCTGTTGAAGGGGCGGTTATGGCATCGGACGCCTTTTTCCCATTTAGAGACGGCATTGATAACGCCGCCAACGCTGGCATTAAGTGCATTATCCAGCCCGGTGGCTCTATGCGTGATGAAGAAGTCATCAAAGCCGCCGATGAGCATGGCATTGCCATGGTGTTCACAGGCATGAGACATTTTAGACACTAAAATTAGGACATATCCCAACCAACAATAAACCCCTATCTTGGGGTTTATTTTTTGCTTGTATAATCATCAAACCTCAAAATACACCACCAAAGGGCGTAGAAAGCACGCCTCTACAAAGGCATTTTTCAAGATTTGATAGTAGTCCAAGATTTAACATTGGTGCAAATTGGGGTTAATTTGTTGTATCTTACACCATGCGAATGCTCGGCAAATGCCAATCGTATCGCACCGCCAGCATTCGCACGCCAAACACCACCATCAGCATGGCAAGCTCGCACAGCCACGCCACCACACCTAGTCGCCCCAGCCCCAGATAGGTCAGCGACCCCAAGATACTGGCGGTAATATAAATTTCCTTTTGCAGTACCATCGGCAACTCTTGGCAAATCATGTCTCGCATGATACCGCCTGCGATACTCGTCATCACCGCCATCATCACAGCGATGAGTGGTGTCGCCCCCATTGATAACGCCACCGTCAGCCCAATCACGCTAAATGCTGACAGCCCAATGGCGTCAAACAGCTTTAACACGCCATTCATGCGTGCCGTTGGACGAAAAAACATCTGGCACAGGATTGATGTTATCGTAATGGCGAACACATAATTCAAATCTATCGTCCAAAAGAGCGGGTGCCTATCAAGCATGACATCACGAATCGTCCCACCGCCAATGGCATTAACCATAGATGCCAAAATACAGCCAAACAAATCAAAACCCTTACTAATGGCAAGCATGGTGCCTGCCACCGCACAGGCAATAACGCCAATAAAATCAAGCACATAAATCAAACTTGCCGTATTAATTGGTTGGGCTAACTCTATCATCATAATCATTTTATCATCAAAAAATCGGGTGTGATACCCGATTTTTATTTATAATTTTAAAATAGTTTATATAAATCAATGAGTTATCATTATAAGCCAATTTCGCCGATGAATGGCAAATGGCGGTATTTTTGTTCATAATCCAAACCATAACCCACAATAAAACGGTCTTCCACTTCAAAACCTAAAAATTTTACGTCCATGTCTATCTCACGGCGAGACGGCTTACTGACCAGTGTACAAAGCTCAATGGAGTTTGGCTCACGGGTTTTTAAAATCTCCACAACTTTGGACAACGTACGCCCAGAGTCAATAATATCTTCAACAATCAACACGTCTTTACCACGAATGTCGCCGTCCAAATCTTTTAAAATCTTGACATCGCCACTAGATACCGTGCCTTTAGCGTAGCTAGATGCGGTCATAAAATCAAACTCATGCGGTTTGTCAATCGCTCGGCACAAATCCGCCATAAAAATCACCGAACCACGAAGCAGTCCGATTAAAATCAACTCTTTATCGCTATCAGCATAATGGGCGGTGATTTGTTTGCCAAGCTCGCTTACCTTTTGGGCGATTTCTTCGCTACTAATCATGACGTTTAGATTTGGTATGGTCATAAAACTACCTTTTGGTTTTGTTAAAATTGATTTAAATTTGATGGTATATTGGTGCGTATGCACCCTACCACTCTTGATATTAAAAAGTGAAATAAAATATCACCCACTTATGGAAGTCATCATCGCTGGCGAATATATCGCCCAAACAAAGGCTAAGGCGATTAAAAAAGACAGCACAAGCACCAATAGCCCAATATGCCGTTCTTTTTTAATGATTGCCATAATGCCAATGATTAAATTAAGCTTTGGGATTAGCCAAATGGCTTTTGCTTGGGTGATTGACAGCATAAAAGCTGTATAAGGCACAATCTCGACGCCAAAACTCTCCCACATTCTGAGCAATTTATTTAACTCGTGTGGGTCATAACCGCCAAGCAGATAGATAAACACGCCTTGAACACCTACACATATCAGCAGTAATAGGATAAAAATTGCTTTTATTATCATGCTCGGCTCACAATCAATCAATAACAGGATTTATCGTTGGGATTTTGTTGCTAAATTTAGGGTTAAAGGTCTGCACTTGTGGGGCGGTCGGCAAACCAATATCGGCAAGTTTTTCGCTTACGCCCACTTGGATATTATCGCCTTCAAACAGCCTCTCATCGTCTGTTCGCTCGGTTTTTAGGCTTTCAAAATCAAACAACTCACGGTCGGCAAGCTGGCTTGGGGCGACATTTTGCAAAGCTTTAAACATACTCGCTAGGCGTTTTGGGTGGGCGTTGTCCCACTCACGAAGCATATCATTTATCATCGCCCTTTGTAAGTTTTCTTGTGAGCCACACAGTCCACACGGGATAATGGGGAACTGCTTGTAATTTGCGTACTTGATAATATCCTTTTCGGCAACATAGGCAAGCGGACGGATAAGTACGTTTTGCTTGTCATCGGATAACAGCTTAGGGGGCATGGCTTTTAGGCTTCCGCCATGAAACAAATTCAAAAAGAAAGTCGCCAAAATGTCATCACGATGATGCCCCAGAGCAATCTTGGTCGCCCCAATCTGCTTGGCAAAGCCGTACAGCGAGCCACGTCTTAGGCGTGAGCAAGCCGAGCAGTAAGTTTTGCCCTCTGGCACGACTGATTTTACGATACTATATGTGTCCTTTTCTAGGATATAATGCGGAATGCCTTGTTTGGACAGGTATTCGGGCAGGACGTGCTCTGGGAAATTGGGCTGTTTTTGGTCAAGATTGACCGCCACGATATCAAAGTTAATCGGGGCAATGCGTTTTAAAAACAGTAAAATATCAAGCAAGGTAAAGCTGTCCTTACCGCCTGAGATACACACCATGACAACATCGCCATCTTCAATCATATTAAAATCACGAATCGCCCACGACACTTCTTTACGCAGTTTTTTTTGTAGTTTTTTGAAGCGGGCGGATTTGATGCCGTCATCAAAGTCATGTTCATCATCGCCGTCTGTGTCCGTCTCTCGCTCGCTGTCGGCAGATAAGGCGTGAATGATTTCAGAATGGCTTTCTGCATCGTTTAGGATTTCATCGGTTAAATTTTGGCTATCGGTCATGGCTATTTCTCAAATTTTTTGATTTTGCGTTTAAATTTTTGGGTTGTGGTTTAAATATCGTATTTAAAAAACCGTTCGTGGTAAGCTATGCCTGCCCATAACGGTTTTCCTACCCGCAGGCATAGCTCAGGGCGAACGGAAAACCCATATAAAATTAACTCACGATTTTGGTTTTACCGTATATTTTTTGGGTTTGTCGGATTCATTGGTTTGGGTGTTGTCAATAGGTATGGCAACCAATTTTCCGTCAATCTTTTCATAGCGTACTTTTGGCTTGTCTGACTTAACAGGTTCATTATCATAAAATCTGTCTTTGCCTGTTTGTCTTTTATCAAATGACTTATCAGATTTATCAAATTTTTTATTAAAAGACTTGTCTTTATCAAATGACTTTTTGTCATTATTTTTAAAAGTGTCTTTTTTAAAGCTATCTTTTCTATCATCTTTTTTAAATCGTGGATTATCTGATTTATCTTTAAATGGCTTTTTATCAAAAGATTTTTTAACTTCTCTGTCTTTTGAATGTTTTATATCAGATTTTTTATTACAAACCGTTATTTCATCTTGCCAATCATCATTGACGGCATCAAACGCACTTTCAAATTCATACACTTTCATCATTTGATTTTTGTGCGTGATTTTAAAACTTTGATGGATGGGTTTTTTTAGATTAAAATCTACGCCAATGGTTTTATCGGTGATTGGTGTTACGTCATAACGAGCCTTGACTTCATCGTCTAGCACAAATTTGGTAAAGTTATTGCTAAAATACAGCACGCCATTTGGGACAAGGCGGTTCATGGCACGGCTTATCAGGGCGACATGGTCTCGCTGTACATCAAACGTTCCCTTAAACTTTTTAGAATTAGAAAAGGTGGGTGGGTCAATAAATATCACGTCAAATTGTTCGGTGTTATTTTTTAGCCAGTCAAAGACATCGGTGGCGATGAATTGATATTTTGGCACATCATCCAAGGTCGTGGCGGTCAAATCAAGCCCATTTAGGGCAAAGTTTTGTTTGCCCCAATTTAAATAATTGGCGGATAAATCGACGCTCGTTACCGATTTGGCTCCGCCCATTGCCGAATGCACGCTGGCGGTACAAGTATAGGCAAATAGATTTAAGAAATTTTTGCCACGACTGGCATTTTTTATCATTTCACGAATATTGCGGTGGTCAATAAATAACCCCGTATCCAAATAATCTGTAAAATTCACATACAAATATACCCCATTTTCATGAGCGACATACATTTTTTTATATCTTTGAGTATCGTCTTTGGTGTTTTTGGTATATTGGTCATTGCCCGATTGTCGCATACGGGTTTTTATAAAAATACTTTCACGGTGGACATTAAAAATATCCCGAATGGCGGATAATACCAAATTAAAACGGGTTTTGGCGACATCGGTGGGAATTTGTTTTGGTGGGGCGTATTCTTGGACGTGAATTTTATCGCCATAAATATCAATCGCTACATTATAATTGGGCAAATCAGCGTCATAAATTCGCATATTGCTGATATTGTTTTTTTGGGCGTGTTTTTTTAGATTGATGATATTTTTTTGTAAGCGGTTGATAAATTCTTGGCTATCAGGATTATCAATTTCTTTTTTATTAAAATTGATAATCAATTCATATGCCAAACGGTCGGTTTTGGCAAATTCTACCGCCCCATAACGAAAATACACGGTCAATGCTCCGTTATGGCATTTTAGGGTGTTTGGCTCGGCAATCGGCAGGGTGTCGGCGTGTTCAATGTGGCTTGCCAGCACCGCCATGTCTGCACGCCCCACATGGCGTAAGCCGTCCGCCACGATAAGCCCCAAGCCGTGATACAAGGGCTTGATAAAATCGCTCTCGCCCAGTCGCTCGCCATAAGGGGGATTGGTGATGACAAGTGGATAGGCGGTGGTAAGCTCGCTCAGCACGGCTTTGGCGGTGGCAAGCGGTCGCTGTTCTAGGCGGACGTACTCGGCAATGGGGGCAAGGGCGGACGCTATCAGATTCTTGTGGCAGGCACGCACGGCATGGGCGTCAGCGTCTAGGGCAAGGGCGGTAAAGTCGCCTTTGATAAGGGATTGTTCTAGGTGTGCAAGGTTGGCATGAAAGTCATCTAAGGCTTTACCAGCAAGGGTTTGCCACAGCTCATCATCGTGGTATTGCCAATGATAAAAGCCAAAATCGCTTGCTTTTTTGTCAATGCCCACAGGGTAGGCGGTTTTCATGAGTAGGGCTTCAGTGATGAGCGTGCCAGAGCCACACATAGGGTCAATAATGGCGGTATGCTCGCCCTTGTGCCAGTTGCATTCATAAAGCAACGCACTTGCCAAATTTTCCTTTAAAGGAGCGTCCGTGTTCGCCACACGATAGCCACGGCGGTGCAGGCTTGTGCCTGACAAGTCCAAATACAGCTCGGCAAGCTCACCTGTGGCGTGGGCGTAAATGTGAAAATCAGGGGATTTGTCCACGTTTGGTCGCTCGCCTAATTTTTTGTTAAAGCAGTCGGCGATGGCGTCTTTGATACGCAAGGTGGCAAATTGTTGGTTTACCGACAGGCGTTTGTCGGTGGATAGGCGTATGGCAAAGGTGTTTTCTACGCCAAACACGCTTGTCCAATCATAGCGACTGGCGAATTCATACAAGGTAGTGGGAACGTCTTCGTCAATGACTTTGGTCTCAACCGTGCGGGTGGTTTTTTTGCCGCCACTTTCACGCACTTGGCTCACGGTTTGGGTTTTTTGGCGAAAATAATACTCGCCAATGGGGAGTAGTACACGGCTTGCCACACGGCTATACAGGCAAATTTTGTAAAAGTCGGCAAGCGACACGCCCACACGCACACGCCCTGTCCGCACAATCTGTCCGACCAGCCCAAATAAGTCAAGCTCTATCAATAAGGCATTTTCAAGACCGTCCGCACAGGTGATGACAACATCAAAGGCGGTGGGGGTAAAGTTGGCGAAGGGTAATTTTGGCATGGTGTGGGCTTATTTGATAAGAATTTTGGTAAGGGGTTTGGGTAAACTAATTATTATAGCATAATTTGGGACGGGTATGGTAGTGACAATTGTTGTTTTTGGGGCGGTATTTAGCAGGGTAAATGGGCGAGGCAAAATGATGTTAGTGCGATTGTCAAGATGATTGCTTGTTATTATCAATTTAAATGACAGATAATTGTATAAATAACACCAGTTTATTTAATTAATTGTCACTGCTTTTTTATGGCACTCTCTACATCTTCTTCTTTGTCATTGATATTTTTATCCAATGCTTGATGAATCATTGCCAAGTGTTTTTCTTTATCATCTGAGCGGTTAAATAATATCTCTTGATAAGGATAAGGGGTTTCAAATCCTGCTTCGTCTAAGGCTCGTTTAATACGCTCATTGATGTTTTCTTTGATAATCGGAATACGGGCAACCGATAATGGAGCAACCCAAAAACGCACAATAAAATAAATGGCATATTCGCCCACTTCACTGACGGTCGCCATAGGGGCTGGGTGTTTTAAAATCACTTCATCTTTGCTTAATGTTTTGATGATGATTTCTTTGGCGTGGGCGACATCATCATACAAGCCAATTCTTGCTTTAACATCAAATCTTATCATCTTTTTGGACGTTAGGTTAATCACTTCCGATGATGACATGGTCGAATTGGGAATGATGATAATGATGTTATCACGGTCAAGGATTTGCGTGGCTCGCAGGGAGATTTTAACCACTCGTCCTTCTTTGTCGCCAAGCCGAATCCAGTCGCCCACTTGAAACGACTGCTCTATCAAAATGGTAATGCCCGCGATGAAGTTGGCAAGCGTGCTTTGGGCGGCAAAACCCACTGCCAAACCCACAATACCCAGACCTGCCACCAAGGATACAATATCAAAACCAAACTGGGCGAGTACGCTTGCCAAAGCAAAAACGATAATTAGCACCAAAATCAAGTTTTTGAGCAGTTGTTCAATGGACGCATTGAGTTCATAGTAACGTAACACTCTGGCAACCATTTGCCCACTGGTCGCCCACAGCACATAATAAAACCCCGCCCAAGTCGCCGCTTTTGCCGTTGCCTTAATGGTCTCTGCCTGCGTGCCAATCTGCGTCATCACCGCCAGCAAGCTCGCCACAAACCATGTATAACGCAGTACCGCCCGAGCAATCCAAACATGGCGCTGTGATAGGTGTAGCGGACGGCGACAATGCTTTAATAAATAGACCAACAGCCAATAAAAAAAGCCAATAATCACCAATAAAATCAATATCTTAATGCTAATACTGGCAACAGCCATGCCCCGCTCTGTCCAGTTTAGGGTCTCATCGTCGAGCGAACCGCCAAGCGACACATACACGCTTTGGTACAAATCATTTAGGATTTTTTCAAAAAAATGGGATAGATTCATGAGCTGATGAATGGTCGATGATAAAATGGGCGATGACAACCGATAAATAAACCACATCAACAAAGATGTGGTAGAATAAATAAGGTTTGTGAATTATAACATAAAACCTATGGTGTTAAAAAGGGTTTTAGCCAAATATTGACCCCACAGCCCTTGGATGAGCATAATTGGTTAGGTTTTTAGGATTTTTAACTTAATTTTTTAAATTAAGTGGCCGGTTTGCTTTTGTTTGTCAAAAACTTACTTCATAGAAAACTCACACTTGCGTTTTTTCCTTGAAAAAAACGTGCAACTTTTCTCATTTTTTATTGCAAGTGCAAAAGAAAGGCAAGCCTTGATTTTGCATGAACTTTAATAGACTTCTATGCAAACCTTAACTTTTAAACATACTGCAAAATAAAATCTTTATACATTCAAGCCCTGATATTTTCTAGACTTTAAAAATTTAAAAATTCTGTAAGATCATTTTCGCAGTGGCTTTCTACATATTTTTCTAAAAATGCAATTGCGGTATTTATAAGAACTTGGCTTTAATTTTTCTAAAGAGAAATCTAATAGACCACTTGCGAAATTAAGATTTTATTGGGTTTTTAAAAATTTCAAGCTCAATAAAATAAGGCTTTAAAGACCATTGTTTTTGAATTTCGCAAGAACTCTAATGTATTTTTCATAAAAAAGATTAAATCTTATCTTACTTGCCCACACCCAAAGACAAGCAAACTCCCAACAATATAAAAATAAACCCAGCTTATCACTAAACTGGGTATGGGTAAGATTGCAATAAGTTTTCCCTGCCATTCCTAACGGCGATTTAATTCCTGTCATCCTAGTTTTATCTTGGTTTTACCATTTAATTTTTGTAATTTTTGTGTATTATAAAAATTCTTCCCATCGCTGACCATTGGTAAAATACTTAAAATTTTGTAAGCGATTGCCGACATTTGTGTGAAAAATTATCAGTTTTTATCAGTTTTGCTGATGTTTACTAGAAAATTTATGAAATTTGACAAAAACACTTGCTTTTTTTGTCCAAAAAAGGCATAGTTATGGGTTACAACTTTTTAACAAATCTAAGGTGTTAATTATGACAGATAAATTAACTGTTGGCTTGGTGGGCTGGCGTGGCATGGTGGGTTCGGTACTCATGAACCGTATGCTTGAAGAAGGCGACTTTGACCACATCAATCCTGTGTTTTTTTCGACCAGTAACGCAGGTGGCAATGCCCCAACCTTTGATAACAAAATCCCGACCAGCACCTTAAAAGATGCAAGCAACATCAATGAGCTTGCCAAATGTGATGCCATCATTACCTGTCAAGGGGGCGATTATACCAAGTCCACGCACCCCGCCCTTAGAAAATCAGGCTGGAGGGGCTATTGGATTGATGCAGCAAGCTCACTTCGCATGGAAGACGATGCCATCATTATCCTAGACCCTGTCAATCGTGATGTCATTGATGTTGCCCTAAAAGACGGCAAAAAAGACTTCATTGGGGGCAACTGTACTGTATCGCTTATGCTTATGGCAATTGGCGAACTGTTCCGCCGTGATTGGGTGGAGTGGGTGTCAGCGATGACTTATCAAGCCGCCTCAGGAGCAGGGGCGAACAACATGCGTGAGCTTATCTTAGGCATGGGCGTACTGCGTGATAGCGTGACGGACAAACTTGCCGACCCTGCCTCTGCCATTTTGGAGATTGACCGCACCATATCCACCACTCAGCGTTCGGACGATTTCCCCAAACAGCATTTTGGGGCGGTGCTTGCAGGCAGTCTAATTCCCTATATTGACAGCCAAGTTGACAACGGTCAATCTCGTGAAGAGTGGAAAGGTCAAGCCGAAACCAACAAAATCCTAGGCAAAGAAGAAGACATCATCAGCATTGATGGTATTTGTGTGCGTATTGGGGCAATGCGTTGCCACAGCCAAGCCCTGACCATCAAGCTCAAAAAAGACATTCCTTTGCACGAAATCGAAAAAGCCCTAATCGATAGCAAAAATCCGTGGCTTGATGTCGTCCCCAACAACAAACCCGACAGCATGACACGCCTTACCCCTGTGGCGGTAACAGGTACATTGGGTGTGGCGGTCGGTCGTCTGCGTAAGATGAACATGGGGGGCGAGTATCTGACCGCCTTTACTGTGGGCGACCAGCTATTGTGGGGAGCTGCCGAGCCACTTCGCCGTATGCTTGCCATCATTCAAGGTAGAATTTGATACACGAGCCTACTTGACCAAACCAAATCAGCTCGTTGGCGGTCAAGTGATTTTAATCTTTGCAAATATTGTAAACTTTTGCAAAGATTTTACTACTTGCCCACGTTTTAATACCATATATTTGCAAATTATCAAAATAAGCTAGCATTTTTTGCCATATTTTGTTATAAATATACCATAAAACTGTTTATTGAACAGTCTATTTTTATTCATTATTGACAACCTTTTGAAAGGATAACTATGTCTTGGCATAAAACTCACCGCACTACTTTTATTTATCAAGCAGTGCTTGCTTCGTTGTTTGGTATGGTAAGCCTAAATGCTTCCGCCATGAATCTAGGTCAAGCCAACATCACATCGGCACAACACGAGCCTTTATCTGCCACGATAAATGTTACTAATATTGATGCTGCCAACTTCCACGCATCTGTCGCCAGTAACGACATATACCGCCAAATGGGGCTCAGTCCTGATGCTCAGATTTCAGCAAGTTTTACACCCACGTCAAACAATGCAGGTCAAATTACCCTAACTTCTAATCAACCCATTAGCACGCCTTTTGCTGATGTGGTATTAAACCTAAATAACAACGGCGAGCAAATCATTGAGCCGCAGACGCTACTTATGCCCTTGCCCGCCGCCAATGCTTTCACCCTACCCGAAGACAAAGTAACACAAGTGGTTACCGCTGAGACTCGACCCAACTTACCCGAGACTAGCCCCACCACCAAAACACCTGATGACACCATGTCATTAGACGAGCCAGCAACGCAGGTCATTACCCAAGACATACCTGTGCTTGAACCTGTTCTTACCGCTGTTGGTATCAGCGAAGGTAATATCATCTCTAAAGAAGAAACGGTATTATCTCAAATCACCCCCGAAGGCACTAACAGACAGGTTGACATCCTGACCGAAGAAATCGTTCGTCGTGTATATCCTGCTGGGCAAGTACCGCCCACACCTACCAGCCCAACATTTGACGAGCCATTCATTGCCCAAGACACCACACCAGAGCAGGTGTCGCAACCAAAGCAAGACCATGTGACAACACCTACCGAGTCACAGTCAAGTCAAGCCATTTATGTCGTGCAACAAGGCGATAGTTTATGGAACATTGCTAATGTTATTGCACAGGCAAATAACATGAATGTCAATGAAGTAATGGCCGCGATTCATGAAACCAACCCCGATGCTTTCAATAAAGGCAACATCAACCAGCTCAAAACAAATGCTAACTTAAACTTACCCAACTATCAAGTCATACCATCACAAAAAGCGATTGCCGAAGCTATTGAAGCCAGACGTGCCAGCAAAGAGCGAGCTGTTACTGCAAGACAACCAACAAGTAGAAGTAACACAGCAAGACAAACCAGAAAAGAGACACCAAGACGTGGCAGTCAAGTGACCGCCAAGCCTGCTCAAAAAGCCCTGCCAAAGGCTCAGATGACCTTGGTAACACCCACGCAACAAGGTAGTGCTACAGGCACCAACAACAAACATTCATCCAACACAGCGACAGGTGGCGGTAATTTAGCAGGTACTTTGAAAAATACACGTCAGCAAACTGCCAGTAATGCCAAACGTGTTAACAGTCTAAACGAAGAACTCTCATCAGCTGCTAGAAAAGTTCAACTACAAAATCAAAAACTTGCTGAACTTGAAAGTCGCTTAAAAAGCCTCAAAGAGAAAAAATAATTAACAAAGGGCACTGCCCATTAAGCCTGTATATCAAGCTTAATAAATCGGAGTTATCATGGAAACCATTATTATCGCCATTGGTGCTGTTGTTGTAATTAGTATTGTGGCGTTTTTTGTATTAAAAAAACTACAAGCTCAAAAAACAGAACTGCCTGCCAGTCCACAGGCTCATATCCCTACTCAGCAAACCCCAGTAGCACCCACACCGACAGCAACTGGCAATGATCTTGCCACCGCTGAGGCTCATATCCGCAATCAGAACTACAATGAAGCGATTGCCGAGTTAAAACGGGTGCTAATGACCAATCCCCGTCATAACGGTGCGATGCTAAAACTGCTACAAACTTATGGTGTCACCAAACAATTTGCTGCCTTTAACCAGCTACACCAAAAAATCCATGAGATTGCCGATGGCGAGACCATTCGTGAAGCTGATTTTTGCAAATCGCTATTAGAAGATGAGATAAACAGTGGCGCAGGACAAACACCCGCACCACAGCCCACTCCCGCTCAAACAGCCGCCGTGGTTGCTGCTGTGGCAGTTCCTACGCAAAATCAGACATCTGATGCTTTTGATAATGGCTTAGATTTTGACTTTGAAACACCAGCATCCAAGCCCACACCAAGTGTCACTACCAACACTGACCCATCACTTGACTTTGACTTAGAAACCTTAAATACACCAGCACCTACTGCTGAGCCTACGCTGAGTGGTAGTGACTTTGATTTAGACTTTGACACTCCTGTTCAGCCACCACAGCCTACTGCTGAGCCGACATTAGATTTTGATGATTTCTCCTTTGATGAACCAGCAAAAGAGGTGGTAGCACCTGCACTTAGCAATGAGCCTACGCTTGACTTTGACACCACATCAGATGATTTGATGAGCCTAGATGGCAGCTTAGAGAGTAATTTAGATGTACAATTTAGTCTTGACCCTGCCCCCGCTCCAACAGCGGTAGACAATCAAGCCAATGATGCACTAGATGGTTTTGATTTTGAATTTGAAACGCCAGAGCCTACCCCTGCTGTCAGCGAACAACCCAACTTAGATAACTTAGATTTTGGTACGATTTCATCAAATAAAGTTAATGAACCTGCCATCGAAGATACCTTAGGAGATCTGGGCAATGACTTGGGCAGTGACCTAGACTTTAATTTTGAAGCCACTCCCGAACCCACCCCAACTCCTGCTACACCTGATACAGCGCCAAGTGATGACTTAGCTCTTGATGGCTTTGACTTTGATACTGATGTATCAATCGCCACACCAAAGCCTGTTAATATACCACAAGCAGAAATCAAGCCAGAAACCGAACTGAGTAAGTTTGGCGACTTTGATTTGACATTTAGCACCGAAACCCCATCAGCTCCTTCGGTATACACTACCTCAACTGCTGATTTTGATACTGAACTTACTGCCGAACCTGCCACCAAGCCAGCTCTGACACCAACCATTGACCCCAGTGATGAATTTGCTGATTTTGACTTAGGGTTTAATGAGACTACATCAGCACCTGTGGTTACACCAACTGTTACCCCTACTAGCAGTGCTGATAATGATTTAGGGTTTGGCGATTTGGATTTGGGGGTAGAGTCCACGCCAGCAGTGAGCGAATCTGTACAAGATGATGGCTTGGCATTTGACACTACCGATTTGGCGTTTGACACCACGCCTGTCACTGACATACCAAATGACAGTCTTGATATTGACGGTTTTGATTTTACCGAAACACCTGCCACAATCACGCCAGAGCCAACTCCTGCTTCTGTTTCTGAGCCAGTTACTTCTGTTACACCCGTCACAGCCGTACCAACGCAAACAGCAGGCATTCCATCAGAGCTTGGTTTTGTTGATGAACTGGACAATACCGGCATCACTTTAAATCTTGCCAAACAATATCTTGACCTTGGCGAGTACGACAGTGCCAAACGTCTGCTTGATGAAGTAATACAAACAGGTAATACCACTCAGCAACAAAACGCACGTGAGTTATTAACCCAATTAGTATAATGTCGTAGCTACCAACATATAAGGCATGTCTTACGATGTGCCTTTTTGCTTTTTTGTAAAAACCATGTTATGATTCGCCCAATCATTTTACACTTAGCTTATCATGCTCTATCAATCAGACGACATCCATCTCATTTATGCTGGCGGTACTTTTGGCAGTCATGGCACGCCTTTATCGCCCTTACCCGCCCATGAGTTTTTACCTGTTTTACAAAATTTATTAAACAGCCGATTAGGCAGCAGGCAAGTCATTTTGGATAATGACTGCATCAAAGACAGTAGCACCTTAACTCCGACTGACTTTGCCCATTTTTATGAACTCATCGGTACCGCCCATCAGCAAGGTGCCAGACGATTTATACTGATTACAGGTACGGACACCCTAAGTTTTTTGGCAAGTTTTTTATTTCACGCCTTTACCAATCGCGACTTATCCTTGGTTATTACAGGAAGCATGAATCCACTACTTGTGGCAGATAATCCTACTTATCACATAGATGATACCAGCGATGCTTGGCACAATCTATCAGATGCCATCAATGTCAGCCAAACCCGTCAAGGTGTGTTTGTGCAGTTTTGCCACCAAACCTTTTGGGCGGACAACACTCAAAAAATAGACAGTCTCAATCCCAATGCCTTTTATGGCACACACGTTAGTCATCCAAGCCTGACATTACCCACAATCCGCCCCGAGTCTTTTGACATCATCAAACATCACGCCAATACCGCCAACATCAAAAGCATTTTTTTACTGCCCAATGACACAAACCACATCGCCCAAGAGCTAGCCAACATCAATGACAACACCACCGCTGTCATCCTTATCACCTATGGGGCGGGCAACTTACCCAAAAGTGATGCCATTATCGCCGAGCTTGACCGACTACATAAGCAAAACATCCCTGTGGTATGCACCACCATGTGTCCTTTTCATGGGGTGAGCACCACTTATGCCGCAGGGTCTTGGCAATATGCTCATCATGTGTGGTTAGGGGGTAAATTGAGCATTCCTGCCATCTACGGGCGACTTTTATGGCTGGCGATAAATAACGCTTTATGTTCTGATAACTGGTGATTGGTGATGAGCATGACAATCCACGCCATTGGCATTGAGTTCATTGGCACGCATTATAAAGGTTGGCAACGTCAGCAAGAAGTGGACAGCATTCAAGCCCGCCTTGAATACGCCATCTCCAAAGTCGCCAACGAACCTGTGGAAGTCATCGCCGCAGGTCGCACTGATGCAGGGGTGCATGCAGGTAATATGGTGGCTCATTTTGCCACCACCGCTCATCGCACGCCCCACCAGTGGCTTCGTGGCGTAAACACCCTACTGCCCGACGATATCGCCTTAACGTGGGTTATGCCTATGCCTGATGACTTTCATGCACGCTTTGGTGCCGTCGCTCGCCGTTATCGTTATGTCACCCTAAACCAACCCTATCGCCCTGCCATCTTACGCCATCAAGTCACTCATTTTTATGAACCCCTTGATGTCGATGTTATGGTGCAAGCCAGCCAACTTCTGCTTGGCACGCATGATTTTAGCAGTTTTCGCTCATCCATGTGCCAATCTAACAAGCCCGTCCGAGACGTTCATCACATCCGCCTATTTAAACATGGGGCGTATCTTGTGTTAGACATTCAAGCAGACGGCTTTTTGCACCATATGGTGCGTAATATCATGGGCATGCTGTTTGCCATTGGCACAGGCAGGCTCCACATTGACGCTTTGCCTGCACTCATCGATGCCAAAGACCGCTCACTACTACCACCCACGGCAGATGCGGACGGGCTGTATTTTATCAATGCTTATTATCCTGACAAATTCCAACAACTACTGCCAAAACAGCCTTTGACCCCGTTGTGGCTTGGTTTATTAGAGTAATCCATTGCTATTTTATGTAATTTCTACTATAATACTGCTTTCATTTTTAACTTATCTGACTTATGGCAAAAAAAGACGACATCATCGAGTTTGAAGGCGAAGTCATCGACACGCTACCAAACACCCTATTTAAAGTCCGCCTTGACAACGGACACGAAATCATCGCTCATATCTCAGGCAAGATGCGTAAACACTATATCCGCATTCTGACAGGCGATAAAGTCAAGGTTGAGATGACCCCTTACGATTTATCTAAAGGTCGCATTACTTATCGTGGCAAATAAACCTACCACGCTCGTCTTGCATGGTTTGCACCAAACCAGTTTGATTGTTTATCCGCTTGCCAGATACATTCGGCGAGCGGGTTTTATCGTGCATACACCCACCTATCACAGTCTACGCCAAGACGTCTCGGCACACGCCAAACGCCTAAATGACTACCTGCTCACTCATCATGGTCCCGACAAACCCATCAATCTCGTGGCTCATAGCTTGGGCGGATTGGTGATTCGGCAGTTTTTACACGACTATCCCGCATGGCAAGTTCATCGCTGTGTCTCCCTTGGCACGCCCCATCAAGGCAGTGTTTGTGCCACTTATGTTAAACGCACGCTGTCACCCCTAGTCGGACAGTCCTATATCGGAGCGTTGGACGGCACTTGCCCGAGCGTTCCTAATGACGTGGAATTTGGTGTGATTGCAGGGGATAAGTCCCAAGGCTTGGGTCTGCTGTTTTTGAATTATCACAACCGCCACTACCGCACCCGACATGCCCATGACGGCACGGTATTTGTCCATGAGACCGAACTACCATCTGCCACCGACAGCCTGATTTTACCTGTCACTCATACAGGCATGCTAACCAGCTCTGCTGTTGCCAACCAAGTGGTACATTTTTTGGAATACGGTAAATTTAGACGGGCTTAGCCTATCTGGGGTGTGCTTTTGGCTTTTTAGCTTGCCTTTATCGGTTGCAATTTTAAAAGCTGAGCCACGCCACGTCCCACCGCCTGCCCTGTGGCAAAACATGCCGTCAAAAGATAACCACCCGTCGGGGCATCAAAATCCAACATCTCACCACAGACAAAGACAGCAGGATTAGATTTTAGTTGTAATTCATCAGTTAATGCCGACCGCTTGACACCGCCACCTGTACTAATGGCTTCATCCATCGGGCGAAAACCATCAAACATCATCGGCAAGCATTTAACAAAACTTGTCATGCGTTCGTGATTTGCCCAGTCTGCCCTATGGGTACATTCACGAATTAGGGCAATTTTCACGTCATCCAAGCCGATTTTTCGTAAAATGTTATTCAAAGACTGCTTTTTATTTTTGGCAAATATCTTGGCGATGTCATCTGGCGATTTGTCAGGCAATAAATCCAAATACACTCTTATTCTATCATGACACGCACGCATGGCTTTGTTGTATTTATAAATCAGTCCGCTCTCCATGCCATAATGAGTAATGATGATGTCGCCTTGGGAGACAGGCTCACCATCTGTCCACAGACCTACCCTTTTTAACGGTTTACCAAAAAACTTATCCATGTAAGGCGACCACGACCGCACCACCCCGACATTACTGGCATACAACGGAGTTAGCTCATCATCGGACAGCCATGCCTGCCATGCACCTGTCGCCCCCAATCGCCGATACGAACCGCCACCACACGCCAGCACAATGACATCAAACGTCTGCTCAAACTCCGCCCCATTATGGGCAAATCGCACGGCATTACCATCCATACCCAAGCACTCATGACGATAAAAAATCTGCACGCCCCTTGCCATCAAGCGACGTAACCATGCCCTGAGAAATGCCGATGCTTTCATCTGCACAGGAAAAATCCGCCCACTTGACCCGACATAGGTCTCAATGCCCAGCCCAGCGAGCCAATCTACGACCCACGCATTATCACAGACTTGCAAAAAAGGTGTCAGCCAGTCGGACGGGGTGTAACGCCCCACAAAAGCCGTCATCGACTCGGCATGGCTGACATTTAGCCCTGTCTTGCCTGCCCATAGGATTTTGCGGCCTGCACTTGGCATTTGCTCATAGACACAAATGTCCACATCATAAGCGGACAAATGCTCTGCGACCATAAGACCACTCGCCCCTGCCCCAATGATGGCAACCTTAGGCTTCATCGCTTGGCGACCATGATAAATGTAGGGGCAATGTCTCATCAAAACGGGTGCGATAACCGCCAGGCTTGGTAATGATAAGTTCTTGGCAACGCTCGCCCCGTGCCAAATATTTAATCTCAAAATGCGTGCGTGCCGACATCGGCTCTATCTGCCTTTTGACATAAGGCAGTTGCCATATCTCAGTAAGCAGTCGCTCAGCTTCGTCGATATAGTCGCTAATGTTACTTGCCAAAATAATCTGCCCGCCATCTGCCATCTTGGACAGTAACAGCTCAAAGAATGGCATATTCAAAAAACGCTGGTTTTTGTTTTTGGGTTCGGGGTTGGGGTATAAGATAAAGCAGGTTTGGAGCTGCTTGGGATACACCGCAAAAGCTGTCCACGCAATGGCGTCAGCGTGAATGGCGGTCAGATTGGGCGGATTTGCTATACCTGCCTGTTTGTCAAACGCCCCAAACTTTATGGCAGTGCGTTCTATGGCATATAGGTGTTTATCAGGGTTTTGATGGGCAAATAACAAGGCGTGCTTGCCCTTGCCCGCTCCGATTTCAAGGCAAATGGGTGTATCAGCAATGGGATAAAAATCCCTAGGCGGACGCAAACTGGCTAAATGAAATATTCGGGGGAAATAATGAGATAACGGATTGGATGGCATAAAAATGATGAGTCTAAAAATAATAGAAAATGACAGTTTTTATATACAATACTGTTTTAAAGATAAGATATTGATTTTACACAAGAATATATTTTATTCTGTTATGCTCTCTTTAAAGTAACCAACAGCGGAAACTCAGCTTCTTCGGCATACTCTTGCACGATGGCGATTTTCATCTCACCAATCTCTTTGGGTAGGGTCGCCACAATCGCCTGCCCTGTTTGATGAATGTCCATCATTAAAGATACAGCTTTATCCATACCATGAGCAAACACTTCAACAAGCACAAACACCACAAAGTCCATCGTGGTAAAGTTATCATTATGCATGACCACATGAAACAATGGTACTTCTGCCTGTTCTGGCTTAGTTATCACATCGTTTTGGCTGTCGATATCAGATTCATGTTGGCTCATATCACACCTTTGCTTTTACTGTTATTCGCCTGCACCGACAGGACGCTCACTCACGCCCTTATCTTCCCTTTGGGCAACGACTTCGCCCACTTGCCAGTTATAGAGCTGTTCGACACGCTCACCACCTGCATTGATTTCTAGCTTGATTTGCTTAGGCACAAAATCTTTGGGCATGACAAACCGCCCACGAATCCGCTCCACGTCTTTAATCTCATAAATGGCAGGTTTTAAGGGGATTTGCACCATGCTGGTGGCATTTAGCAGGGTCATCTTGGGTGCCATGTTTATGGTAGAGCCTGATGACGCTATCATCGCCACATCAAAACGATACTCATAGGTGTTATCAGGCAACGCCAGAATCTCACTGCCCAATATTTCAAGGGGAATACCGCCATCTTTGGCAAGTTTTTTCTTAAACAGCTCATTGACCTGAGTCAGTTGCAGGTTTTTTGTGGTCAGCTCTTCATTTTGTTCACGCAATGTTTCTAGGTTTGACAGGCTAATGTCACGCTCTTTAACCGCTGAGTCAAGCTGTTGTTTTAACTTGGCTTCATTGACCGTCATGCCTTGTAATGGGTCTTCACTGCCGTCTTGGGCTTGAACGGTTTGCAAGCTCACCCCTTTTCTTAGTCCTTGCTTGTGTCCAATTTTATAGCCAAAAACTGCCATGACCATCGCCACCAACGCCAAAGCAATGACAAACAGCACCAAAATCTGCTGTGCCGAACCACGCTGATGAGAAATGCCTTGCTGGCGAAACTTACGATTTAAAGAATTCATGACAAAATCAAACCACACAAAGTGAACAATAAAGAGACATGTATATTTACACGTAAAAATACATTATTATACCAAAAAATTAACAAACGTTACGCCCTAATTTTTACCAATTTACCCTTTAAAATACAAAAATCATTTATTTATAAAATTAATCATAAATTGTTATCAGCTACCCACAAATGTGCATTGACGTTTTTATCGGTTTGCGGTATTGTAAGCGATGGTAAATTTTGGTTAGTTTTTTAAAAGACCATTATTTATTAACTTTATTTATTATGCAATAAACTATTCTGATAAAGCAATCTAGGAGATTGTTTATGTTGTGGTTTTTCTTTTGTGTCGCTGTGTTGGTGGCAGGCTATTTTGTGTATGGCAAGATGATTGAAAAAATCTTTGTCATCAATCCCAACAAAAACACCCCTGCCTACACCATGACAGACGGCGTGGACTACATCCCCATGTCCAAAAAACGCATTTGGCTCATCCAACTGCTTAACATCGCAGGCACAGGCCCAATTTTTGGCCCCATCTTGGGAGCGTTGTATGGTCCTGTGGCAATGCTATGGATTGTGTTTGGTTGTATCTTTGCAGGGGCGGTACACGACTACATGTGTGGCATGCTCTCAGTGCGAAATGGCGGGGCAAGCATGCCGTATCTGACGGGCAAATATCTGGGGCAACCTGTTAAGCATTTTATTAACTTGCTTGCTGTTGTCCTGCTTGTGCTTGTTGGCGTGGTCTTTGTCGCAAGTCCTGCCGCCCTACTTAGCTCCATCACCATGGATACTTTTGGCAGTAACGCCACAGGGGCGATTACCGAGAGCGTTACTATTGCCACCGAGAGCGTCAAAAATACCGTGTTTGGTATGGATAAAGACACCATCGTGGTGTTGTGGACAGCCCTGATTTTTATTTATTACATCATCGCCACATTACTGCCCATTGACAAAATCATCGGTCGGGTTTATCCATTTTTTGGCGGATTATTGCTATTCATGTCGCTTGGCATGACTTATGGTCTGCTTAAAAATGAATTTGGCGGACAGGGTGATTATTTCTTTAATAGTATAGGTGGTTTGACGGTTGAGAGCTTCTTTATGAATTTACAACCCAAAGGCGACTTGCCCATTTGGCCTCTCTTGTTTTTGACCATTACCTGTGGTGCGTTGTCGGGCTTTCACGCCACGCAGACCCCGCTCATGGCTCGCTGTGCCGAGAATGAGTCCGAAGGTCGCTTTATCTTTTATGGAGCGATGATTACCGAAGGGATTATTGCACTGATTTGGTGTGCGGTCGGCATGTCGTTCTATCCTGACTTGGCTAGCCTACAAGGTGCCATTGCTGACGGTTCACCCTCCAAGGTGGTCTATGACAGCTCAATTGCCTATCTTGACACCATTGGCGGTATCTTTGCGGTGCTTGGCGTGGTCATCCTGCCCATCACCTCGGGTGATACAGCGTTTCGGGCGGCACGGCTTATCATTGCTGAATTTATAACCATGGAGCAACGCACGCTCGTCAAGCGTTTGTGGATTGCCATTCCGCTATTTGTCATTGGCTTTATCGTCTCAAAAGTGGACTTTCAAATCCTATGGCGATATTTTAGCTGGGCAAACCAAACTGTGGCGGTGGTCATGCTGTGGACAGCGGCAGGCTATCTGTATCGTTATCGTAAGCTCCACTGGGTTTGCACATTGCCTGCCATCTTTATGAGTGCGGCATGTTATACGTTTTTGGCGTACAACAAAATCGGCTTTGGGCTTGATTATACGCTGTCGGTATGGATTGGCATTGGGCTGACAGCACTAACCACAGGGGCATTCTTTATGTTTGTCAAACGTGAAAGCGTGGCAGGCGACCCTGATGCGGTGGTGGTGGAATAAAAAATTACTTCCACGGCGATAAAAGTGTGAAAATGCAATTATAACATGCAAAAGAAACCACGTCCTAGAGCGTGGTTTTTTAAAAAATTTAAAATGCAATTTGTGTTACAAAAGATAGGTACGCTTTAATTTGATACCCTTTCTTCTATCACCACCTTTAACCGCTCGCCTTCAAACAGCTCCATCTCAGGGGCAAGTGTCACCATGAATCTATCAAAGTACAATAACTGCTTGGTTAATAACGCAAAATCCCTAGGAAAATGCACGCCATAACGCTTGCCAATCTCCACAAGTTCTAGCATGAGCAGGTTCAGATTATCCGTCTCTTGGGGCGAGCCATGCACCTTATCCATCATCGCTTTTAGATCGTCTGCCAGTTGTCCTACTTTGATTTTATCATGGCTGTAGGTCATGCCAATATCGACCATCGCCTGTGCCATGCCGTGATAGTCGTTAAGCTGCAGAGACTGCACCAATGAAAAACACGCCTGCAAACTGCTCGGCTTAATCCGCCCCATCAGCCCAAAATCCAAAAAGGCAATCCGCCCATCGGTTAGATACATGAGATTGCCTGCGTGCAAATCCGCATGGAACTCGCCCGTCATCATCAGCGACAAAAACCACGTATCTAACACATCCGCCATCACTTTTTGGGGTGTGGTGCGATTGCTTTGGGCGATGTCGCTAAGCAAACTCTCATCAACGAGCGACTTACCAACCAACAAATCCATGACCAACACACGCTTGGTCGATAGGTCATGATGAACTTTGGGAGCGGTGATGTGCTGACTGCCTGTTTTGTCTAAAAATTCACGAAATTTATCAATGTGGCGAGCCTCCGCCAAAAAATCCGTCTCAGCAGTCATGCGAGTGCGAATCTCATCAATAATGGGGGCAAGATTGGCGGTTTTCATCATCGGCAAGAGTCGCTCCATCGCCCAAAACGCTCCATGTAGTACACCTAGGTCAGTCTGCATAATCGCCCCAACATCGGGCTTTTGGATTTTTAGGGCGACCTGCCGTCCGTCTTTTAGGGTTGCCTTATGCACCTGTGCGATACTCGCTGACGCCAGTGGCACAGGGTCGATGAACGCAAAAATATCATCAAGCCCACGCCCATCATCGGTCAGCTCCTCAGTCAGTACTTCTTGCATTTTGGCAAATGGCACAGGCGGTGTGGCATCCAAACAGTCAGCAAAGGCAAGCACATACTCACGGGGAAACAGTGATGGTGTGCTGGCGATGAACTGCCCAAGTTTGATATAAGTCACGCCCATCTGCATAAAGGCATCTTTTAATAGATAAGCATCCATCTGCTCGCCCTTGGCAACACGCAAGGCGGATAGCCCTGCCACGCTGGCACTTTTATGTAGGCGACCTAGGACGTTTGCCCCTGTATTTAGGGATTTTTTGGCAAATTGTAATGGTGATGTTTTCATGGTTTTATCATCTAAGAATGGTACGGCTAAGCGTGGCACAGTGGGCAGTATTTATTGGTGGCAAATCGCATTTTTTGTAAAGTCATGGTTCTGCCCTGCCATAATAACAGCTCGTGAGCGATGGGGTTATGCCCCCGTCCGAGATAATCTAGGGCAATCTGTGCCGACATCGAGCCGATGATACTCACGGTGCTAGATAACACCCCTGATGTGGCACAGTTTTGGGTAATACTGCTGTTATCATCTTTGTCCTGTCCAAACAAACATTCATAACAGCCCGTCTGCTTATCAAACAACGCAATCTGCCCCACTTCACCAATGGCAGAGTTGGACAACAGGGGCAAACCGAGCGTTCGGCAGGTTTGGTTAATCAAATAACGACTGGTAAAATTATCCGTGCAATCAATCACCAAATCAGCACCACTACGCCCAATTATCGCTGTGATGTTATCTGCATTTAGCTCCACGTCTTGATGAGTGATGTCAATAAACTCATTATGCATCGCCAATGCACGGCTTGCCACTACCACTTTGGGCTGACCGACGTCCGACTCTCTAAACAGTGTTTGGCGTTGCAAATTACTACAGCTTACCACATCAAAGTCAATCAAATGCATACTCCCCACGCCTGCCCGTGCCAGAATCTGCAAGACAGGACAGCCCAGACCACCCACACCCACAATCAGCACACGGCTACTTTTTAGGCGCAGCTGTGCATCCATGTCCCAGTCATTTAGCAGAATCTGACGGGCATACCGCATGAGTTCATTATCGCTAAGCTCACTGGTAGTCATTTTTTTATCATTATCACTCATCACAAACCCCCATCGTGATTCTATCATTACCGCCATAGTCTTTGACGGTGCGAACGTCTTTAAAGCCTGCCTTGGCAAAAAGCATCCGCACGCCTGCCCCTTGGTCGTAGCCATGTTCTAAGGCTAATACGCCACTAGGCATGAGATACACTGCACTGCCCTTAATGATTTTTTCAATATCGGATAAGCCGTGATTGTCTGCCACCAATGCCGTGATAGGCTCCGCCCCCAACTGTGCCAAATGCTCATCGGTGCGTGCGATATAGGGCGGATTGGAAACGATAACATCAAAGCTCTGCATGGGGATATTTTCATACCAATTGGATTGGATAAATTGGCAATTTGCCACTTGCAAATCTTGTGCATTTCGCCGAGCAACGTCTAAGGCATGATGAGAATAATCCACCGCCAGCACCGTACTAGACGGCAACGCCTTTGCTATGCTTAGGGCAATACACCCCGAGCCTGTCCCCAAATCTAATATCCGAGCCTGCCCCAAACCCTTATCCGCCACCACATCAAGCACCGCCTCCACCAACATCTCCGTATCAGGGCGTGGGATAAGCGTGTGTTCATTGACCGCAAACTCATGCCCAAAAAAGCCCTGCCTGCCGATGACATATGCAAGTGGCACGCCCGAGCATAGTTTTGTCATGCCACCTTCCAGTCTACCATATTCATCAGCGGTCAGCAGATAATCATCGTGGGTGATTAAAAAGGCTTTATCTTTATTTAGCAGAAATAACAGCAACAACTCAAACCAATGATAAGGCAGGTGTGCGTGCGATAGCTTACGAAATTGGGCTTTTAGGGCATTGATGGTGTGCATGTCATTCTTTGTCAAGTACAGACTCGTCCAGCGAGATGTGTTTATCTGCCAAATGAATCAAATATAAAATCGGCAGTCCAATCACAAATGTAATGGCAAAAAACGTGGGATAATCGGTCGCATCCACAATCGCCCCCGAATAACCACCCAAGATTTTTGGCGATAGGGTCATGAGTGATGAAAACAGGGCATACTGCACCGCCGTGAAGCGAATGGATGTCAGTGCCGACAAAAAGGCGATGAATACCGCACTTGCCAAGCCTGCCGCTAGGTTATCGGTAATCACCGCAAAATACATGACCAGAATGGTTGGTATATTGGCAAGGATGATAAATAACAGGTTCGTGGCACACGCCAGTATCGCCCCCACCATCATCGCTCGCATGACCCCCATCTGCTGAGCCACCCAGCCCCCAACAAAGCCACCGCCAATACTGGCAATCACGCCCACCACTTTGACCGCATTGGCGATTTGGATTTTGGTAAAGCCCAAATCTTGATAAAATAGGTTGGAGATGTTCCCTGCCACGATGTCCGAGATACGATACAAGCCAATGAGTGCCAGTAGCAACATCGCCTTTTTGCCATAACGGGCAAAAAAATCGGTAATAGGGGCAATCCATGTCGCCTGTGCCACTTCTCGTCTGACCACGCCTGCCTGCACCAAGCCATAGCCGACCACCCCCATGGCAACTGCACTACTGATGAACTGCACACAGCCCAGCAAAAAGGCAATACCCACACTCTCTGACTCTGGCAATACCCCACCCATCATCCGATACGTTATGATAAAAGCCACCACCGAGAGTACGAACACCACGCACAGTCTTGCGTAGTCTGCAGTTTGGGTCACCACAGGTTTGACCTGACGGATAGGCTCACGAATCAGTAGCGTGGTCGCCACACCGATGAGCATGACGCACGCCATGATGAGATAGGTTTTTTGCCATGCCACATACTGATACATGCCTTCTTTGGAGCCAAATAGCTCCGCCAAATACAACGCCCCTGCCCCCGAGATAATCATGCCAATGCGATAACCTGCCACATAACTTGCCGAGAGTGCCGTTTGCATCTCGCTAGGGGCGGACTCGATACGATAGGCATCTATCACGATGTCTTGGGTCGCCGCCGAAAAGCCGAGTAACACCGCCCCCACCGCCATCACGGACGGGGCAACCTGAGCGGGGTCAGTCATCGCCATCATAATAATGGCAGTAATGATAAACACCTGACATAACAGTAGCCATGACCGGCGATGACCGAGCATTTTACCAAGCACAGGCAAGGGCAAAGCGTCCACCAATGGCGACCAAATAAACTTAAACGAATAGCCCAACGCCGCCCAGCTAAACATCGTCACCGTACTGCGGTCAATGCCTACCTCTCTTAGCCACAAGCCCAAACTAGAAAAAATCAGCAAAATAGGCACGCCTGCGGCAAAGCCTAAAAATAGCATGGATAAAGCTTGACGATTAAAATAAGCCGTCTTAAATGCCGAAAAATCAAATTGTCGTATCATTGTATTATATGAGTGCAAAAATCATTTGCCATTTTAGACTATTTTTGGTTATTTTACAAAAAGTTATTGTGATATTTTTAAAATCAGACATGTCCATGCTCACATGTCCACCCCACACATCAAGTCAAATACGCTCACCGATAGAAACTATACCACCTAAATTGCAATATCCACATAAGATACGTTTGGTAAACAAATCAACCATCTAACCTTTTAAAGTTACCGCCAGTCTTAACATATTGCCAATTTATTATAATTATGACAAAATAAAAATCCCTTTTAGCACATCAATCCATCATGAAACTTTTTAGCGTTGCCATTAGACAAGAAGATGATACTTTTTATGCCCAAGTACCTGATTTGCCAGACATTCACGTAATTGGCGACAGCATCGCCGATACGATTGATAAAGTACGTTCCACCTTGATTGGGTATTTACAAAAACTGGCAGATGATGGCAGTGACCTGCCCCAACCTGAAAACATCACCAATCATCTAACCAACCCCAAATTTGCAGGGCAAACATGGGCAATAATCAGCTTAAATTCCATGCTCTTTAACAGCAAAAAATCCTTTAACCTGCACCTGCCCCGTGCCTTACTCACCCAAATCCAAGCACAAATCGGCTATGATGAACACGACATTGAAGCCTTTATTTTAAAAGCCATAGAGCATGAACTTACCAATGCTTAACAAGCAATCATCGTCTTAACACCGTAAAAATGCCGATATTCCTAATCGGCATTTGTTTTTTCTTTTTGGGTATTTTCTTTTTTGGTGGTGACTTTTATAATGACAGCACTTTATAACTCAGATTAAGGGGCGTATCATGGCGATAGATGTGGTCATCAACCAAAAGCATTTACAAATCCAGCTCAAACAGCTAGAAACCGTCTGGCATACCGTCGTCAATGGCTATAACCTATCCCAAGCCGCCGAACTGCTCCACACCAGTCAGTCCAGCCTATCCAAACAAATCGCTGCCCTAGAAAATCAACTCAAAGCGGACGTGTTTACCCGTCAAGGCAAACGCCTAACAGGGCTTACCCCCATCGGCAAATCGCTACTGCCCCACATCGAAGCGATTTTTGCCGAGATACGCACCATCGAAAATCTAAGCCTTGATTTTAATAATGCCCAAGAAGGCACGCTGACCGTTGCCACCACCCACACCCAAGCCCGCTATGTCTTACCCACCATTGTTAAGGAGTTTTTGCAAAAATTCCCTAAGGTCAATCTGGTGCTACAACAAGCCGACCCTGAGACCATCGCCCAAATGGTCATTCGTGGTCAAGCCGACATCGGCATTGCCACCGAGAGCCTACTCAATAACGCCGTGTTACGCTGTCATCGCTATTATGACTGGTCGCACGTGGTCATCGTCCCCAAAGACCATGAGCTGGCAGGAGTGGCAGGCGTCATGGATGGCGTCGATTTGCCTGAGCTGGCAAGTTTTCCCATCATTACCTATCATGGTGGTTTTACAGGGAGAAGTGCCATTGATAGGACGTTTGAGCAGGCAGGATTACAACCCAAAATCGTGCTTGCCGCCCTAGACTCGGACGTGATTAGCACCTATGTATCGGCAGGTCTAGGTATCGGCATCATCGCTGAGATGGCGTATGAACCTACCAACTATCCTGACCTTGTTGCCATTCCTGTGAGCCACTTTGGGCGGTTTACCAGTTGGATTGCGGTGCGTGATGACAGCGACATTCGCAAATTCGGCGGTGAGTTTATCAAACTGTGTCAAGCTCAATTTGATAGACGCTAGGGCGTACCCGCCTTTGATATCCACCATACAAAGCCTGTTTAAAAAACAGGGAAATCGTACGTTTTTCAAACAAAAAAACTTGCTTGATAGAATGGCTATCAGCCTACGTTTCTCCTTAAAAACGTGCGACTTTTCGTGATTTTCATTGCAAATACAAAAAGGCAGGCACGCCCTACAATGTAAATTGTATCACAAAAGACAAGTATCCCCAATCTCTGTGCAAAAACCATAAGCAAATAGATTTCTGGTAAGTCGGTTGGACAGATGTCATAATTCTCTTATCCATCATCAATATTAGCAAGTGTTAAAACAGAGTCAATCTCTTGACCTTGTATACCCATCAGTAGATAAGTTTTAAAGCCAAATTAATACACATGTTGATTTGCACAAAAACCAAACTTACCACAAATTTAAAGTTCTTGATTCATCCTGCACCACCATGACGACACACAGATAAGAGAACACTACCAATCAAGGAAGGTTTGTGTGCATTTTGACTGGGTGTGTTATCGCATTCATCTTATCTTTTGCCCGAAGCGAAATTGAGAATGGGGCAGTATTTACAAACCTGCTTCTAACTCGCCTGCCTCCACACTTTGGCGGATTAGGGTGTTAATGGTCATCGGTCCCACACCCCCTGGTACAGGCGTGTAGAAACTGGCAATCTCTTCAATACCGTCAAGCTCAATATCGCCCACACCGCCTGTCTTAGTCGGGTGAAAGCCTGCGTCCACGACCACCGCCCCTTGTTTTATCCAATCTTTTTTGATAAGCTCTGGCACGCCCACCGCCCCCACCACGATGTCCGCTTGACGGACATGGTCGGCAAGATTGGCAGTTTTAGAGTGGCAAATGGTTACGGTGCAGTTGGCATTTAGGAGCATCATCGCCATCGGCTTACCCAAAATCGCACTACGCCCCACCACCACAGCGTGTTTGCCTGCCAGTGGTACGTTATGGTGATTTAGCAGGTGCATGATACCTTGCGGTGTGGCAGAACCATAAGCACGCTCGCCCATCGCCATACGTCCAAAGCCCAGACAAGTCACACCATCCACATCCTTGGATAGGGCAATCTCATCAAAACAGGCACGCTCATCAATCTGAGCAGGCACAGGGTGCTGCAATAAAATGCCGTGCACATCGGGATTGGTGTTTAATTCACGGATTGTAGCAAGTAGCTCATCGGTGGTCGTCTGGCTTGGCATTTCCACGCGGATAGAGTCCATGCCCACACGCTTACAGGCATTGCCCTTCATGCGGACATAAGTCGCTGACGCTGGGTCATCGCCGACTAGGATAGTCGCCAAAATGGGCGTACGTCCTGTTTTGTCTTTAAGAGTTTGCACTCGCTCACTAAGTTCTTTTTCAATTTGACCAGCAAGGGCTTTACCATCTAAAATCTGTGCCATAAATCCACCTTTTATATTAACGCAATCATCTAATGATATGGCTTAGGATAATCCTACACCAGCTCTACTGTTTGTGCTGATTTTACCACATCAAAGCGTAATTTTGATGACTTTTTATCATCATTTGTCAATTTTTCATCATCAAGCAACACTTGCACCACCCCACCTTGTGCCAGCTCACCAAAGAGTATCATTTCGGCAAGGGGTTTTTTAAGCTCATCAGTCACCAGTCGTGCCATCGGTCTTGCCCCCATGAGTTTATCATAACCCTTCTCGCCCAGATATGTACGCACGTCATCGCTGACTTCTAGTACCACGTTTTTATCATCTAGGGTGCTTTGTAGCTCGATGATGAATTTATCCACCACCGAACCGATGGTCTCACTAGATAACGGAGCGAACTGCACCACCGCATCCAAACGATTGCGAAACTCTGGGGTGAAGGTGCGTTTCATTGCCTCAGAGTTATCACTGCTGTGGTCTTGCTCGGTAAAGCCCATCGATGTACGGCTAATACTCTCTGCCCCGACATTAGTCGTCATGATGAGAATAACTTGTTTAAAGGACACGCTTCTGCCGTTATTGTCGGTCAGCGTGCCATGATCCATGACTTGTAGCAGTAGGTTAAAGACGTCATGATGGGCTTTTTCAATCTCATCAAGCAGTAACACACAGTGGGGGTGTTGATGGACTTTTTCGGTCAAAAGTCCGCCTTGGTCATAGCCGACATAGCCAGGGGGAGCCCCGATGAGTCGTGATGCGGTATGAGCTTCCATGTATTCACTCATGTCAAAACGGATAAGCTCCACGCCCAAGGCAAAGGCAAGCTGACGGGTGATTTCGGTTTTGCCGACTCCTGTTGGTCCTGCAAACATAAACGCCCCGATGGGTTTTTCGGTGGATTTGAGTCCTGCCCGAGCCAGCTTGATACTGTCGGCTAATTTACCAATCGCTTCATCTTGCCCAAAGACGACGTGTTTTAAATCTCGCTCTAAGTTTTTCAACACTTCCACGTCATCACGACTCACCGATTTGGATGGTATGCGAGCGATTTTAGCGACGATTTCTTCGACTTGTGCCACGTCCACCGTGCCGATGATGGCTGTTTGTGTGTCATGATTAACATTGTCCAACTTCTCGCCATGTTGCAATCGCATTCTCGCCCCTGCTTCATCGATGACATCGATGGCTTTGTCGGGCAAAAAGCGGTCATGGATGTGCTTGGCAGACAGCTCCACCGCCGATTTGATGGCGTCATCGGTATAGCTGACCCGATGAAAGGCTTCGTATTGGGCTTTTAAGCCTTGCAAGATACCAATACTGTCTTCTATGCTTGGTTCTTTGATGTCGATTTTTTGAAAACGTCTGGATAGGGCATGGTCTTTTTCAAAGACTTGGCGGTATTCGGCAAAGGTCGTTGAGCCGATACAGCGTAATTCGCCATTGGCTAAGGCAGGCTTGATAAGGTTAGATACGTCCATGGTGCTATTCATCGATGAACCTGCCCCGATGATGGTGTGAATCTCATCGATAAATAGCACGGCATTGGGCTGTTTTTTAATGGCTTTTAATAAGTCTTTGATACGGTTTTCAAAATCGCCACGAAACTTCGTCCCTGCCACCAATGAACCGATGTCAAGGCTATAAATGATGGTATCGGCTAGGGCTTTGGGGGCTTTGCCACTGGTGATGAGCCATGCCAACCCTTCGGCAATGGCGGTCTTGCCCACCCCAGGGTCGCCCACCAGTAGGGGATTATTTTTACGGCGACGGCATAGGATTTGGGCGGTGCGTTCTATCTCTGCCATGCGTCCGATGAGCGGGTCGGTCAAACCCTGCTTGGCTCGCTCGTTAAGATTTTGGGCAAACTCTTTGAGCGGGTCTTTTTTGGGGGCGGACTTTTGGGCTTTGGGGCTGTCATCTTCTTCGCTCTCGCCCTGCTCATCATTAGGCTCATTCATACCATGCGACAGATACCGCATGACTGACAAGCCTGATATTCCCTGCGATTTAAGCAGTGCCACCGCCTGTGAATCTCGCTCTTTAAATATCGCCACCAATACATCGATGCCTGACACCGCTCGCCCCTGCCCACTGGTCTGCACATGCCAAATCGCCCGTTGTAACACTCGCTGATAGGCTTTGGTCATCATGGGCGTGGCGTGCGCGCCTGTAATGCGTGGGATATAAACTTGCAAATACCGCTTTAACTCATTTGCCAGAAAGTCCAAATCCACCCCACACGCCGTCAAAATCTCTCGTGCTTCGGGGTCGCTGATAAGCCCCAGCAGCAAATGCTCAACCGTGATGTATTCGTGCTGTTCTTTGCGGGCGAAATCTTCTACCGCTTGGCGAGTGTTTTCAAAGGTTTTATTAAACATAAAAGTCCTACTTGATAAATGCTTTTATAACAATATGGGGATAATGCCACAAAAAACCATGATTGTTTTGCAAAAAAATGATGGATTATGGGATTATTTATTCGCCTGTGTGACTTTTAAAAACTCATCAACAACTTTATATTGCCCACTTGTTGTCTCCTCACGGTACATCGCCTCACGAAAGGCGTTGGAATTGGCAAGTCCGCCTGTGTACCAAGCGATGTGTTTTCGGGCAATGCGACAGCCTGAGTATTCGCCATAAAATTGATACAGCTCGTCCAAATGAGCCAGTACAATCTCACGCAGTTCACTCACGCTAGGCGATGGCAAAAGCTCACCTGTGGCAAGATAATGGGCAATGTCCCGAAAAATCCATGGTCGCCCCTGCCCTGCTCGCCCTATCATGACCGCATCCGCCCCTGTGTACTCTTGTACCCATTTGGCTTTTTGGGGGCTGTCAATGTCGCCGTTTACGATGATGGGGATTTTGGCGTCTGCCTTGACTTGCTTGATAAGCTCATAACGGGCATTGCCTGTATAAAAATCCTCTCGGGTGCGTCCGTGTATGGCAAGGGCGGATATGCCTGCGTTTTCGGCAATTTTGGCAACCGTTAGGATATTTTCTTGCCCGTTGGCAAAGCCAAGCCGTGTTTTTAGGGTAATCGGCACGCCCAAATCGGCAACCGACGCCACCGCACTGTCAAGGAGTCTTTTTACCAAATCTAAGTCTTGCAAAAGTGCCGACCCCGACAGCTTACGACACACCTTTTTGGCAGGACAGCCCATGTTAATATCCACGATACACGCCCCATTTTCCACCTGAAATCGCACCGCTTGGGCAAGTTTATCAGGCTCTGCTCCCGCCACTTGGGCGGATATGGGAGCAATCTCACCCGAGAAGTTGGCACGGTACAGCGACTTTTGGCGAGCGTATAGGGCGGTATCGGCAATAATCATCTCACTGACGGCATGACCTGCCCCAAAGGACTTAGCAAGACGGCGAAAGGGGTTATCGGTTACCCCTGCCATTGGGGCGACAATCAGGCGATTGGCAATGGTTTGATTGCCGATGGCTAGGGGGGTTAAGAGTATGTGTTTATTCATAAATTTTTGATTTTATTAGGTTCATTTATAGCATCCAAACCCACCACCACTTGCAAAAAATCCTTTGCCAGCACCAGTTTGCCGTCATAATAACTCTCCACTTCCTTACGAATATGCCCCATGTTGGGCTGTTTGGCGGTTTCATCATCAAAAGGGGCGTATCTGGCACTAAAATGGGTCAATATCAGCATGGGAACGTGGCAGGCGTGGGCGAATTGAGCAACCATTTTGGCACTAGAATGCTTAGGGTCAAATCCGCCCTGCTCGGCAGGTTTACTGACTATTTTTTGCATGACATCATCGGTATAAGTCGCCTCGTGGACGAGAGCGTGGCAGTCTTTGACGGCTTGGGTCAGTAGGCTTGGCGTGTCGTTGTCGCCTGCAATGACGATTTTGGTGGTGTTTTGGGCATGAACTTTGTAGTCATGCGGATTGATGATGTTGTCATCAAGGCTTAGGGGTGTATCCGCTTTCAAAATCTCATGCCAATATTTATTAGCGATGTTATCGGTTTTTAATTTGCCCGTCAAAATTTTGTCTTTGTCAAGGATCTGGACAATCTCAAAGCCAAACGATGCAATGCGGTGCGATAGCGTGTGCAGGCGTATAAAAATGCGATGATTGTCGCCCAAATCAAGGGGCAATTCACGCTCCAAATTATCCTCAATGGCAATAAAATCAATGGGATAATTAAACTGTAGCTCGCTCACGATGGTCAGTGTATCAAGCAGTTTGACAATCGCTTTTGGGGCGATGAGCGTCAAAGGCTTAGTGCGTCTGTTCATGCCAAGGCTCGCCAAAAGTCCGCCCAGCCCATAGCAGTGGTCGCCGTGCGTGTGCGTGATGAGTATGGCGGATAAGTCATTGGGCGACAGATGGCTTTTCATGAGCTGATGCTGAGTGCCTTCTCCGCAGTCGATGAGTAGCCAAGTATTGCGTTTGGCGTGGGCGTTGGCAACGCATTCTAGGGCAAGGGCAGAGACGTTGCGTTCACGAGTTGGCACACCGCTTGATGTGCCTAAAAAGGTGAGTTTGAACATGGAGTTAATTGATAAATATGGTGGCACATTGTACCATATTTATCAAAATGGGTTGGGATTTATCAAAATAAATCAGGGTGATTTTACCGTCCCGATGTGTCACCATCCATCGTCCCTAGCCATTATTAGACAACCACAAACTGCTGTCGTCATCATAAAATTCCTGCTTCCATACAGGAATGTCGGCTTTGATGGCGTTCAGTAACCACTCGCAGGCATCAAATGCAGGCGTACGATGAGACGCACACACCCCAATCCACACCGCCATATCGCCAATGCCAAGCTCGCCAATGCGATGAATGGCGACAGCGTGCGTGATGTCAAAGCTCACTTTGGCTTCACGGATGAGCTTCGCCCCATGATTGATGGCAAGTTGTTCATAGCCATAATAAGTCAGACGGCTTACCGCTCGCTTATTATTATGGTTACGCACCCACCCTTCAAACGTGACGAGCGCCCCTGCGGTGTCATTTAGTAGATACGATTTTAACAATCTATCATCAATGGGGTAATCCGACAAAGCAAAACCGTCCACTCGGGCAAGCTCATAGGCTTCATCCTTGGGCAGGCTTGTGATTAACGCATTATCATGAACCGTTTTCATATCAGCCCCCTGCCACAGGTGGAATAAAGGCAATCGTATCGCCTGATGAGACCTTATCACCCCAACTGCCAAACTCATGATTGATGGCAACCGCCACTTTGTCTTGGGGCAAATCAAAGCCGTATTTGGCGGACAATTTGGCATAAATCGTCGCCAAATCACCACTATCAGTCTGCACAGTCTCGCTATCCTTACCTGCCTGCTCGGCAAGGCTGGCAAAGTACAGCACGGTAAGGCTTATCGTATCAAGCGTTTGATTGTTATCTGTCATAATCGGATTTTCCCCCTGTTTTTTGGATAAGATGAATATCAGTTATCATGATGTCATGGCTGATTGCCTTGGTCATGTCATAGATGGTAAGACACGCCACCGACACGGCAGTCAAGGCTTCCATTTCAACACCTGTCTTGTGGGTAACTTTGGCGGTCGCCCCCACCACGATGGCGCACTCATCATCAGCATAACGAAAGCTCATCTTGATGGTGTCAAGGGGCAAGGCGTGGCATAAGGGTATCAGCTCATGCGTTTTTTTGCCTGCCATAATCCCCGCGATGTGGGCGGTCTGAATGATACTGCCCTTTTTGGTCATGCCCTCTGTGTCTTTGATGTGGCGGTACACGTCAGGGGCGAACACCACCTTACCATGTGCACTCGCGGTGCGTGCGGTGGCGATTTTGTCGCCCACGTCCACCATGGTGATGTTGCCGTCTTTGTCTAAATGGGTAAGATTCATGATTGCTCTTTTTGTAAGTTGTTTTTAAAATACGACAATGCCAATTTAAATTCATCGGGCGTATTAAAATTGGCAAGATTTCGCCAATCTGTTGGCATGCGTGTTTGGTAAATGGCTTTATCCTTTAAAAATTTCATCACAGACCGCTCGCCCTTATCCAAATATATTTTTAATTCATCATATAAAGACAACGAATAACAGCCTAATAACGGATAATCTTTATCGCCCGAAGTGTCTTTTAAATATACCCCATGATGATTTTTTAAATTAGCCTTTTTTAATAAATTAAAAATCTCACCAACATCAATCAAATTATCACAGCTAATTACCATCAAAAATTTATCGGATAAATTATTGTCCGTTGTTTTATCTTGATTAACAAAATGAGTTTGACAATAATGAAAAGCCGATAAAAGACACGATAACGCCCCTGCATTTTTGATATAGTCATCAATGATAATAACAGATGAATTGATTGAATTGGTATTGTTTGAAAAACACTTATCCAAAAATCCTTTATCATTATCGCCAAGCAATATCGCCAGATTTAACATATTGGCATTATTGATGTGAAAATCAAGCAATGTCTGATGATTTGGCAAAGGTAATAATGCCTTGGGCGAACCCATGCGGCGAGAATTACCCCCTGTCAAAATCAATAGACCAATCACGCTCATGGCTTTGCCCATCGCTTAGCCGTGCGTGGGATTTTGACGCATAAGATGTGGCACAAAGTTACATGGGCGTGTGCGGTTATCAAGCTGTTCCAACAAAATGCCTTCCCAACCCGTACGGCACGCCCCTGTCGAACCCGGCAAGCAAAAAATCGCCGTGCTGTTCGCCATACCTGCCACCGCCCGAGATTGCAAGGTGGACATACCGATGTCATCTTTGGAGAGTAGGCGAAACATCTCGCCAAAGCCTGCCACTTCTTTGTCAAACAGCACCGACACCGCCTCTGGCATATTGTCCCGATGATAAAAGCCCGTACCGCCCGTGCTGATGACGGCATGAACATTGGGGTCAGCAATCCACGCACTCATCACGGCACGGATTTGGTAGATGTCATCTGTTGTGAGTTTGCGGTTGATGAGCGTATGCCCTGCTTTGACGATACTGTCTGCCAGATATTGCCCTGATGTGTCTTCGTCCAGCGTGCGGGTGTCGGAGACGGTCAGCACGGCGATGTTGAGCGGAATAAATGGCTTGTCCGCTTTTGGCGGAGCGATGTGGTTGGGGTTATTGCAAAGCTTGCACATAGGATTGGCCTTTTAAATTAAAATAAATAAAATATCAATGAGCTTTACGTTTGTCGTGGATTTTCTTTTTCCAGCTGATTTCTAGACAGTCAATACCAAGCCATTTATCCGCCGCCTGTGTCTCAATGCCAGATTTTTGGTTAATCAATGACCATAACGCTGTCAAATTAGCAAAAGGATAAGGGCGGTCAATAAGATAAACAGGCATGTCCGCATGAAGCACCCCAGTTCGCACCACCTGATAATACCACCCTGCAATGCCCTCTCGTGCCACGAAATAGGACACGCCTGCGTTGCCAAGCTTATCATTAATCTTATAGCAGGGGCGACGTGGCTGTATCAGACGCACCTGTACGCTGTCATCGCCCTCGCCAAACTGATAAATGTCGCCAATGCAGACATTATCCTCGCACATCGGCTCGCCTGCTGTCATCACGGTTAGGTTCTCGCCCAATGAACCGATGGGTGCGTTCAAATTAAATTCTTGATTGATGGCGTCATAGGTCGTGATGGGCATTTGGTGCAGGGCTTTTAGATGTCCGCCGTGAAATTTATGTTCTGCCTGCTCATCCTCGGACAGACCCAGCAGATTTACCGTCATGCTACCGTCAATCGCTATTTTGTTAATGGCACTCACGCCACGCACGAACGGCTCTACCTTGCCTGCTCGTACATCGGTTAATGTGCCGATAAGTCTGGGCAAATCATCTGCTTGTGTGATTGTCTCTGCGGTCATGATTGAACACCTTATGCATTAAAAGCCATATCATATCATAAGATATAACTAACCGCCCACCAGCGATAAATTATTCATAATACCGCTATGACTGTCTAAATAATGGTGTTCAGGTTTGATTGGCATTAAGCCTTCTAGTGCTGTCATTAGCCCTTTTTTATCTTGTGTTGCAAGATAAGGGCGAATGTCATAATTTTGAGAATCAAATAAGCACAAATGCACTTTGCCAAGACTGCTGACTCTTAAGCGATTGCAACTATCACAAAAGTTTTTGGCATACGGCTCAATAATGCCAATACTGCCTGCATAATCGGGGTGGATATATTCAATGGCAGGTCCATCGTCTTGGGCTTTAGGCTTGGGTTGCCAGCCATGTGTAACAAGGTAGTCTTTGATAAACTGGGCGGTTTGATTTTGAGCAAAAAACAAATCGGCATTATCACTGGTTTGCATAAATTCAATAAAGCGATAAGTAACAGGACGCTCTTTGACAAAATCAAGGGCGGATAATAAATTATCATAAGCGGTATCGTGCATTAAAATACCGTTCATTTTTAATTTAATGTCGGTCGTTTGTAATAATTCATCCACATCATTTAATAGCGTGGGCAATATGTCAAAGCCTGTGATTTTTTTGAATATGTCTTTATCAAAACTGTCAATACTAAGATTTAATTGATTCAGCCCAGCGTTTTGCCAAGATGATAGGTGTTTGGCAAGTTTGTAGCCGTTTGATGAGATGGCGATTTTGGCAATGCCATGCTGTTTGGCAAGGGCGATGATGTCCGCCAAATCACGACGAACGGACGGCTCTCCGCCTGTCAGACGTAATTTTTTTGTACCAAGACTGACAAAGCCGTCAAAAAGCGTGTCAATCTCGGCAAGTGTCAGCTCGTCATTAGCTCGTTTGCCTTGATAGCCGTTCGGCAAGCAGTAATCACAGCGAAAGTTACAAAAGTCAGTAACGGATAGGCGTAGGTAGGTCAGCTGTCTGTTAAATCCGTCCACAAGTGGGGTGGGGGTAAGCTGGGTGTGTGAGCCTTGCCCGCCCATGTCAGCAAAGGGGGCTTTGGCGTGGTAGGTGGGGACGGACGTTTTCATGGCTTCGTAAGGCGTTGCCTCGGTTGTGGGTATGGGCTAAGTGTAGCAAAACCGTGCGTCCGCCCCAATCGCCCAAAAGGCAAAGGGCATACTACTTTGGGGGTAGGGGTGGGGTGATGGGGTTTTTATTTGTATAGCCACAACATTTACTCATAAAACTACTTGAACATCAAACCAAATCGCTGTATGATTTAAAAATCCAAATCAAAGGCTAAATGATATGATGTCACTCTTAAGTTTATTCATTGGGGCATTGATTGCACTTTATTTATTATTTCCTATATTGGCAATACCTTTGATTATTTTGGCTGTGACTTTGTGTGCTTTTATTCAAGGGTTTTTGGAGTCGCTCATCGAATCTTTTTTAAAAATAATAAAAATAATATTTAGGGCGTGCCTACCATTGGTAACATTTTATTGAAATTTAAAAAACCTGATAAACTAAATCAAGGAAATAACCCCATAATATTGATATTATTCTTTATTCTTTGGCTGATTGGGGCGATTATTTTTGGTACGATATGTACATTTATTGGCGGTTATGTCCGCCCCCATGATGATACTGGCATATGGCTTGGTCTTGTGTTATCTGCAATTATTTATGTCGTGGCGACCATGATATGGTTATTGGGTTATGTGCACCCAACCAACTTGATATTACCACGGATTTGTAGGGGTGTGCTGAGTACACCCTTTGATGACATTACTGTGCAAAGCGTGCTCAGCACACCCCCACATCCACGTTTATTGAGTATATTTATTGACAAGACAGCCTAGTATTTTAAAAAAGGGTAAAATCAATTTACTCTTTTAAAAAAACAAACCTTATCAATAAAATCCCCACCCAAACGGCTCTATCGTTATCTCATCGCCTGCCAAATAGCCTTCACTGTCTTTGTTTGCCACGATAAGACAATTGGCAAGCGATAACTGCTTGATACGGTGCGAGTCTTGCACGCCCACCGCTTGCACCGCAAATTTGCCAAACTCATCTTGATGGTATATGCCACGCATGAACTCTTTACGCCCTGCCCTTTTTTTGATGTCGTGGCTCAAAGTTGCGCTTAGGGTCAATCGCTTGGGCAAGTCATCAGCACGCACCCCAGACAGTCGCCACAAGGCAGGAATGATAAACTGCAAACAGCCCACCACGCAGGACAAAGGATTACCCGGTAGCCCAAAATACAGCACCGTTTTGGGGCTGTCGGCATTGTCATAAAGCTCGCCAAAGACAAAAGGCTTGCCTGGTTTCATGGCGACTTTGTAATGGGTGATTTTGCCAAGTTTGTCAATGGCGTGCGTCAAAAAATCATAATCACCCACCGACACCCCTGCACTTGACACCACCACATCGCATTCATGCACCGCTTGCTCTATGGCGTGGCAGGTCTTGGAAAAGTCATCAGGGATAATGCCGTAGTCTTTGATGATAATGGGTAAGTCTTTTAGAAGTGCTTTTAGGGTGGGTGTGTTTGAGTTGTAGATATTGGCAAAGCTTGGCAGGCTCTCGCCCACAGCTACAAGCTCGTCCCCTGTCGCCAAAATCCCCACCACAAGCGGACGATACACCACCACATCTGCCACACCAAGATTGGCAAGCAGACTGATGTCGGCAGGGTTTAGGCGTTTGCCCACGGTCAGCACGCACTCGCCCGTGGTGACTTCTTCGCCTTGGTGTCTTATGTTGTTGCCTGTGTATGAGTCTTTGGCAAGGGTGATGGTGTAAGTGGTTGATTTGTCGATGCTATTTTTTATTTCGTCCCAATCGGTGTTTTCTTGCATGACCACATTGTCGCACCCATCTGGCACGACCGCCCCTGTAAAAATTCGCACCGCTTGCCCCACACCTATCGCCCCATGATAGGGCTTGCCTGCACACGACTCGCCAATGACGACAAACTGACTACCGCTTGCCAAATCCGACTCTGCCCCCAAGGCAAAACCATCCATGGCGGACAAGTTTTGGCGGGGAATGTCAAAGCCTGCCGTGATGTCCTGTGCCAGCACATGACCGATGGCGGACAATAAGGGCAAAGCTAGCGTATCCTGATGAGCCTTGGCGTGCGTGCTTGCCGTGGTGCTGATGGCGTGTTGTAAGTCTTCTACACTAATCATAATTCCTCCTTAGCCCCGATAAATGTTCTCTTGATTGACACTAATATCAATGCCCACGATGTCGGCATTTTGTTTTAGGATGTACAAATAATCAATCAGGGCATGATGAAATGCCTGCTGAGACAGTCTATTTCTAATCATGGGTAGGGCTTCATCAAAGCTCAACGCCTTACCGTTCATACGCTCCATCACATCCACAATATGCACCCCATAACGGCTCTCAATGGGGCTTGGGGCAAGTCCTTTGGGCAGGGCAAAGACCGCCTTTTCAAACTCAGGTACAGTTGCCCCTTTTTGCAAAATACCAAGCTCGCCCCCATCTGTCTTGGACGGACAGGCAGAGTGCTGCATGGCTTGGGTAATAAATTCGCCTGACGGATTGGGGCTATTTTTGATGGTATCAATCAGCTCATAGGCACGTTTTTTTAGCTCAATGCGTTCTTCGCTTTCTTCGGGCGGACAAGCAAAGAGAATATGGCGAACTTTCATGACAGGCGGTGCGGTAAACTCGCCCTGATTGGCGGTGTAATACTGCTCACAAAGGCTGTCGGTTGGCGTATTAGGGCGGACGTTTTTGGCGATGAGTTTTGAGATGGCGTTCTCATCATCGACTTGCCATTCGTTTTTTAATTCATCATCCGCCATGACCGCTTGGCGTAATAACTCACGAATGACCAACGCTTGGGCGGACAAAAACAACGCTTCGTCTTGGCTGTCGGCAGGGTGATACTGCACTTCTTCGCCAATGGCTTGCTCGCTGATAAGCACGCCATTAACCGTAATGGTAGGCACGCTTTGGCGAGATGAAGCGATAAGATTGCTGTGATTGGCGTTCTCTTCGCTGATGGCTCGCTGTATGAGTTCGGCGTCCGATGATAAGCGTTTTAGGTCGTCTGATGTGGGCATGACCCGAATGCCGTCATCAAAAAATTCAGGCTTGTGGTTATGATGATGGGCATGGCTATGGTTGTGGTTGTGAGAGCCACCACAACCGCACGAACCATCTGACTGCTTGGCGTGGGCTTGGCTTGGCTCGCTGATTTGCAATAGCTCAGGGCTGGTTTGGGGGTTTGAAGTGGGGGCGGGGTTATTCGGGGCTTTGGGGTTATAGGCTTGGACGGTCATAAGACACCTTTGGGATATTGGTTTTGGTGTATTATTCATGATATTTGTCAAGGATAAAATACTCCTTTTGGTTAAGTAGTTGGCAAGCATGGCACGCCATAGAACCCCGCTTGTTGCTTTTAAATACTAGGATATGCCTACCATTGACAACATTTTTATAAAACAAGATGAAAATTTGACAATGTCAATCAATTTTTGCATGAAAAATAGTCAAATCTTATGGCTCGAAGACCAAAGCTTGTTTGATAAAAAACTTGCAGCCTGCGTTTTTCCGTTGAAAAACGTGCGATTCCCCTGCTTTTTTAAAAAGGCATTTTCATTACAGATACCAAAGGCAGGCATGCCCTAACTTTTACACCATACAAAATGAAAAAGTACTACGGTTTTCGTTCGTGGTGAGCCATGCCTACCCATGACGGAAAACGACCCGCAGGCAAGCTTGTGGCGAAAGTTTTTTGTAGTAAAATTCAATTTTGTTGGCTGTATAATGCCGTGCCGTCATCGGTTTTATGATAATTACGGTTAAAATAAGTCAACGCCCCATCACTGTCGCCTTGACGAATGGCGATAATCTCACAAATGAACACACCATGCGTGCCAACTTCTTTAATCTCGCTAATCTTGCAATCAAAGCTAATCAAGGCATCAGACAGCATTGGCGAGCCTGTGGCAAGTCTCTCCCAAGTGCCGTGTTCAAAACGTTCATCAGAATTTAGCGGTGATGCGAACGTATTAGATAGATGCGATTGCTCAGCGGTCAAGGTATTGACCATAAGCACGCCATTTTTGACAAAATTGTCATAAAATCCGATGTTTGTATTCATACACACAAGCAAAGTCGGGGGCGTGTCGGTCACGCTACATACTGCCGATGCCGTAAAACCATGTTGCCCTGCCACACCGTCTGTCGTTATCACATGAACAGCGGTGGTGAGTTTTGCCATTGCGTCTTTAAAATCTGTTACTGATACCATTGTTATTTTCTTAAATTATTTTATAAATATAAATGTTGGATTTTCATACAGAAAACCCAACATTCATTCGATTTGGCTGATTATTTACCTGCCAACTCGTTACGGATAATTTTCGCCCCTTCGCTAAGAGCGTGCAACTTACCACGAGCAACCGTACGAGATAGTGGAGCCATACCGCAGTTGGTGCTTGGGTAGAGTTTATCCGCATCCACAAATTGCAAGGCTTTACGCAAAGTATCCGCCACTTGCTCAGGTGTTTCAATCTCATTGGTCGCTACGTCAATCGCCCCGACCATGACCGTTTTGCCACGAATCAGCTCAATCAAATCCATTGGCACACGAGAATTTTGGCATTCTAGTGAGATGATGTCAATTTTGGATTGTTGCAGTTTTGGGAAACTCTCTTCGTATTGTCGCCATTCGTTGCCAAGCGTTTGCTTCCAATCGGTGTTCGCCTTAATGCCATAGCCGTAGCAGATATGTACCGCTGTTTGGCATTTTAGCCCGGAGGTGGCACGCTCCAAAGTTGCCACGCCCCAATCGTTTAGCTCATCAAAAAACACATTAAACGCAGGCTCATCAAACTGAATAATATCCACGCCTGCCGCTTCTAGCTCTTTTGCTTCTTCATTTAGGATTTTGGCAAATTCCCACGCGAGCTTCTCACGGCTCTTGTAATGCCCGTCATACAAGGTATCAATCATCGTCATCGGGCCAGGCAACGCCCATTTGATGAGCTTGTCGGTATGCTGACGCAAAAATTTGGCATCGTCCACAAACACCGATTCTGGGCGAGACACATCGCCTACCACGCTAGGCACACTAGCATCGTAGCGGTTACGAATGCGGACGGTTTCACGCTTGTTAAAATCCACACCGTCCAAATGCTCAATAAACGTTGTTACAAAGTGCTGACGAGTCTGCTCACCGTCGCTGACAATGTCAATGCCCGCTCTGGACTGCTCGGCAAGCGATATCAAAAGGGCGTCTTGCTTGGCTTGGCGTAGCTCATCGCCTTCAAATTTCCATTCTGACCACAGTTTTTCGGGTTCGGCAAGCCAAGATGGTTTTGGCAGACTGCCTGCGGTGGAAGTGGGAAGTAAAATTTTGCTCATTGTGTTTTCCTAAATTAAAATTTGCATTATACCAAAAAAATTCAAATCAACCGACAATTAAATCGGTTGATTGAAATTCATCTTTTATTTTTCGGCAAGCCAAGCGTCCAAAATCTCTTTATACGGCTTAATAAATTGCTCTTCGGCAAGTTTGCCTTGTTTTACCGCCAAATCGTTACGCTCCACACGGTCATAATCCACTTTCGGCACGGCATAGTCTTCATAAGTTAGACTGCCCTTGTACACTTGCCCCGCCACCGAATTGGCACTATAAATCTCTGGGCGATAGATACGCTGGAACGCTTCCATGGTCGCAATGGTGCTGATGAGCTCTAAGTTAGTGTAATCGTTCAACAAATCAGCATTTTCATCAAAATAAAACGCATACGGAGCAACCGATTTTGGTGGCATAAAGTAACGCACTTTTAAGCCCATTTTGGCAAAATATTCATCGGTCAATGAATAGTCGTTTTGTACATATTCCACGCCCAAAATCGGGTGCGTATTGGTCGTTCTGTGGTAGGTGCGAGTGGTCGCAACACTAAGGCACAGTACAGGCGGTTTTTTGGATTGGGCTTTGTACTCTTCGGACGCAACCATAAATTTGAACAATTTGCCATGCAAATCGCCATAGCCTTCTGGTACGCTAAATTCAGCCTTGTCTTTGTTGTACTCACGAAGTAGCACGCTAAAATCATAATCACGGACAAACGATGAAAAGCTGTTGCCGATGATGCCATCAATGGTTTTGCCTGTTTTGTGGTCAAGTACAGACGTTTTTAGCCACTCCAATCCTGAGAAAAATTCGCCCTTGCCTGACACGTCAATGTCAATGGACACAATGTCAATCAGCACCGAATAGCGGTCGTTGGTTGGGTTGTCCCAAGTCGCCAAATCGTTAAAACGGTTGTCAATCATTCTAATGGCGTTTTGTAGGTTTTGTTTGCGGTTTTCGCCACGAGCTAGGTTAGCAAAGTTGGTGGTCAAACGAGTGCTACTGGCTGGCTCATAGTTTTCATCAAAACGCTGGGCATGCACTCGGCATTGAAATTGTGTGGTCATTTTTTCACCTTACGGGGTTGTTTTTGGAATGTGTATATTAAACCACATTTTTGTGATAAAGAAAAATGATATATTTTTATAAAAAGTTGAAAAAAATTCAGGTTTGAGATTTTTGTGGTTTTGGGCGTTTGTTTTTGAGTGGATTTGTGGGGGTAAATTGCAATTTGGTTGGTGATAAGGTATGATTTTTGGGTGTTGTGTTTGTTCCCATAAAACCGCATTAAATTTCTTATTGGTGGCAGGGTGCGTAATACGCACCAATAAGATTTTTTTATTCAAAAGGTGCGTGGGACGTACCCTATGAAGCTAATTCAACGCACGTTTTAATTTTATGTAAATATTTTTACAATTTTATGCACATTTTTTTGCAATTTTCACTGACCTTATGCACAAATAAGGGTAAGATATAACCATGGACAGGGTAGCGTAAGCGTAATTCCTAGTCGGCAAAAGCTCCAAAGAAATTTGGGGCTTTTGTTTTAGGGATAAATTCTTAATCCCAAATCTTCATAATTATGCCCTGTATTGCTTGCTCCATGCTTACAATAAAATTTATGTTTAATAATATCAAAGGCTCGGTTAATCTGAGCAGGTCTTAATACATGGTTACCAATGGGTCGTGCGATTAAATCCGCCAGTTGCATACCCGATGAATTGGCATATTTTGATGCCAAAATCAGTTGAAATGGATAGCATTTATCTTGGCAAACACGCTCAAATTCAGCTTTTAATAATTCATCTTCATTCAATCCACGTTGCTCAAATACCACAAAAGTTTGGTTATCTTGCTGTCTTTTTTCACCCAAAAAATCATTCAAGCGTTCAAGCCCCATTGACATTGCCAAATGATAAGGATTGTCCGCAATATCGACTTTGGGCAGTTCATCTTTGCGAATAACGCAAGCGATGACAACAAATTTATTATTTTTCATCAATTCACTAATATCATTTAAACATGTCATGCCCAAAATAATTAAATTTTAGGTTTTGAATCTCTTTAACAGTATGATTGTTATAATATCTTTTATTAAAAATACAAAATACCAAAACAAAAATAGGGTATTTTGAATTGATGTTATCCAAATTATGGTCGCCACTTTCATCCACATAAACAATACAATCACTAAAATTCATGTCATCTCTTAATGGTTTGCTATTTTGTCGTCATTATAAAAACAAAATATCAAAAATACCATCTTGTTTTTTTCTAAAAAAATAAGATGGTGGGTTAAGTCAAAAAACTAATGCCCTCAAACAAAAAAGGCGGACATCAATCCGCCTTTTTTATCATTCGCCATCTTGGCTCGTTTCTATCATCTCGCCATGTTCGCTGTCGCTGTCATCATCGCTTGGCTCTTCATGTTCCACACAGGCAAGCCCCACCAGCGTTTCGCTCTCGCTAATGCGAATGAGCTTGACCCCTTGGGCGTTACGTCCTGCGGTTGCGATTTGGGCGACAGGTGTGCGGACAAGCGTGCCTTTATCGGAGATTAAAATCACGTCTTCGTCGCCTGTTACCGCCACCGCTTTGACAAGCTGGCCGTTACGCTCTGATGTCTTAATGGCAATCACGCCTTGACCGCCACGCCCTTTGGTCGGATAGTCGTCAATCGGAGTGCGTTTGCCGTAGCCGTTTTCGCACGCTGTCAAAATCTCGCCTGCCTGTGGGGCAACCACGAGCGACACCACGCGACTGACCGACACCACGCTGTCATTATCACTATCATCGGTATCGTCATCGGTCGGCTCATCATCGTCCAAGCCGAGACTGGCGAGCAGATTGACACGGATACCACGCACGCCCTTGGCAGTACGTCCCATCGCACGAATGGCGGATTCTTTAAAGCGAATGGCTTTGCCTTCGTTGGAGAACAGCATAATATCCTGCTCACCGTCCGTAATCGCCACGCCAATCAAGGTATCGCCATCCACAAGGTCAATGGCTCTTAGTCCGTTGGCACGCAAATTGGCAAATTGCGACAACGCCACACGCTTGACCGTACCGCTTGCCGTGGCAAAAAACACAAATTTACCTTCATCGGCTAGGCTCTCCACAGGCAAAATGGCGGTTACGCTCTCGCTTGGGTCAATGTTGATAAGATTGACAAGCGGTCTGCCCTTTGAGCCACGAGAGGCAATCGGCACTTCAAAGCCACGCAAGCCAAACACTCGCCCTGTGTTGGTAAAGCATAAAATATGGGCATGCGTACTGGTAACTAATAAATGCTCAATCACGTCATCTTCTTTCATGGCGGTCGCTGATTTGCCTTTTCCGCCACGTTTTTGGGCTTGGTAGTCGCTCACGGCTTGGGTTTTGGCATAGCCTGTATGCGACACGGTCATGACCACCGTCTGCTCTGGGATTAAATCTTCACGGCTAAAATCGGCTCGTGCGTCCACAATATTGGTCTTACGCTCATCGCCAAAATCATCACGAATCTGGATAAGCTCCGCCTTAATCACGCCCATGAGCTTATCAAAATCCGCCAAAATCATCTGTAAGCGTGCAATCTCGCCCAAAATCTCTTGGTATTCTTTGGACAATTTGTCCTGCTCCAAACCTGTCAAGCGATGCAACTGCATATCCAAAATGGCATTTACTTGGTCGGGCGATAGACGGTATTCTTTGTCATCATTGATAAGCCCAAACGGGGTGTTTAAATCCTCGCCCTCTATAATGTCGGGGCGAATAGACGTTGCCCCTGCATTTTTTAGCATGGCAACCACATTGCCCGCCTGCCAGATACGCTCAAGCAGGTTCTCACGAGCCTCGGCACGGTTGGCGGACTTTTTGATGGTCTCAATGATGTCATCAATGTTGGTAAGGGCAATCGTCAAGCCCTCAAGTAGATGTCCACGAGCTTTGGCTTTATTCAGCTCAAAAATGGTACGGCGTGTAACGACTTCTTGGCGATGACGGATAAAGCTGGCAATCAAGTCATGCAAGGTCATAAGACGTGGCTGTCCGTTGTCAAGGGCAACCATGTTAATGCTAAAACTGGACTCTAAGGGTGTCTGCAAAAATAGATTATTCACCACAACTTCGGCATTTTCGCCACGTCTTAGGTCAATGGCAATTCGCATACCCTCTTTGTCGGACTCATCACGCACGCCTGTGATGCTGTCTAATTTTTTGTCATTGACAAGTTGGGCGATTTGCTCAATGAGTTTGGCTTTATTGACTTGATAAGGAATCTCAGTAAAGACAATGCGTTCACGGTCTTTGCTTGCCCCTTCCATATTCTCAATGACATAACGCCCACGAATGTGCAGTCGCCCTTTGCCTGTGCGATAAGCGTCAAAAATACCGCTTCGCCCATAGATGATACCGCCTGTGGGGAAATCAGGTCCGCTGATGTGGCTAGCTAGCTCATCGCCATCAATCTGCGGGTTATCGGCATAGGCAAGACAAGCGTTCACCACTTCGGTTAGGTTATGCGGTGCCATGTTGGTCGCCATGCCGACTGCAATGCCCGTTGCTCCATTGACAAGCAGGTTTGGCACACGAGCAGGTAGCACAGACGGCATTTTTTCGGAGCCGTCATAGTTGTCCTCCCAGTCCACCGTGTCTTTGTCAAGGTCGGCAAGCATTTGGTGCGTGAGTTTTTGCATACGCACTTCGGTATAACGCATGGCGGCAGGCGGGTCGCCGTCCACCGAACCGAAGTTACCCTGTCCGTCCACCATCATATACCGCATAGAAAACGGCTGGGCAAGACGCACAATGGCATCATACACGGCAGTGTCGCCGTGGGGGTGATATTTACCGATAACATCGCCCACGACACGGGCAGATTTTTTGTAGGGTTTGTTATAATCGTTGGACAGCTCGTGCATGGCGTACATCACACGGCGGTGAACAGGCTTTAAGCCATCTCGCACATCAGGTAAGGCACGAGAGACGATGACGCTCATCGCATAGTCAAGGTAGGACTGCTTTAATTCATCAACAATCCCAACGGGGGTTACGCTATCGGTCATAATTTTTCCAAGTAACACACATAAAGGCGACATTATAGCACAAAATGGCAAAAATGGCGAATTTTACGCCATAAAATCTGGGCTTTTTATTTGAAAAAATAATTAAAAATCAATATGTTAAAACTTTATGGTTTGGTGGTTTTTTAGAATTTTTAAAAACCTAACAATACACTTGAATAAATCGCAAAAATTTGCTAATATATCGACTTTATTGTGTTAGGCAACGTGTCTCCTTTATTTTATTGGGTAATTCGGTGGCTGCCTGAATTATCGCCTACACTAAGTTATCTTTATATCCATTTTTACTTTTTGTAAGGAAATCATCATGGCAAACTCAGCCCAAGCTCGTAAACGTGCACGCCAAAACATCAAACGCCGTGCCCAAAACGCCTCTCAACGTTCTATGGTTCGTACCTACATCAAACGTGTGGTATCTGCCATCGAATCTAAGTCTTATGACCTAGCAACCGAAGCCTACGCCAAAGCCGTTCCTGTGATTGACCGCATGGCTGACAAAGGCATCATTCACAAAAACAAAGCCGCTCGTCATAAGAGCCGTCTAAACAAAGCCATCAAAGCACTAAAAGCTTAATCGGCACTCATGCCAGTTTTGGTAACAGACGTAAAAAGACCTTAATATTAATTAAGGTCTTTTTTATTTTAAAGTGGTAGATTTTGTGTTAAAATTTGTGCGTTTTTTCGCCTTTATTTTGCTTTTATCCTGCCCTTATTTAAAGGGTTTTATAAGAATTTGTAAGGACGCACCATGTCAGACACCCCACCCCAAGCCAACCACCCCACCCCAAGCCAACTCCCAAAGCCTGTCTCACTCACCCATCAGCTAAACCGTGAAGCCAAATGGTCTTTGTATCTGACACTCCTGTATATGGCAGGTTGGGTGATTTTTGCCTATTTTATGCCAGCAGGAACGGGACTTTTGGGCTTGCCGTTGTGGTTTGAGTTAAGCTGTATTTTTTTGCCCCTGATTTTTATTTTAATCAGTATGGCGGTGTTAAAGGCGATTTATCAGGAAGTAGATTTGGACACTGATTTGACATCAGACAAAGGGGGCGACGCATGAGTTTAAATATTCAAATTTTAATCCCCTTTGTTCTGTATCTGTTTTTTGTGTTTGGGGTGGCGTGGCACGCTTATCAAAAACGCAAAACGGGCGGATTTTTAAATGAATACTATGTCGGCTCACGCTCCATGGGCGGATTTGTGCTTGCGATGACCACGGTGGCGACTTACGTCTCGGCAAGTTCGTTCATCGGCGGGCCAGGGGCGGCGTATAAATTTGGCTTGGGCTGGGTGCTGCTGTCCATGATACAAGTGCCTGCAATCTGGCTCACGCTTGGCACGCTTGGTAAGAAGTTTGCCATGCTCGCCCGCCAAACAGGTAGTATTACCATCAATGACCTGCTATTTGCCCGTTATCAAAATAAAGTCGTGGTGTGGCTTGCGTGTGTCTCGCTCCTACTGGCGTTTTTTGGCATGATGGTGGTGCAGTTTATTGGGGCGGGTCGTCTGCTTGAAACGACACTGGGTCTGCCTTATGAATGGTCGATTGGCGTGTTTGCCCTTGTGATTGGGCTTTATACCTTTATTGGGGGCTTTCGTGCGGTGGTCTTGACCGACACCGTGCAGGGGCTTGTCATGCTCATCGGCACCATGCTCCTACTTGGGGCAACGATTGTCGCCACAGGGGGTATGGAGAACGCCATGACCACCCTGCACGCCATTGACCCACGCCTACTGACCCCCACAGGCGTTGATGATAAGCTGTCGGCAACATTTATGCTGTCGTTTTGGGTACTGGTGTGTTTTGGTCTCATTGGCTTGCCCCATACGGCGGTACGGGCGATGGCGTATAAAGACAGTCGCTCGCTACACCGTGGGATACTCGTGGGAACGGTGGTGATGACGGTGCTGGTCTTGGGCATGCACCTAGCAGGGGTCTTGTCTCGTGCGGTCGTGCCTGAGCTTGATGTGCCTGACAAGGTCATTCCCACGCTCATGATGACGGTGCTACCGCCCTTTGTGGCAGGGATATTTTTGGCGGCACCTATGGCGGCGATTATGTCGTCCATTGACTCAATGCTGATACAGTCGTCAAGCACGCTGATTAAGGATTTGTATTTATCTATCAAGCCTGACGCTATCCACAACGAAGCCAAAATCAAACGCTACTCCACCACGCTCACGCTTGGCTTTACCGTGATTTTGGCGGTCGTTGCCATGCTAAATCCGCCAGATATGCTCATTTGGCTAAATTTGCTGTCCTTTGGTGGGTTAGAGGCGACTTTCTTATGGGTGCTGGTCTTTGGGCTGTATTACAAAAAAGCCAATGCCACAGGGGCGATATGGTCTATGGTGGCAGGTCTGACTAGCTATGTCATCATTGCCTATTTTAAAATCGCCTTATGGGATTTGCACGCTGTTGTGCCTGCGTTGGTGATTGGGCTTGTTGCGTTTTTGGCGGGGAATAAGTTAGGGGAGATAAAAAAGGTATGATGTTAGGATGTACCTGCCTTTTGTATTTGCAATGAAAAATGTCTGTTTAAAAAAGCAGGGAATCGCACGTTTTTCAAGGAAAAAATGCAGGCTGTGAGTTTTCTATCAGACAAGTTTTTGGCTTTGAGCCACAATCCGGCCCACTTAATTTTGAAAATTAAGTAAAAATCTTAAAATCTACACAGTTAAGTGGTCGGATAGCCATTTTTCATGTAAAAATTGATAAAGTATAAATTTGCATCTTATTGTATAAAAATATCATCAATGTTCAACATGCCCTTAGACATACTGCAAAATAAAATGTTTATGTTCAGACCCTGATATTTTGAGTTTAAAAATTGAAAAATGCTGCAAAACCATTATTTCACAGTGACTCTGTTGTTGTGAAAAACACAAAAACCAACACACCCCAACAAAAAAATCACCCAATATCCATTGAGCGATTTTTGTTTTATAAAACCATTAGACTCTAAACTGTGGGAGCAATGCAGGCACACCGGGGAACATGCCCACCAAGCCCATGGCAATACACAGAATCACAAAACCTGCCACAGGGATAATCACACGTCCCATCAAACCTAGCTCAACACTACGTTTTTTATCACCGATAAGACCTAAGTTGTCTAGCATCATGGTTAGCGACCAACCAAACACGGGATTCACGAGTGCTGATGAGAACACCACGATGGCAGCTGACTGAGTTGTCTTACCTGCACGAGTCATCTCCATGCCTGCTTCTAGTAGGGGTACAAATACCGCCACGATAAGAGCTGTGGAGAGCACAGGTTGCCATACCGCCAAGTCCATGGGATAACCCCAAATGGCTGCGACGATACAAAATACCGCAGTCAAGACAGCACCAGCAGGAATCGGACGTTTAGCAATGGACGCAGGCACGATGTAGGTACCCCATGATGATGTGAAGTTCGCCCCGCCCAGTGCTGAGCCCACCATTTGACGGATAGAGCACGTAATGGTCGTGTCATCAATATTCATGTGCGTGCGTTCAGAGTGCTTAGGATAGCTGATTTGCTGAAATACTTTGTGTCCCAAGAAATCTGGTGGCCACATGGCAACCGCCAACACCGCAAAAGGAAACACCACGATAAAGGCTTTGGCGTCGGGCAAACCCAGTGTCCAACCTGTATCCTCACCCCACCAGTAGGTCGGACTAAGTGGCGGCAGTCCCGGCTCGGTCTTAAACTCAAAGGGAGCTCCCAAGATAAACGCCAAAAATCCTGCCAACGCACAGCCGATAGGCACTGCAAGCCAACGTTTTTGCCAATGTTCTAGCAAGGCATACATGACAATGGTTGACAAAATGATGATAAAGGCGATGTGTGGCAGACCAATTTTATCCGCCCACGCTATCATGTTTTTGACCTGAGCTATCAGCCCCACAAAACCCAGATAGAGTAGTAGCCCGCCTGCCACCCCATTACTGGTGAGTTTGGACATAAGGCTACCGCCTTTTAAGACCGCCATAATCAGTCCAAATACCCCGATGAGTACACCAAAAGCAAGTGGGTGCCCCCCTGCCGCCACTACAATAGGAATGAGCGGAATAAGGGGTCCGTGTGTGCCGGGTAAGTTGGATGTTGGCAGGAAAAATGCCGAGAAAATAAGTACAAAAATTGAAGCGATAATCATCTCATAGCGGACGTTTTGCAAAACAAAATCTTCGCCCAAACCAAGTGGTGCAGCAAAGGCAGCTGCCATCGCTCCTACCATGACGATTTTACCAATCATCCCCGCCATCGCAGGAATGGTATCTTCAAACTCAAAACGATAATCACGAAATGGCAAGTTCACACCCCATCTTTTGGGTTTCATGATTTGCAATTCGTGTCTTAGATAAGCGTCACGAGACTCAAAGGCAGATGGTGACTTATGAAGCTCTTCATAGCTTTTGGTTGCGTACTCTCGGATTTGCTCTTCGGTTAAATCAGATTGAACATCACTCACAAATATCTCCTATCACTGTGAGAAAAATGCGTTTTAAAATCCTTGTTTTTTCATTTGTTCAAGTCTTGCATTCATCTGCACGCTCAAACAATGCCAAAAAACACTTTTTAAAACACTCAGCAATCTTGCCATTCCACCAATTCATTAATTATTTCTACAAGATAACACAAATATTTTTTGGGTTATTTTATAACAATAATTTAATAAATCAATCGCACTAGCAAGAGTGCGGTGCTGATTATAACTTTCTTTTTTGTGACTGTCATGTTTTATTTGTAAAAAATTATGAAATATTTGCTAAGTTACTAATTTTTAATGACATTAAAACCCATTACACCTAGGGCATGCCTATCATTGATAATATTTTTATAAAAATTTACATTTTAAATCAATTTTTGCATGAAAAATAGGCGATTTTCCCTGTTTTTTATTGCAAATACCAAAGGTAGGTACGCCCCAGCAACACAAACTCATTTTGTGTAAATGATAAAAATTTGTTAAAATAAATCCCCATTACAAAACAATCACAAAAACCATCACATGACCACACCCACCACTTACCCCTGCCCCCAATGTCAAAAACCGACCAGTTGGTCTGATAACCCCAACCGCCCCTTTTGCAGTGAACGCTGTAAGCTCATTGATTTAGGGGCGTGGGCAGATGAGTCGTATCGTGTGGCAACCGATGATACGCCATTTAGTGATGAGCTGCCAGAAGTGTGATTTACCTAAATTTTGAGAGTTTTATCAAATTTTACACCCTATGAATTTGACAATTTTTGATTTTATTATTTAGAAAAGTTTAAGGATTTGTTATGTCATATCTTATGCCAACCTACGCCCGCCAGCCCATCTCTTTTGCGCGTGGGCAAGGTTCATATCTGTATACCGCAGACGGCACGGCGTATCTGGACGCTCTGACAGGCATTGCCGTGTGTGGGCTTGGGCATTGCCACCCTGCTGTCAGCCACGCCATGAAAGAGCAATCCGACACACTCATTCACACTAGCAACTTATACCAAATTGACTGGCAAGAAAAAGCAGGTGAAATACTGTGCCAAAAGGCAGGCATGGATAAGGTGTTTTTTGCCAATTCAGGAGCCGAAGCCAATGAATGTGCCCTAAAATTGGCTCGCCTATACGCCCACAACCAAGGCAAATCTCGCCCCAAAGTCATCGTCATGGAGCACGCTTTTCACGGTCGCACCTTGCTCACCGTAACCGCCACCGCCAACCCTAAGGCTCGCTCAGGCTTTTTTACCCTAGATGATGACTTTATCCGTGTGCCGTTTAATGACATCTCTGCCGTGGAAGCCTTGACCGATGATAAGGACATTTGTGCGGTATTTGTAGAACCGATTCAAGGCGAAGGCGGTCTGCATACCCCAAGCGATGATTATTTAGAAAAACTACAAAACATCTGCGATGCTAACGACTGGCTATTTATGCTGGACGAAGTGCAAACAGGCAACGGTCGCACGGGCAAATATTTTGCTTATCAGTATGGCAATGTCAAACCCGATGTGCTAACCACCGCTAAAGGACTGGGCAACGGCTTTCCTGTGGGGGCGTGTATGGTGTCAGGCAAAGCCAAAGACTTATTTGGGGCAGGTTCACACGGCTCTACCTTTGGTGGCACGCCCTTTGGCTGTCGTGTGGTCTGTGCCGTCTATGATGAGCTGACCGATAAAGTCATGACAAATGCGGTGCGTGAGAGTGATTTTATCCGCCAAAGCATGCGTGAGCATTTCCCACAAATAGACGTGCGTGGGCGTGGCATGATGATAGGTTTTGGCTTGCCTGATGACGTGGATTGTACGCACATTGTGGATATGGCTCGTGATGAGTTTCATCTGATTTTAAATGTAACAGGCGGTAATGTCATTCGTCTGCTCCCTGCCTTAAATATCAGTCATGATGATACGGTGATTTTGACCGATAGGCTGATTAGTTTGTTAAAAAAGACTTTGGGGCGTGTTGAATATTAGTATCTGCCATGAAAAATGCCTGTTTAAAAAAGCAGGGGAATCGCCCGTTTTTCAAGGAAAAAACTTGAGGTTGATGGTTATTCTATCAAGCCAAGTTTTTGACTTCGAGCCACAAGATTTAGCCATTTTTCATGCAAAAATAGATTGAAACGTTAAATTTTCATCTTGTTTTGTAAAATGTTATCAATGATAGGTACGCCCCAAGATAAACTTGGTGTAAAATTTGCCATATTCTAGCAACCATTGTTAAAAAAATACCTAAAATTCATCCGATTTTGCAAAACTTGTTGAAGTTTATTTTGGTAAAATTACCATACTTTATTTCATTCTCAACTTCTTATAAGCGATTGATTTATCAAGGGCGAATTGCAACTCGTCCTACAACCCAAAAAATATCTATGGGTAATCAACGGGTTGCTATTTTAAGTTGGGAATGAAGCATACTTTATTTTATCAAAACAATTTTAGGAAAATCATGAACAACACTCACCGTCAAACAGGAGCAAGCATTTGGGTCATCCTGCCGTGGCTCATTGCCCTAGCCTTAGCCACGGCTTTAGTGCTATTGGTCGCCAAGCACAACACCACGCCCATAACCGCCCAAAGCACCCCCAAAGCCGAGCAGATTGCCCCAAATACGCAGTCAAGCGAGCAGGCATGGCAACCCACCCTTGCCACGCCCAAAGCCCACAACAACCTCGACACCGCTCCCACAGTAGATTCTTATCACGACGCAGTGACCCAAGCCAGTCTGTCTGTGGTTAATATCTACACCACCCAAAAGGTGCAAAACCCTTATATGGGCGATCCTGTGTTGGAGCAGTTTTTTGAATACTATGGGCAAGGGCAAGAGATTGACAGGGGAGCGAGCAGTCTAGGTTCAGGCGTGATTGTCTCCAAAGACGGCTATATCGTCACCAACGCCCATGTCATCGAAAAAGCCGATGAGATTACCGTCGCCTTAAATGACGGGCGTAAGGCACGGGCGACCATCGTCGGGGCGGACGTGGAGAGTGATTTGGCGGTGATTAAGGTTGAGATGGATAACCTTGTTCCACTCGCGTTTCGCCGTGAACCCATTCGTGTGGGTGATGTCGCTCTTGCCATTGGCAATCCCTTTGGCGTGGGTCAGACCGTCACCCAAGGTATCATCTCTGCCACAGGTCGTTCTGGACTGGGTCTGACCACCTTTGAAGACTTCATTCAGACTGACGCCGCCATCAACCCTGGTAACTCAGGCGGTGCTTTGGTGGACGCCAATGGGGCATTGGTCGGTATTAACACCGTCATCTACTCTCGCTCTGGCGGTTCGATGGGGATTGGCTTTGCCATTCCCACCACCATTGTTGAGCAGGTCATGAACGGACTGATTAGCACTGGCAGGGTCAGCCGTGGCTGGCTTGGCGTGGAGATTGCCCCTGTCAGGGAAAACCCCAGCAATCTCACCACTCACGAAGGTGTGGTCATCGCCAGTGTCATGGCGGATGGTCCAGCAGGCAAGGCAGGTCTACGGGCAGGCGATGTGGTGCTGTCACTAGACGGCAAAACCATTGACAACGCCAACACACTCATCGGTATCGTTTCTGCCAAAGCCCCCGACAGCACACTTGATGCCGTGGTCAAGCGTGGCGACGATGAGCATGAACTTACCATTACCGTCGGCGAACGCCCCAGTCGTGGCAACAACCGCCAAAACAACGAGCAAGACAGTCGCTCTCTAAGCCCCGAAGAGCGTGCTTATCTTAATGAGCTGTTTAATCAGTTAAACCGCATGCACGGACGCTAATGGCAAAATAACAAAGTAAATCCAATCTTTGTATTAGGGCGTGCCTGCCCTTGGTATTTGCCATGAAAAATGAGAAAAATCGCCCGTTTTTCAAGGAAAAACTTGAGGTTGAGGTTGATAGTTATTCTATCAACCTCAAGTTTTTGACTTCGAGCCACAAGATTTAGCCATTTTTCATGCAAAAATGAATTAAAGTGTTAAATTTTATCTTGTTTTATAAAAATGTTATCAATGGTAGGCACGCCCTAGTTTTTTGTTGAATTTTCAAAATAAAGCCTTACTATTTATCAATCATTTACAAACCACGAGGACATCATGAGCGAACACATCGATGACGATAAAATCCTAGCGTCCCGACCAGTCATGCCAACGTTCGCTTGTTTGTCGCCACGCCTGCTGATGGTGGTGAGCCGATTTGGTGGTTTGGGGGCGGATTTGATTTAACTCCCTTCTATCCTGTGATGAATGATGTCGTGCATTGGCACACCATTGCTCACAAGCTGTGCCAACCTTTTGGCGATGATATTTATCCAACCTTTAAGGCGTGGTGCGATGACTATTTTTACCTAAAACATCGTGGCGAATGCCGTGGCGTGGGCGGACTGTTTTATGACGACCTAAATACTGCCACACAGCGTTGGGATTTTGAAAAATGCTTTGCCTTTATGCAGGCGGTAGGGCAAGGCTACATTGATGGCATCATTCCCATTTTTGAAAACAACAAACACAGACCCTATACCGCCGATGAACGTGCCTTTCAGCTGTATCGCCGTCGGCGGTATGTTGAGTACAACCTTGTCTATGACCGTGGCACGCTGTTTGGCTTGCAATCCAATGGTCGCACCGAGTCCGTTTTGGTGTCCATGCCCCCTTTGGCAAGCTAGGCATATCGCTACGAACCTGTGGCAGGCACGCCAGAGTTTGAACTGACCGACTTTTATTTAAAGCCCAGAGATTGGCTCGGTTTGATGGACAAATCATAAACGCCCGCTTTGTTATCAAATGTAACTTTGTGTGCTTTTATGCAATGGCGTTTGAAATCATCAAAGGCTTGTGATATATTTGGGTCAATTTTATATCAAAAGTTTGTATAAACTCATGAATAATAAAAAAGAATTGGTTTTTGCCAATTCTTTTTTGTCAAATACCCAAGCCACCTTGATAGGAAGCCCCGTGAAATTCGTAAAAATGCAATCGGTAAAATCTTTCACTCTCATCACCCTAACCGCCCTTGTCCTGACTGCTTGTGGCGACAAAGCCCCTGCTGGTGCTGGCTCAGCAACATCAACCGATGTCAAAGCTCGCCAAGACCTAATGCAAGATTGGCGTGGTGCCAATGACATTTTAAAAGGCATGATGGAAAATCCTACCAATTTTGACGTTGCCACCTTAAAGAGCAAGCTGAGTTCATCAGTGGTAGTACCGCCCAAATGTGGACGCACTTTAATGATGCCAATGCCAAAGGCAACTCTCAGGACGCTGTATGGTCAGATGCGACAGGCTTTCAAACCAAAAAAGACGAGTTTAATGCTGCCGCCCAAAACCTTGTGGCAGTCGCCACCACCGCTCAAAGTGCTGATGATGTCCATGCTGCTTTTGGAGCCATGGCAGAAGGCTGTGGCAGTTGCCATAAAGTTTATAAAAAGTGATTGTTGATTACTGAACATTTGCATGATTTTAAGGGTAAACTGTGTTTGCCCTTATTTATCTTTATCATTGTTCAATTAAGATAATTTTGTTAATATTTACATATAAAAAAGAGAGCGAGCTTCACCCAAGTGTTTATTTTGCCACGAGACTTGTAGGGGCGTGTTGCACACGCCCTTGGTGATACGTTGATATTTAGGGCATGCACAGCACACCCCCACAACTTCACTCAAAGACATTATTAATCAATAATATTAATACCTATATTTTATACAAACAAAAACAAGCCCAATTTGAGCTTGTTTTTGTTTTTAAAGCAATAATTATTTTAAATAATCGTTTTGCAAATCATGCCTTATCAAAGTTTTCTTGGGCTTTGTCCCAGTTTACCACATTCCAAAATGCCTTGATGTAGTCTGGGCGTTTGTTTTGGTATTTTAGGTAATAAGCATGCTCCCACACGTCAAGACCGATGATTGGCGTACCTTCACAGCCTGCCACGTCTTTACCCATCAGTGGGCTGTCTTGGTTGGCAGTTGAAACAACGGCAAGTTTGTCGCCTTGCTTAACCAGCCATGCCCAGCCCGAACCAAAGCGGGTGGCGGCGGCTTTTTCAAATTGCTCTTGGAACGCCTCTACCGAACCAAAATCACGCACGATGGCATCTTTTAGCGAGCCTTGAAGCGTGGTGCCAGTTTTTAGGATTGTCCAAAATAGACTGTGGTTAGCGTGTCCGCCTGCGTTGTTGCGAACGGCAGTTTGCTTGTCGGCAGGCAGTGCAGATAGATTGGCAATGACTTCTTCGGCTGATTTGTCCGCCCATTCAGTGCCTTCTAGGGCAGCGTTGGCGTTATTAACATACGCTTGATGATGGCGAGAATGGTGGATTTCCATGGTTTCTTTGTCAAAATGTGGCTCTAATGCGTCATAGCTGTAACCTAGCTCAGGCAGGGTAAAAGACATGATAATTCCTTAATAAAATTAGGGTTAATGTTTGTACAAATCGTTGATTTGTCCCATCAATATAAAGGCAAAATTGGCAAATTTCAAGTGCTATTTTATGAGTTTACAAAAAACCAATCTATTAAATGATTATCATTATTTAATAGATAGTCAATACTTATCTTACCCACCACAAAGCAAAAAAAAAGCAAATGGCATTTTAAAAACAGCCTTCTATCCAAACCAGATTTTTGTGCATTTTTAAAAAATTTAACCTTAGTATTTATAAGGATTTATTCTTATTTTGGAAAGAGATTTGATAAAATAAACCTATCAGACCATACCTTATTTCCCAACTTTATATCAAATGATTGATTTATGATACAGCTAACAAAATTGAATTTTACTACACAAGCCGTTTGCCACAAGCTTGCCTGCGGGTCGGTTTCCGTCATGGGCAGGCTTAGCTCACCACGAACAGAAAACCGTAGTAATTTTGCACTTTGTAGAGTGCATCTTAATTCATTCAAAAATATTTATTAAACCCACTTTTATAACGCCAGCCAACCTATAAAAACAAAACCGCCTTTTTGCACAATTTTTGCCACGCTCCAAATAAAAAATGCTACAATACCCCAAACCCTAACACACTCTCATCATGGCAAAAAAATCCTCTTACGTCTGCCAATCCTGCGGAGCCAATTACGGCAAATGGTCAGGGCAATGTGCCGACTGTGGCGAATGGAACACCCTCACCGAAGCCCCCAACGTCGCCATGCCCCACCACAAAAAAACCACCACCAAATCCGCCCCGAAAACCGCCAACTATGCAGGCGACAGCTCTGGGGTCATGACCCTTGCCAATGTCGGCTTTTCGCTAGAAACCCGTATGCCCACAGGCTTGGGCGAATTTGACCGTGTGCTTGGCGGTGGGCTTGTGGCAGGCTCGGTGGTGCTGATTGGGGGCGACCCGGGTATCGGCAAATCCACAATCCTTTTGCAGACCGCCATTAACATGGCAAGTAGCGACTCGCTGGCTGGCTCGGCTCTATATATCACAGGCGAAGAGAGCCTGTCGCAGGTTGCCATGCGTGCGGTGCGACTAGGGCTACCGACCGACCGCCTAAGGGTACTTGCCGAGACCAACGTTGAGACCATTTGCATGGCTCTGACCGCCGAACAGCCTGCCATTGCCGTCATTGACTCCATTCAGACGCTCTTTACCGAAGCCATACAGTCCGCCCCAGGGGGCGTCGCCCAAATCCGTGAATCCGCCGCCGTCTTGACACGCTATGCCAAGCAGACAGGCACGGCACTGTTTTTGGTGGGACACGTTACCAAAGAAGGGGCGTTGGCAGGGCCTCGTGTGCTAGAACACATGGTGGATACGGTGCTGTATTTTGAAGGCGAGTCCGATAGCCGATTTAGAATGATTCGCGCGGTCAAAAACCGTTTTGGGGCGGTCAATGAACTGGGTATTTTTGGCATGACCGATACAGGTTTAAAGGAAGTTGCCAATCCGTCCGCCATTTTTTTGAGTCGATATGACAAGCCCATTGCAGGGTCGGTGGTCATGGTCAGCCGTGAAGGTACACGTCCTCTGCTTGTGGAAGTGCAAGCGTTGGTGGACGATTCGCAAGGTCAGCCCAGACGTATGGCGTTGGGGCTTGATTATCAACGCCTATCCATGCTCCTTGCGGTCATGCACCGTCATGGCGGTATCTACACGAGCGGTCAGGACGTGTATGTCAATGTCGTGGGCGGGGTCAAGGTCATGGAGACAGGCTCGGATTTGGCGGTGCTGATTGCCTGTGCGTCTAGCATTAAGGAAAAACCGCTACCTGCACGGCTGTGCGTATTTGGTGAAGTGGGACTATCGGGGGAGATTCGCCCTGTGCCAAACGGTCAAGAACGCCTAAAAGAAGCGATGAAACACGGCTTTACCTACGCCATTATCCCCAAAGCCAACGCCCCCAAAGTAGGCGATAAAAATTTTGCCAATATCAATATCATTGCCGTGGATAGGCTAGATGATGCGTTGATACGGGCGTTTGAGCTTGCGTGATTGGTTTTTGCAGTTAAATAATCCAAATAAAAGCTATGCTAGTATCTTTTTTAAAAAATCTTACCGCCTATGGCATTCGATACAGCCTAATTATCCTATTGCTAATTATTTGGCAATTGGTCATTGGATTTGGGTTATTGCCTGATTATTTATTGCCATCGCCCATGCAAATCATTAAGGCATTTATTGATGATTTTTATTTGCTTATGAGTCATGCCAAATATACGCTGATTACGGCATTTTTAGGCACAATCATTGGGCTGATATTAAGTTTTGTGTTATCCATTTTAATGGATTTGTCCAAAAACTTTCGTCAAATGGTCTATCCGATTTTATTATTAAATCAAACCATTCCTACCATTGCCATTGCCCCTTTACTTGTGATTTGGCTTGGCTATGGCATATTGCCAAAAGTGGTGCTGGTGGTATTGTCGGTATTTTTTCCGATGACGATTGCACTTGTGGACGGTTATAATTCGGTACAAAAAGAGCAATTAAATCTCTTTCGTTCATTAAAAGCAAGTCATTATCAAACTTACCGCCATCTAAAAATACCGTCCGCCATGGGGTATTTTTTTACAGGATTAAAAGTGGCGTTGTCGTATGCTCTTATCTCGGCAGTGGTGGCAGAATGGCTTGGCGGTTATCATGGGCTTGGGGTCTATATGACCCGTGTGCGAAAATCGTATGAGCTGGACAATATGTTTGCGGTGATATTTTTGATTAGTGTTCTGACTTTGATTTTGATTGGATTGGTTAAACTTTTGGAAAGAAAAGTTTTGGCGTATCAATATCAAAAATAATTGGGATTTTGATGTTTTAGCTAAATTTATTTTTAAGCGTAAGGTGCGTATCACGCACCGTTTTTATATTAAGGTTTTTTTTGTTGGTGCGTAATACACACCTTACGGCAAATGTTAATTTAAAAAAGCGTTTTAATTCTAAAAATGGTAGTAGTCTGAAAAGTATGCCAAACTAGGTTTTCCGTTCGCCCTAAGCCTGCCTGCGGGTAGGAAAACCGTTAGGCTTCCCAACCTCGCCACGAACGGTTTTCTTTGTAGCATACTTTTTGAACCAGAGCCCTAAAAATTTTCTTAAAAACCCAAAACTTGACAACCATTGTATTTTATTTTATAATTAAAACATTAGTCGGGGTGCTTTATTTTTAAATAAAAGCTGAGATGATACCCGTGAACCTGATACAGTTAATACTGGCGTAGGAAACTAGACAATGATTATCAAGCTCTGTTTGACATTTTATGTTAAGACTTGTTTTGGTCTGTTAAACGCCAAGATTGGCTGTGTTGTTTTTTGACCTTTGGGTGCTTGGCACTTAAAGGTTTTTTATTGTCTAAATGGAGCAAACAATGCACTTAACTTTGAATGGCGTGGCGTTAAAAAATGTAGGATTTGGATTGGCAATGGGCGTTTCCCTATTGCTTGCAGGCTGTGGCGACAACAAACCTGCCCAAACCAAAACAGACACCAAGACCGAAACCGCCCAAACAGGCGAAAAAAGTGAGCAATTAGAAGAGCTTATCATCGCCCTTGACTGGGTGCCAAACACCAACCACACGGGGCTGTATGTGGCGCTTGAAAATGGTTATTTTAAAAATCAAGGCTTTGATGTCAAAATCGTCCAGCCGTCCGAAGACAGTGCGTCCACGCTGGTGGCGAACAATCGTGCCGATTTGGGCGTGTATTTTCAGCCCAATATGGTCAAACGCCTAAACAAAGGCGAGCCGATTGTGGCGGTGGCAACCATCGTTCAGCACAACAACGCAGGGCTGTTGTCGCTCAAATCTTTGGGAGCAAGCACGCCCAAAGACCTGCACGGCAAACTCTATTCCACTTGGGAAGACCCTGTGGACGATGCGACCGTTGCCGAAATCGTGGGCAAGCCATTGCACAAAATCCCAGGGGAGAGTACGGACGCCACCACCGCCCTAAAAATGAACCAATTTGACTACATTTTGGCGTATTATAGTTGGGACGGCATTCACGCAGGGCTAAAAGGCGAGCCGACCAACTTTTTTTATTTAAAAGACCACAACCCCGCCTTTGACTACTATTCGCCTGTGCTGATTGCCAACAGTAACAAGGTGGGCGAAAATGCCGAACGCTATAAAAAAGCCCTAACCGCCATCAAAGAAGGCTACACCTATTCTGCCCAAAACCCTGCCAAATCTGCCGAAATTCTTATCAAGCACGCCCCTGAAACCAATAAGGAGCTGGCGATGGCAAGCCAAGAATTTATGTCCAAGCAATATCTGGACGACAAGGGCGACTGGGGTAAAATTGACCCTGTGCGTTGGGATAAGTTTTTTGAATGGATCAATGATAAAAAATTGACCGATAAGCCCATTGAAAAAGGGGCAGGGTTAAATACAACGCTGTTGCCTTGATTTTAATTGGGATAATTACAATTTGTCCAATGATAAAATAAAGGTGTGAAATTCGCACCTTTATTTAAAATAATAGAAAATCTTTTAAAATGAAATTATCCAAAAAAGACTGGTTACAGTTGTTTGCTTTTATGGTTGCAATGATTGCACTCATTGTAATAACAGGGTTTGATTTGATTTTTTCATTGCCTTTAATGACGATTTATCTTATCCTATACTTTTTTGATAAAAGCACACCACAACATCAAAGTAAAACAAAAATTATCTCTTATCTAGCGTTGCTGTTTTTGGTTATTTTTGGCAAATCTTTGGTGGAGCCTATTTTTAAAGATAACATTCATCAAGTTTGTGGGATATTGATTAAAAATGACTTTGAATTTTTTGATAGGCTTATTTTTAACCCACCCAATACCCTGATTGAAAAAGATACCCAAACCCTAGAATTTCGCTCTTTTAGTACAAATATTCTTATCAATTCCCAAGTGTGTGTTAATTATATAGAAAGTGATAATACAATTTGGTTGTTTAATGATTATGTGTTGGATATCAAACAATCAGAGAATTAACTTTCGCCTCCAATTTATCTCAATTTAAAAAATGTCCAAACTTATCCTAAACAATCTCCACCATTCCTTTGAGAACAAACCCTTATTTAATGGTTTGTCTTTGTCTGTTGGCACAGGCGAAGTAGTGGCGATTGTCGGGGCAAGTGGCGTGGGCAAAACGACTTTGTTTAATATTGTTGCAGGGCTGATTACCCCAAGCGATGGGCAGGTGCGGATTGATGGCGTGGATAGGACGGGGCAGGCAGGCTTTGTGGGCTATATGCTCCAAAAGGATTTGCTGTTGCCCTTTAAAAGTGTCTATGACAACATTACCCTGCCTTTGACCTTACAACACCTGCCAAAATCCGCCATTCATGACAAAATCATGCCTCTACTACCTGCCTTTGGGCTTGATGAGCTATACCACAAATACCCCGCCCAGCTCTCAGGCGGACAACGTCAGCGAGTGGCACTGCTTCGCACTTATCTAAGTAATGACAGTCTTATGCTCTTAGATGAGCCATTTTCGGCACTGGATTTTGTAACCAAAAATCAGATGTATAAATGGTTTGGGGCGTTTCAAAAAGACAAGGAACTGACTTGCCTTATTATCACGCATGACATTGATGAAGCGATTTATTTGGCAGATAAATTGTATGTATTAAAGGGGTTTCCTGCCACACTTGCTCATCATTTTGTCATTGATAAATCATCTGATTTTTTGCAAAGTGTAGAATACTTAAATCTAAAACAAGATGTGCTTAGGGCGATACAGGGTTAAGTGGTTGCATGGATTTAAATACCCCAATAAACACCGAGCCCACACCAAATTAAATTCTATTCTTACTTTCCATTTTTAAAAACGTATTTTTAAAATTTTGATATTGAATAATAGCCCCACAAACCCCACATTACACCTTTGGCAATTTGCCCAATTTGCTACTTTTCCTTTCATAATTTATAAATAATAACCATGTCTTTATTTCGCTACTTTGAAAACCGCCTAAATCCCTACCCCGACAGTCCGATGCCCACTCCCGACTCCAGTCAGCGTGGATTTTTTGGGTTTTTGTGGGCGTGTACCGAAGGGGCGAGATTTTGGATTGGGGTGCGTATTGTTTTATCAATATTGCTTGGCATATTTAGCTCGCTGTTATTTGCATGGGCGGGCGATGTCGTGGACTGGCTGACCGTCTACACCCCCGAGACTCTATGGCAAGAAAAGGGGGCGACCATTACACTGATTTTGGGGCTGTGTGTGCTGTCCATTTTTGGCGAATTTATCGACAACTTAATCCGCTTTCAAGTATTGCAGGGGGTCATGCCGATGCGACTGCGGTGGTGGTTTCATAAGCACATGCTTGGACAGTCCATGCAGTTTTATCATGATGAGTTCTCAGGGCGTGTCTCTGCCAAAGTCATGCAAACCGCCCTATCGGTGCGTGATACGATTATGACAATGGCAGAGATGGTGTCGTTTGTCGTGGCGTATTTGGTCACCAGTGGTGTGATTTTATTAGGGCTAGATATTTGGCTGTTTTTGCCGTTTGTGGCGTGGCTGATTTGTGTGGCGTGTATGATGAAATTTTTCCTGCCTCGCCTGCGTGAGACCGCCAGTAATCAAGCCGACGCTCGTGCCTTGATGACAGGACGTGTGACCGATGCTTATGCCAACATCAGTGCGGTCAAGCTGTTTAGCCACTCCAACCGTGAGCTGTCCTATGCCAAATCCGCCATGAGCGAGTTCATGACTACCGTCCATGCCCAAATGCGGTGGGTGTCCATCTTAGGAACGACGACCGAGACGCTCTCGCTTATCATGATAGTCGGCAGTACCGCCATCGGTGTGTATCTGTGGATGATGGGCGAAGTAAGCGTTGGGGCGATTGCGGTGGCAAGTGGTATCGCCCTGCGTCTAAAAGGCATGATTCAGTGGATTATGTGGGAGATGGCAAGCCTGTTTGAGCATATCGGCACGGTGCAGGATGGCATGAGAACACTAACCACGCCCCACGCCATCACGGATAGGGCTGATGCTGGTGAGCTTGTGGTGGCACGGGGAGAGATTGCGTTTAAGGACATGACCTTTAACTACGGGCGTAGCGAAGACAGAACTGCCCTATTTGATAAGTTCAACCTAGCCATTCAAGCAGGCGAGAAAATCGGTCTGGTCGGTCGCTCGGGGGCGGGCAAGTCTAGCCTTGTCAATCTACTACTGCGTTTTTATGACGTGGACGGGGGCAGTATCAGCATTGATGGGCAGGACATCAGTGCCGTCACTCAGACATCGCTCCGCCAAAATATCGGCATGGTCACCCAAGACACCGCTCTACTGCACCGCACCGTGCGTGAGAACATCGCCTATGGCAGACCTGATGCGACCGATGACGAAATCATCGCAGCGGCACGCCTTGCCCACGCATGGGATTTTATCCAAACCTTAGAAGACAAGCACGGCAATACAGGGCTTGACACCGAAGTGGGCGAACGTGGCGTGAAACTCTCAGGCGGTCAGCGTCAGCGTATCGCCATCGCTCGGGTCATGCTCAAAAACGCCCCCATCTTACTGCTTGATGAAGCGACATCTGCCCTAGACAGCGAAGTGGAACACGCCATCACCCAAAGCCTAGATGAGATGATGAAAGGCAAAACAGTCATCGCCATCGCTCACCGCCTATCCACCATCGCCAGTCTTGATAAGCTTGTGGTGATGGACAAAGGCGAGATTATTGAGATGGGTAGCCATGACGAACTCATCGCCCAAGGCGGGATTTATGCTAACCTATGGGCAAGACAGTCGGGCGGATTTTTGGGTGAGATGTAGGCGTGCTTGCCCCAGTCAAACATACTTGACTACACAGTGTAACACAACTGACAACCCTGTAACAATTTACCACCAAAACAGTGTCCAATACATATAGATGATTAAGGTAAATTTCTTATAATTTTTAAAATTTACCTTTATTTTAAGATTTTTAAAAGAGAACCCCATGAAAACCTTACCCTTTTACAAAGTAGCACTTAGCACCATCGCCTTGACCGCCCTACCTGCCATGGCTCAGCTAAACACAGTAGGCATCGCCCCTGCCATGCGTGGTGAGCTAACTACACCCATCTCCCATGCCAACGCTACCAACCTACTTAGTCAGTCTGTGGCAGGCGTGCCATCCATCAGTGCTAATATCTCTAACGTCAATCGCATTGCCACCGTTGTCATCAATGCCAACCAAAGCGGTAGCACTCGCCTTGATGTGAGCTTGATTGATGATTTTATTGATGATGTCGCCCCTAACGCTCGCCACTATCCACCAAATTTCCCCAATCGCACCACTGAATTTATCACCAGCGAGAACATCAAATATCTCTCCGACTGGCTAGAACCTTACGCCAATGCCAATGACGCAAGCCTTGATGTCATCTTGCGTGTCGCCAAAATCAACGGCATGGCTCGCAACCTAAACATCGGCACTGACTACACCCAACGTGCCAATAAATACATGGCAAAAGCCATCGCTTTGGCTCCTGATAACCCCGAAGCCAACTTCCTATACGGCATGATGATTAGTGAAGGTGGTGGCTTTATCGAAGGGCAAAAATACCTACAAAAAGCCGCCAGTCTTGGCTATCTAGAAGCCGAACAAAGTCTCGCCCAAGCCGAGCTACTGGCGGACAACCACGCAGGGGCATTATCTCGCCTAAAAGCCTTGCAAAGTCAGCACCCGACCAATGCTCAAATTGCCGAACAGGTTCGTATCGTTGAAAATGGCGGTTATTATATTTGGAACATCAAAAACGACAACATCAACGTCAAGCCATTGCAATTAGCCAGTAATCAATAAATACTTGCTTAGACTTTTAAAAATAAATCCATCAAATATTCCTTTTGGTGGATTTTTTATGTAAAATTATCGGGAAAATATCAATACACAACAAGACCCCGTATGACCAAACTTACGCTAAGTACCCTAAGCCTTACCCTAACTCTTGTTATCACAGGGTGTAGCACGCTTCACAAGCCCAAACAAATCCAATCGAAAATCATCGACACACATCGTGCCAACATCACCACTCGCCCACAAATCAGTGCTGCGGCAAGCAGTATCTTACTTTCATCAGGTCTAACCCAAGATGAGTGCATGAATGCCTTTGATGACTGTTTGGACAAAGTCAAAGAAGTACTTGCCTTTGGCAATCCGCAAGTTGCCGTCAATGACCGCCAGCACCAACAAATCGCCAGACCCACCCTTGCCCTACTCTCTGAGTTATACTACACCAAAGCCCTAAGCCTTGGCGAGCAGGACGCTTGTCAAAGCCCAACCCGTCCACCGCTAGACCCCTATTACGCCAACGCTCCCCTATCCGCCAGTGAGCAAGCCGATAAGCAAAAGGAGCGTCACGCCTGCCTATCTGCTAAGCGAGACGCCATTAAGGCAAGCATTAACCACAGCTATGCCTATCTGTTTTATGACAGCTTGACAGGACAAAAGACCACATCGCCCCTAGTCACCGAGAACGACATCAAGGCTCAGGACTTGTACCATGTGGCGAGCAACGCATTGATTGGCGAGCTGTACCAAGCCCAAAACGGGGCTTTTGCCAACGCTCATCAGCAGGGCTTTCATCTCACCCCCACCAGTGACTACGGTCATATCCTTGCCAACAGCTACCACAGTGATGACGTCACCGTCAATCTCTACCTTGCCCATGACTCTGACTACATGGCAAATCTAGATGTAAGCTCACAAAATCAGCACCTGCTCTCCGACCTAGTCTCAGCTTATGACTCACGTTTGGCAGACTTAAATACCACCAGTAGCCGAGCAGGTCTGGGTGTGCCTTATGTGGGCGTGTTGCCTGATCGCCCAATGATTACCCTACGAGAGCTGGTTGGTCAAAACCAGTCCACCAAACCACGCATCAGTCACGCCATCGACAGCACTACCGCTGACCCTGCCGATAACCCAACCGACAACCCCACCAAAAACATCAAAGCAAATAACCCTCTGCTTAGCCAAGACCTTGACAGCATCGTCAGTCGCATTCATCCCACAGGACACATGCTCCTGACAGGCGTGGTCAAGCCCCAAGGCACGCACTTGTCTGACGTGCTGTCAGCAAACGTGCTAGACGTGCATTTTTTTAACCCTTATAAAACCAAAGACATTGAGATTTTGGGCAAAAATTACCCCCTATCGGCAAACTTCTCAGCAGGGTACGCCCTATGGCTTGCCGAGAACCAACTACAAGGCGTGGGCATTTTAAACATGCTAAACAAAAACACCGCCACCCTGCCCCAACTGTTTATGTTAAAGCCCTACGACCCCAATCAAAAAGTCATCATCATGATACATGGCTTGGCGTCCAGCCCTGCCACATGGGTCAATCTCACCAACAATCTCTTTGCCGACCCCGTCCTGCGTGATAACTACCAAGTATGGCAAGTGTTCTACGCCACCAACCTGCCCATGCTCGAAAACCGCTACCAAATCCGTGAAGTCATCGACACCGCCTACGCACTCACCGACCCCAACGGCACTCACCTTGCCAGCCAGCATAGCGTGATTATCGGGCATAGCATGGGTGGTATCATGGCAAGAATGCTTGTCTCCGATGATGATTTGTTACCCCGATTGGATGATTTGGGTAAATTGGATGATTTGGACAAATTGGTTGATGCCACGCATATAGACGGCATGGATAATGGCGACCTAAATAAAATCACCAACAACCAAACCCACCCCCATAACAATACCCTAATCAGACAGCTACTTGCAGACACTTACCAAGAAAATTTTAACAACCGCTTTGCCCTGCATGCCCTGCCACAAGTTGATACAGCAGTGTTTATCTCCGCCCCTTTTGCAGGCACGGACTATGCCGACCGCTGGTTTACCCGCTTTGCCCGCCGTGTCGTCCGTCTACCCCTAGACATCACCAAAACTGTGACTGGCACCATCATAAACAGCGGACAAGTGGACAGCACCCAGCTCCAAAACAGTGCCATCGGCTCACTCTACCTACAAAATGGACCAAGCCAGCTCTCCGACCAATCCGCCTTTATAAAACTTACCAAAGAGCTAACCATTAATGACAATGTCGCCTACCACACCATCATGGGCGACCGTGCTGGTAGTGCCGAGAGCTTGCAGGGCAATCTGGTCGGGCAAAATCTCTCTGACGGCATCGTCCCCTATGACAGCTCTCACCTAGACGGGGCGGTCAGCGAAACAGTCGTCACAGGCGGGCACAACATTCACGAAAACCCCAAAACCATTTTGCAATTACGCAAAATTCTACACGAGCATTTGGCACGTTATGGCGACCATACGACAACAGATGTGGCAAATGACGAAAAAGATGGGCAAGACAGGAAAGATGGGCAAGATAAAGAAAGTGGGAAATCCACAACAGATGACATTGACGAAAAAATCGTTAAAGAAGAGATGAACGCCAATCTCAATTAATATGGTAATTTTTTGATGATTGGGAGTTTTTTTGAGACGCAGGGGCGAATCACATTCGTCCTTGATGAATTGCTGATATAACGTTAAAAATGGCGTTTATTTTACAAACCAATCAAACACCCAAAGCCCTACGCCATCACTATCCAACGCCCCAATCACCGCTTGCACTTTGTTATCGATATACCGCCAATCGCCAAGTACCATGCGTTTTTTGTCGCCCAACGTATGTACGGCAGGACGGTGCGTGTGTCCGTGTAGCAGGATATCACACGTTTTCATGGTTTTGGCGACCATATCGGAGTTTACGTCCATGATGGTGGTAGGTTTTTGGTGTTTGTCGCTGTGGGATTTGGCTTTGATTTTTTGGGCAAGGCGTTGGCGGTAGGCGAGCGGTTGTTTTAAAATAAGCCAAGAGATGACAGGATTTTGGATAATTTTTCGATAACGCTGATACGCCTTATCATCGGTACATAGCCTGTCGCCATGTTCTAGGCGAATGGTTGTGCCATTTGAAAGTGTTAAAAAATGCGGTTCTTTGATAAGTGTGCCATAAAAGGTATCACACAGACTTTGGCGAATGGCAAAATCTCTATTGCCGTGCATGACATAAATGGTGGTTTTTGTGGAGAGAGTTTTTAGGGTATTTAAAATAGGCGTTAAAAAATGCCGTGCTTTTTTGTCATCGGACAACGTCAAATAATCATCATCGCCAATCCAACCGTCCAGCCAGTCGCCCAAAATATAAAGGCTTTGCAAGTTTGGCAAAACGCACAAATCTTTGATAAGTGCCAAAAACGCTTGATTTAGGGCAGGCGTGTCGCTTGATAAATGCAAGTCACTGACAAATACCGCACTAATATCATGGGGGCGAGTGGTTAATAAGTGGTCAAATTGTTGCATGGCAAGGCTTAAAATGAATAAAAAGGGCGAAAATGATTCGCCCTTACAACCAAAATAACGGCTAATTACTTAGAAATCACTTTGGCAGAGTTAATGACAATCGGTGTGGTCGGTACGTCTGAGTGATAGCCATAACGCCCTGTGGGTACGCCTTTGATTTGGTTTACCACGTCCATGCCGTCTGTTACTTTACCAAACACCGCATAGCCCCAGCCTTGTGGCGTTGGGCTTGAATAATTCAAAAAGTCGTTGTTTTTGACGTTGATAAAAAATTGAGCCGTTGCTGAATGTGGGTCTGATGTACGAGCCATGGCGATTGTGCCAACATCATTGGTTAGACCGTTGTTAGCTTCGTTTTTGATAGGGGTGCCGGTGCGTTTTTCGTTCATCTCGCTATCCATACCACCGCCTTGAATCATAAAGCCGTCAATCACACGATGAAAAATCGTGCCGTCATAATGACCGCTTTCGACATAGTCAAGGAAGTTTGCCACCGTAACAGGGGCTTTTTCGGCGTTTAGTTCAATGACAATCGCACCGTGTGTGGTGTCAAACTGCACAACAGGCATGTCCATAAGGATTCCTTATAAAAGTGAAAATTGGCGAATATTATAGCAAAAATTTGATAAATTGTTAAGCCTCATAATGATGACGGCATGAAATGATGATGAGTGTTTCATTTTCATAACAATAAACCAAGCGGTTGGCATCATCAATGCGTCTTAACCAGTAGCCTGTTAGGTTATATTTTAATGGTTCGGGTTTGCCGATACCGTCAAAAAAGGTCTCGTCTGCAATCCTTAATCAAGGCATTAATACGTTTTATGGTTTTCTTATCTTGGCTTTGCCAATACAAATAATCATCCCATACCTCATCAAACCAGCTAATCCTCAATCAAATCCCTTTGGGTAAGTTGACGATTTTTTACCGCTTGCACGCCACGCATAAGGTGTTCGGGATCGGCAGGGTTTGACAATAGATAATCTGTTTCTTTAAAAGCATTATATTCATCAAGACTAATCACCACCGCAGAATGTTTGCCACGTTTGACAATCACAGGGGCATGGCTGTCTTGAACATAATCAAGGGCGGACGCTAGGTTTTGGCGAAATTCGCTATAATTCATCACTTACATGATAGCCTCCTAATTACACTATTGCACTCTACAAAATGAAAAAAGCACTACGGTTTTTCGTTCGTGGTGAGCTATGCCCGCCCATGACGGAAACCGACCCACAGGCAAGCTTGTGGCGAACGGAAAACCTAGTTCAGCATACTTTTTGGACTACTACCCAATTTTTTATACTGCATGAGCCAAAAGGGTTTGACCCATGAAACATTGTTGATTCAAAACAGTCATGAAAACACTCCTAAACCAAATACAAAAGAACGTGATGATACTCGTTTAAACCCGCCTCACTTAAACTTCACAGGTCGCTCGGCATTGGGATAATGATGTTCATGCTCGACATCACACTCCTCACCCACCGTTGCCCCCTTATCATCCTTAGGCTTCTCAATATAGCCTGTGCGTTCTTTTACGGGCAGGTACTCATGCTCCCACACCATGACCGCTTGCATACAGGTTTGGCGTTGTTCGTCCGTTAGGCGAACGCCATTATCCCATTTGCCAATCTCAATGGCGGTGCGGAATTTGGCGACGATTTCGGGGGTTAGGCTGTTTAGGATGTCTTGTTTGTTCATGTTTGACCTTTTTGATTTTGGATTATTTAAGTAAGTTTTTTATCACACCCATCAGTCCACGGCTGATTGCTCGGGTCGCTTGCTTATTCAACTGACTGCCCAGTGCATCCGCCACATCATACGCCATGCCTTGATTGCGACTTTTACGCCCGCCTGACAGACCACCAATAAAACCATCTAACGCCCCCAGCTCTTTTTTGTCTGATGATTGGACTGATTGGCTTTTTGCCTTGTCTTGTTCTGCCTCTGCTTTTTGGGCAAGCTGTTGGGCTTCTAGCTGTGCCAAAGCCTCAAATGCCGAATGATTGTCCACGCTATCTTTATAATAGCGATACAGCACATCGGACTCAAAGCTGGCTCGGCACTCTTCGGCTGTCAAAGGCGACAAGGCAGACGCAGGCGGTAGGATATAGGCACGCTCGACCACGTTTGGCATGCCCTTTTCATCCAAAAATGAGACAAGAGCCTCGCCAACACCAAGCTCGGTAATGGCACTGGCGACATGCAAATTTGGGTTGGTGCGAAACGTATCAGTGGCTGCTTTGACTGCTTTTTGGTCTCGTGGGGTAAAGGCTCTTAGGGCGTGCTGAACACGATTACCAAGCTGTCCTAATATCGCATCGGGCAAGTCAAGCGGGTTTTGGGTCACAAAATACACCCCCACCTCCTTAGAGCGAATCAGTCTGACCACCTGCTCCACCTGCTCTGTCAGAGCCGATGATGCGTTGTCAAACATCAGATGAGCCTCATCAAAGAATAAGACAAATTTGAGCTTATCAAGGTCGCCCACTTCGGGAAACCTCTCAAAAATCTCTGCCAAAAACCACAACAAAAACGCACTGTACAGACGGGGCGAGAGCATGAGCTTTTGGGCATTTAGGATATTAATCACGCCCCGACCGCCCTCGGTCTGCACCCAGTCTTCTAGGTTCAGCTCAGGCTCGCCAAAAAAGTCATTACCCCCCTTCACTCTCTAACTGTAAAAGCTGACGCTGTATCGCCCCGACACTCGCTGGCGAGACGTTGCCATACTGCGTGCGATAGGTTTTGGCGTTATCAGCGACGTGAGTGAGCATGGCTTTTAGATCTTTGGCAGTGGTTCAAAAAG
>NZ_MUXV01000007.1 GCF_002014975.1 Moraxella bovis
ACTTTTTGGGCTAGAGCCGGCATTTTTATATTTGTTATTTTTTACACCATTAAAACTGCCACACCACAACCACGCCTTCACTGCTTTGGGTATATAAGCGGTTTTCTATCACTTGCAAACTGGTTAGCTGTCCTTTGGTATTTGTACGACTAATGATTCTGCCTGTGTTATCAAAAACATGCACCACACCGTCCAAATCGCCCACCGCCACATGACTGCCAATGACGACAGGATTGGTCAGACGGCGGTATTTGAGTTCATTATTCTCCCACAAAACATCGCCTGTCATCGCATTAAAGGCAACCACATCGCCATGGATGCTTGTACCAATGAGCTGACTACCCAGTAGAGCAGGAGATTTGGTACTGGCAAGCTCGCTAACAAATAGGGTACGTCCTGCACTCATGTCAAACCCAGTCAGCTGTCCGCTATAACTTGGCACATACAGATATTGACCTGCCACCAATGGCGTGCCATCGACATCGCTCATGCGGTAAACTTGACTGCCACCGACTGCACGCCCTACCCGACGTGTCCACAGCGGTGTGCCTGCCTGTGGGTTGATGGCATGAATACGTCCGTCTGCCGTGCCAAATAATGCCGTGTTAGCATCTAGACTGATGGGTGTTGCCGCACCACGCACGCTGACGGCAGGGTTTTGGGTGCTAAACTGCCACACTTGACTGCCATCACTGGCATTTAAGGCATAAATCATGCCGTCGTTGGCAGAGACCATCACGCGACCACTGCCGATGAGAGCAGGAGCAAGTGATGAGCTGGGCAAGCCTCGCTCCCACACCACACTTCCTGTCGCTCCATCTAATGCCACTACCTTGCCCGAGCGAGTGCCAACTACCACAAGCCTACCATCGGTTGCCACGCCACTACTGATGACATCGCCAACATTTACCGACCATGCCTGAGCATTGCCAGCAAAGGCACTGACCATGCCCGTGCGACTGGCAGCGATGAGTGCACCATCCACAAAAGCCACTTGCAAGTCTGCCACGTCTTTTTTATTGACATTGGCACCTTTAAAACGCCCGCCTGCTTGGGGCAATGAAAAACTGGCAACTTTATTTAAAACCGCTACTTCATTATCAATCTTGACCAGTTTGGCAGGTTTGCTCTCAGGGGTTTTACTGCGACCAAAACGGTCGCAACCTGTGGCAATCAGTGCCAATACCGCCACACTTGCCACAGCCAAAGGTTTGGTGATGTGTTTCATACGAATCCTTATTTGATTTCTGTATTTGGTTTAGATTTGATTGTGGTTGATATACACCCAAACAACTTGATATTTACCACGGGTTTGTAGGGGTGTGCTGAGCACACCCTTTGATAACATTACCGCACAAGGCGTGCACAGCACGCCCCTACATCCAAACATCATTGTGTTTGCAGTAATTTTAAAGTCTCTTGGGTGTATCAGTTAAAACGTATTAATTTTAGCAAAGTTCTGTTTAGGATGAGTTGATAAATGGTGTGTTTGTATTGCCACTTTGTGTCATCACTCGCCGCCACCCTGTACTGTCTCATTCTCATTTGACAGTATATCATTTGCACCCACTGTTTGGGCATTGGCACTTGTCACGTCCGCATCATCTTGGACTGGCGTTGCCACTACTTGATGTTTGGGCGTGATGGGCGTTGGGGTCATGCCCAGTGCTTGCATTTTTAGGCTAAGCAGTGAGCGACTCTCGCCACGCTCAGTCAGTCCATCCCACGCCAGCTGATAGGCTTGCTTGGCATTCTCATTGTCATTTTTTAAGACATAAATGTCGCCCAGTAGTTCTTGCTTTGAACTCTCGAACGCCTTAGGAAACTCACCATTGACCACCGTCAAAGCCTCATCAGCATTACCCGCCGCCAATAGCGACTGCCCCAGTCTTAGCTGAGTGATTGCATTCAGCCCCTCATCATCCAAGTTTATCTGACTTGCCTGTTTTAGGGTTGTCGCCGCCTCAGTGTGCTGACCATTATCCGACTGATGGCGTGCTTTTATCATGAGAGCCTGCCATGCATAAGCGGTCTTGCCGTGGTTCGCCACCAATTTATCAATATCAGCAAACAAAGCCTGTTGATCCCTGCCTAATGCTTCTTTATCGGCTTGATGGACAAACGCATCATTTTTCTCGGTAATTAGCGTATAGCTATCAGCTGCCACCGTATCCACTTTGGCGTAGTTTTTTTGATAAAAATCCCAGCCAAAATACCCTGCCAATACCAAAATCACCGCCCACACGATTTTATTGCCGTGCTGTTTTAGGGCAGACATGGCTTGTTTGTCATTCACTACTAATTCATCGCTCATCTGCTAACTCTTAAAAATACTTCTAATGTTAAATTTGGTTTTATCAATGATTTAAAAACCGTTAAACTTTTATAACACCAACAATCTTACTCAAAATCAAAATCCGTCATCGCACGACTTGTCTGCTCCCCTGTCGCCATATTTTTGACAGACACGGTTTGATTGGCAACTTCATCATCACCAATAATCACGGTAAATTTTGCCCCCGACTTGTCCGCCTTTTTCATTTGTGATTTTAGGCTGGTGGCGGACGCCATTTTGACACGCATATTTGGGCGGTATGTGCGTAGCTCATTGGCGTATAGCACGGCATTCATATACACACTCTCGCTTGCCACGACAAACACATCACAGTCGGCAGTATCGGCAATCGGATTGACAGTTTCCATGAGTAACATCAAGCGTTCAAGCCCCATGGCAAAGCCCACCGCAGGCTCGCTCTGCTCAGGCTTGCCCTTGACAATGCCAAGAAGCCCGTCATAACGCCCACCACCGCACACAGTCGCCTGTGAGCCTAATTTGTCCGTTACCCATTCAAAGACGGTTTTGTTATAGTAGTCAAGCCCACGCACGAGCTTTTCGTTAATCTCAAAATCAATGCCAAGCGTGTGCAGGTAGTTTTGCACCTGCTCAAAATGCAAACGACTCTCATCGCCCAAAAAGTCGGACAACTTCGGAGCCCCAAGCAAAATCGCCTGAGTCTGCTCGTCCTTACTGTCAAGCACTCGCAAGGGATTGGTGCTGACACGGCGTTGGCTGTCGTCATCTAGCCCGTCAAAATGAGCGGTCAGATACTCCACCAATGCCGTCTTATAAGCGATACGCTCATGAGCCTCACCCAGCGTGTTGAGTTGCAGCGTTACATGGTCAAAAATCCCAAGGCGTTTCCACATCATCGCCGTCATCGCAATCAGCTCGGCATCAGCGTCAGGCAGGGGCGAGCCAATGCTTTCCACCCCAAGCTGAGTAAACTGGCGATAACGTCCCTTTTGCGGACGCTCGTAGCGGAACATCGCCCCCATGTACCACAGTTTTGGCGTGTCGCCACGTGTCAGATTATGCTGCACCACCGCACGCACGCACCCTGCTGTCCCCTCTGGGCGGAGCGTAAATGACTTTTCATTCTCGTCTTTGCCTGTATTTTGGTTGCCATGCACCACGCCAAACATCTCTTTTTCGACAATATCGGTCGCCTCGCCCACGCCACGGGCGAACAGGTCGGTCTCCTCCACCATAGGCAGGCGGATTTGGCTAAACCCATAACCGTCTAGCACTTGGGTCAAAACACTCTCCACCGCTCGCCATTTGGCGGTGTCGGTTGGCAAAATGTCATTAAAGCCACGAATGGCGGTAAGTTCACTCATGTTTTTTCCTAAGTCAGTTTTATCAAAAAGATACAGCTAGCAAAATTAAATTTTACTACACAAACCATACACCCTAAGCTTATCAAAAATTCGGTTTCTTCTATGGTTTTACAAGCTCGCCATGAATAGAAAGCGTAGCACTTTTTCATTTTGCAGAGAGTAGCTCAATTTAGATTAACATCATTTTTGTTATTAGTTAAAAACTAAAACCACTTTTTAAATATCTTTTGATAAGTGCCATCACTTTTCATATCTAAAATGTGCTTATTTATGTCATTCATCATGTCCACATTTTCTTTGTTTATCAAAAATCCATAAGATTCTTGCGGATAGTCATAATCAATGGAAAAATACAAAGGGTCTTTTTTTGTTGAATATTTTGAATAAAAATAAGGTATGACAACAGAATTGCCAATTGCAATCTGAGCATCATCTCTTAAAAGAGTCTGTACAGAAATCCAATCACTGACTGTATAGTCTATGTTAGCATCGTCATAATTATTTTCATAATCTTTGACAATTGCAAATGTGGTTTGCATTGAATCTTCTTTAACAGCTGTTGAATTTTTCCCAATATCCTCCAATTTCTTTATTTTTGGATTTTTACTTAGCAAAGTTATCGGATAAACATCCAAATAAGAGTTGGTCATATTATATTTTTGAATTCGTTGCTCACTAATCTCAATACCTGCGATAATATCTATCTCTTTATTATTCATGCGATTGAAAAGGTCATCTCTTGGCTGATATTCATATTGAAAATTATAATCAGAACGTTTATCTATTTCTTTTAAAATATCGTACTCAAAACCCTGAATATCTCCCTTTTCGTCAATAAAAATAACTGGCGCATTGCCAGTTGAAGACGACATAAGACCAACTTTAACATCAAAAGATGATTTTTGAGTGGTACTAACATTACTATTAATACCTGATTGTTTATTTTCATCATTCTTTAATGAATTGTCAGAATTTGAGCAAGCAAACATTAATAAAGAACATGATAAAACTGTCATGAATGATAAAATATTTTTTTTCATAAAATAAATTCCAAGAAGTAAAAGCCATTAAATACACAAACACAAATACGAGATAAGCATTTACAAATCATCTTTATGATTGATTTGCGTTATTATCTTGGGTGCTATTAAGGCGTAAGATTTTATATCAATATAGCCAATTAAATGCAAAGTCATTTTATGTATGATTTGATAAATATCATTTAAGGTTTCTTAAATATGCCTTGAAATTTGACTGGCACCAAATAACCAATGCTCTTTAAATTCATTACCTCTGTTAAGCTATTTAAGCCTTGCATCATTTCAAGTTCTAGCAGATTTAAGTGAATAGGCTCCTGTGTCATCACATTTATTGTATTATTATCCAACTTTATGATTTTAAGAGACGCCTCGGTTTGTATTGTCTTACCATGAAAAGAAATGGTCAGTGGTTGCACTTTACTTACTTCTTTATGAACACCAAGAGTATTTATCCAGTCATAATCTATTTGAGATTGAATCTCCACTTTTGGAAATCTCTCTGTCTCAAAAAGCCATTCTTTAATTCTTTGGTTTCTGATAGAGATGTCAGTTTCAACACTGTCAAGCTCTATCTCCATTTTTAGGTTACCTTGCTTATCCAAATAGCCAAAATAGGTATTAAAAACACCCTCCTCAACAATATCATTGTCATTCTTATCGGTCTTTGTGCTATAAAACCTAATGTCTGCCTCATCTAAAATCCAAGAGGATAGTTCATTTGACTTTTCTGCCATTTGGACACCATGCGGGGGGTTACTCTCCACAGCAGGCTGTTCAGCAAAATTTTCTTCTTTGGCACAACCATACATACCAAATGATAGGATAAGAAGACCCAAAACAAAAGTATGTTTCATCACATTACCTCATATAAAAACATAAAATTAAAAAAAATAATCTATTAAAGTCGGCAAGAGCATTTATGTATCGGAGAATACCCATCATTAACAAATGCAAAATGCAAGCATGCGTTAAAATACCAAATGACAATTTTATTGAGCCACTCTAATAATCTCATTGGCTCGCTTGTCCGCCAACTCTTTGGCTTTTTCACGTACCATTTGTTCTATTTCATCCACCAGATTTTTGGTATCAATCAAATGGCTTTTTTGTCCCATTTTATACACGAGCGAATTGGGGCTTGCCCCCACCACGCCAATGGTCGCCTCTTTGGCCTCCCCCGGTCCATTGACCTTACAGCCGATGACGGACAAATCAAGCGGTTCTCTGATGTCTTCTAGGCGAGATTCTAGCTCGTTCATGACCTTAATCACGTCAAATTCTTGACGACTACAAGACGGACAAGCGATAAAGTTTACGCCATTGGAGCGAATGTTTAGCGATTTTAAAATATCAAAACCGATTTTAATCTCCTCCTCAGGCGGACTTGCCAAGGATATCCGCATGGTGTCGCCAATGCCGTCAAGCAAAAGCCCACCTAGTGCAATGGCGGATTTGACCGTGCCTGTACGATACACACCAGCCTCGGTAACGCCCAAATGCAACGGGCAATCCACCTCTGCCGAGATAAGCCGATAAGCATCTAGGGTTAAAAAAACGTTAGACGCCTTGACTGAGATTTTGTAGTCTTGAAAGTTTAGTTTTTCTAAAATATCAATATGACGTAATGCTGACTCTAACATGGCTTGCCCTGTCGGTTCGCCATATTTTTTTTGTAAATCTTTTTCAAGCGAACCTGCATTGACACCGATGCGAATAGGCACGTTATGGTGGCGAGCACAAGCCACCACTTCACGCACCTTTTGGTCATTGCCGATATTACCAGGGTTGATACGCAAGCAGTCCGCCCCTGCGTCCGCCACCGCTAGGGCGATTTTGTAATCAAAATGAATGTCAGCGATGAGCGGAATGTTTACCTGTTTTTTGATTTGGGCAAATGCCTCCACGGACTCCATCGTGGGCGTGGATACTCGCATCAAGTCCGCCCCTGCGTCCACACAGCGTTGTATCTGGACAACTGTGGCATCAACATCGCAAGTGTTGGTGTTGGTCATGCTCTGTACGCTGATGGGAGCGTTGCCACCGATGGCGACATTGCCAACCATGATTTGGCGAGTGGGACGGCGTTTGATGGGGCTGTGATGGCTCATGATGACCCGCTTATTGTAGGGTTAGGGTGGCTTTGCTGTTTTGGGTATGCTCGCCCAAGCGAATGGGGCGTTGATTGAAGTTTAAATCCACCTGAGCAGGATTGTCAATCTCAACGGTAAAGGGTGTTTCGCCCTTTAACTGATAACCGCCACGAGACTGCAAGCCCTGCATGAGTACGTTATCATTTTTGTCGGTGATTTTGATATTCACATCACCCTTTGACCAAATATCAATCACGCCTTGTCCTGCCACAGCTTGGGTAGTAGGCTCGCCATCATTTGTACCTAGGTTTAATGCCGAACCCGATGCCCCGACTGCCGCTCCTTGGGCTTGTTCGCTCGGGCTTAGCACTTGTGTTTGGGTCGTTGGACTGGTCTCATCTGATTTGCCCACTGCACTAGATATGATTTTTAATAGCACAAACCCAAAAATCACCAAAGCAATCACCCCTGCAATGAGCCATGGGTTAAACCGCATGCCCCCACGCCCACGCTCAATGGTACCCATGGGTGCCAGTGGTGCTTTGATGTCCTCAACACGCTTGGTGCGTTTGCTCTCAGGATAGATGCTTTCAAACTCTCGGGCAAACTCATCGGCATCAAGTTCCAAAAACTTAGCATAGTTTACCACAAAACCCCGAGCAAATGCAAATTGGGGCAGGGCATCAAAGTTTTCTTCTTCTATCGCCTGCACATGGCGTTTTAGAATGTTCAGCTCGCCTGCCACTACATCTAGTGAGTAACCCCGAGATGTTCTGGCACTTCTTAATTTACCGCCAAAACCTGTGTTTGATGTTGGTTTGTCGTTGGTTTGACTCACTTTAATGCTCCCGTTGAGTTATTTAGCCATTGTTTTAGTTTTTTTGCTTCATCGGACAGCGGATACTGCGACAAAAGCTGACTGGACAACCGCTGAATCTCTTGGCGATTGTTTTGTAAAATATTTAGACGAATGCCTTGGTATATCAGACGTGGTGGCATGGGCTGACCATGCATTTGGGATAAACTCTTTAAATCCTCAAAATACTCTTTGGCCTTTAGAGATTCACGTCTGTTGATGAGAATGTCAATCATCTCCATCTTTGCCACGACTGTACCACGCTCAGTTTCCATCGCCTTATTAAAGGCTGCTTCTGCCGCTGCTGGGTTATTCATTTTTAAATAAGTCAGCCCTAGATTTTCAAGAGCCCCTGCACGGTTACGGTAGCCGAGCGTGCCCCCTGCGATGTTAAACTGCTCTATCGCCTCTTGGTAACGCCCACGCTCTGACAGATACACGCCATAGTTGTTGCGTGCTTGGGTAAAATTTGGGTCTAGGCTAATCGCCTTTTTAAAATACTCATCGGCTTTGGCGACATTGCTAGGACTACCCTCTATCCTAAGCAGATTGCCCATCATGTCATAGGCGGGAGCATAACGGCTGTCCGCCTCTAACGCTTCATCAAGCTGTCTTTTGGCAGCATCAAGTTGTCTTTGAGCGATAAACTGTCCCGCCAGAGCAGTACGTGCTTGGGCAAGCTCAGACTTATCACGTTTACGTTGTGATGGGTCAGTACCTTGATAAACCGTACTCGAACTTTGCGAGGTACTCTGACATCCTGCCAATAAGGCGGTCAATAGCACAGGAATGACTAAATATTTCATGACTTTACCATAATGACTATGATTTAAAATTAACCGTTTTGTCTTAACCTGAGTAGGGCATCAAATCCATACTGACAGCCCCAAAACTTACATACTTATTTGGCATTGAACAAATACAGCGGACAAATAATCGCCATTCTAACAATTATCAATAATTTTTGCCAATATTTTTGCCTTTTTCCTACCAAAATCTTGTCGTTTCATCGTATTTTTAAACCATCACGCTTTTTGGTCTTGGCGTTTTTGGATGCTCTCTTGCCATTTTTTGGCTCGCCGTGTTCTGTCCGCCACTTGTCCGACAAGCTGACCGCACGCCGCATCAATGTCATCGCCACGAGTTTGGCGGACGGTACACACAAAGCCTGCTTGATTTAGGATATTACTAAACGCATGAATGCGGTTGTTGCTAGACCGCCCATAAGGAGCGTGCGGAAAAGGATTAAAGGGAATTAGGTTGATTTTACTTGGCAAATCCGCCAGTAACGCCACCAATTCATGAGCGTGCTTATCGCTGTCGTTTACCCCATGTAGCATGACGTATTCAATGGTAACGTGCTTTTTGTGGCGGGGATTTTCATCATAGACGTAGGCTTTGGCGGCACGGATAAGCTCTGCCAACGGGTACTTTTTATTGATAGGCACAAGCTCGTTACGCAGTTCGTCATTAGGAGCGTGCAAACTGATGGCAAGAGCCACATCAATATCCTTGGCAAGGTCATACATTTTTGGCACGATACCAGACGTGGAGAGTGTAACACGGCGTTTGGATAAGCCAAAGGCATGGTCATCAAGCATCAGGCTCATGCTCGCCACGACAGGCTCGTAGTTTAACAGTGGCTCGCCCATGCCCATCATGACGACATTGGTAACACGGTTTTCACGCTCGGTCGGGGCAACGCCTTGCATATAGGACTGATTGGCAACCCACAACTGCCCGATAATCTCGCTGGCGGTCAAATCCCGCTCAAAGCCTTGTTTGCCCGTACTACAAAATGAGCAATCCAACGCACAGCCGACTTGGCTAGACACGCACAAGGTCTTACGCCCAAACTGCTTGCCGTCCTCAGCAGGGATGAGCACGGTCTCAACAAGCGAACCGCCCGCCACTTCAAACACCCATTTACGAGTGCCGTCCTCGCTAAACTGCTTGAATTTGACAGTCGGTGGCACCACGCACGCCACTTTGTCGAGCTTGGCTTGCAAGGCTTTGGATAAGTTAGTCATCTCAAAAAAGTCGGTAACGCCAAACTGATAAATCCATTTCATCACCTGCGTGGCACGAAACGCCTTTTCGCCCATATTCACAAAAAATTGGGAAAGCTCATCTTTTGACATGCCCAAAAGATTGGTTTTTTGGTCGGTGTTTGGCGTGTCGGGCGTGTGAATGACAGGAATTTTGGCGGTCATGGTGTTGTTTTATTTTAAAAAATTAACCGCTTATTATACAAAAAAAATCTGATAAAGTCATGAATTTAACGGGCAATTTTGGCAAATTTTGTTATAATGGCATTTTTCATTTTCTAAATCATAAGGAAACCCCATGTACCAACTTGTCGCCATTGGTAACGCCCTTCTTGATACCGAATTTAAACTTACCGATGAGATTTTGACCCAAACAGGACTCACCAAAGGCAACATGACCCTTGCCGACACGGACGAGCAGACCGCTTTATTTGACATTTTAAACACACACGGACTAACGCCTACCAAGCAAGCAGGGGGCGGTTCGGCAGGCAACACGGTGGCGTGTTTTTCGGCATTGGGTGGCACGTCCTTTTATAACTGCCGAGTGGGACATGACAAGCGTGGCGTGTTTTATCTATCCGACATGGCAAACATGGGCGTTACGATAGACGGCGGTAAAGCCGAAGTGGCAGGGGCGACAGGCACGTGTGCGGTGCTGGTTACTGATGACGGCGAGCGTACCATGCAGACCAATCTGGCGGTGAGTGGGCAGATTGACGAGACGAACGTGGATTTTGATGCACTGACTGGGGCAAAATACCTATACCTAGAAGGCTATCTTGCCATGACCCCATCCGTACAAGGTGCGATTAGCAAACTGTGTCAAACCGCCAAAGCACAAGGGGTCAAAATCGTGGTAAGTTTTGCTGACCCTGCGGTGGTTCGCTTTGCCAAAGACGGTGTGATGTCGTGGCTTTCTGACGGTGTGGACATGATTTTTTGCAACATGGACGAAGCCAAACTCTTTGCCAAGACAGATGATGACATTCAGGCGGTTCATGCCCTGCTAAATCACGCCAAAGTAGTTGTCATCACTAACGGAGCAAACCCCACTACCGTGGCAGACAAAGACAGCGTTCGCCTGTATAATGTCCCACCTGCGGACGTGGTGGATACCAACGGGGCAGGCGATAACTTTGCAGGGGCGTTCTTGTACGCCTTAGCACAAGGGGCGGATTATCAGGCGTGCCTGGCATTGGCAGGGGCGGTGGCAAGCCGTGTGGTAAGCCAGTTTGGAGCAAGACTACCCAAAGCGGAGTATGGCTTGATCAAAGAGACGGTTTTGGGGTAAATTTAAAATTTGATATAAATATAAAAGGCGGGCAAAGCTCGCCTTTTATAATAGGACAAACACCATGAAAAGTCTATATTTTATCCGCCATGGCGAAAGCCTTGCCAATGCTGGTGGCACGCCCCTGCCTAATGCCGATATTCCTCTAACTGAAAAAGGACACACCCAAGCCAAAGACCGCCTTGCCCATTGGCAACGGCTGGGCATACACCCAAGCCGTATTTATCATTCTGCCATGCTTCGCACACAGCAGACCGCCCTGCCCTTTTGTCAGTATTATGACATGCCCACAAGCACACTTGACCTGCTTGATGAGTTAAACGCCCTTGCCTTTGATGTCATCAAAGACATCTCGGTGGATGCACGCCGTCTGATGAATGCCAACTGGTGGCAAACGGTGGAACCAGATGACAGACATGGCGTGGGGGCGGACAGCTTTGGCGGGTTTATGAAGCGAGTGGATACATTTATCGGTAGGATTGATGGGTTTGATGGGTTTGATGATAATACGCTGTTTTTTGGGCATGGGATTTGGCTTGGACTGCTTGCCTATCGGCTCATGAATCTGCCTGTGCGTAATAATGGCGACATCAGGCGATTTCGTGCTTTTCAAACCGCCATGCCCATGCATAACACCGTGCTGTATCGGCTAGATATGGCGGATAATGTCAAAATCTAGTATGGGTCGACTAACCTTAGCTTTTAACGCAAAAAGACTAACCCATAGGATTAGCCTTTTGTTTATGTCTATATTTATCTTAGGTCGTACTAAATCCTGCGTCCTCTACCGCACGAATCAGCTCAATCTTATCCACTTGGGTGTCGTCATATTCAATGACAGCTTGCTCTAAGGGTAGATTGACTTCCACATTTTGCACGCCTGCGATGTTGTTAATGGCGTTATGCACGCTTTGCACACAGCCATCACAGGTCATGCCAAAGACTTTTAGGGTTAGGGTTTCAATTGCCATGATATACTCCTTTGCTAAATTAAATTGGTAAATTAAACCGCTAAAATCAAGTGGTGTGTTTTATGTTGGGATAAACACATATTTTTCAAGGCACAACCGCACAACCGCCAAACTCCACACCCAATCCGCACATCTCATCAAATCCGCACAGGATATTCATGTTTTGCACGGCTTGACCGCTCGCTCCTTTCACTAAATTATCTTGGACGACCAGCACAGTCAAGGCATCATCATCTTGATGAACGGCAATTTTTAGGCGGTTGGACGCTCGCACCGAACGGGTATCAGGGAGCACTCCTTTGGCAAGCACGTCCACAAACGGCTCGTTTTGATACGTTTTTTCAAAAATCTCTTGCCAATTTAACGCCTTACCGTCATCGGTTAGGGTCAGATGAATGGTACTAAACATACCCCGAATCATCGGTACAAGGTGAGGGACAAACCGCACTTTTTGGGTAAATTTAGACCCTAAGAACGCATGCACGCCTTGGCTTATCTCAGGGGTATGGCGATGACCTGCCACGCCATAGGCAGAGAAATTGTCGGATAATTCACTAAATAGCAGGTTCATCTTGGCATTACGTCCTGCCCCCGATACGCCTGATTTGGCATCAATGATAATGTTTGGCAAAATCAACGGTTTATCCGCACTGTTTTGGGTGTCTATCACAGGTTTTAACCCCAAAATGGCGGTGGTGGGATAGCAGCCGGGGTTAGCAATGACCTTGGCGGATTTGATTTTTTCACGGTGAATCTCAGGCAAGCCATACACCGTCTCCGCCAACACATCAGGGCAAGTGTGTTCTAATCCGTACCATTTGCCAAACTCGCCCAAATCCTGCAAACGAAAATCCGCCCCCAAATCAATGACCTTCACCCCTTGTGCGATAAGGCGTGGTGTGTGGCTCATGGCGACCCCATGTGGCGTAGCAAAAAACACAACATCGCACGCCTTGCCAATCTCGTCCATGACGCTGTCCGTCATGTCGCTGTACACAACATCGCACACACCAAGCAGGCTCGGGAAAATCTCACTCACCGCCCGTCCCTTTTCACTGCGAGAAGTCAAGTGGCTAATAGTGACATGGGGGTGGCGTGATAACAAGCGAATCAGCTCAACGCCTGTATAGCCTGTACCGCCGATGATGGCAACGTTAATTTTTGACACGGGTTTTCCTAAATAAAAATCATTGAATAAACCCTTGGATTATAAAGAATTTTACTCCTTTTGGCAAATAAAATCCACCATTTAACATCACGCCTGCCACACACCAATCACAAATTCGCACAACCTGCCAAAACTTGTTATAATATCCCTTTTATTCACAGCCTGTCGCCATGAATGACCGCTTAGCCTGCCTACCGATTTTATTTAACACCTTAGCCCTTGACCGCCTAACCCCCACCCAAAAAATCATCGTCCAGCAGATAGACGAACTTTTGCCCCAGACCCAGTGCGGTCTGTGCGGACACCCAGACGGCTGTCTGCCCTATGCCTATGGCGTGGCGGTGCGTGGCGAGTCGCATAACTTATGCGTGCCGGGCGGTCAAGCGGTAACGGACGCCATCGGCACGGTGCTTGCCGAGCATGGCGACCCACGCCCCACCCTGAGCGCCACTGCCAGCAAATGGGCAACCGACCCTGCCACCGACCGCCCCGTGGAGGTACGAGCCATCATCGATGAGAACGACTGTATCGGTTGCACCAAATGTATCCCTGCCTGCCCTGTGGACGCCATCATCGGCACCGCCAAGCACATGCACACCATCTTAACCGACCTATGCACAGGGTGCGAGCTGTGCCTACCGCCCTGCCCTGTGGACTGCATTCGCCTAGAAGTACACCCACGCACCATTACGGCAGAGGGGCGAGCGGACGAGCAGGCACATCTACGCACTCGCTATCATCGCCATCTTGACCGTGTCGCCCAAAGTATCACGGACGGCACCAAGCCTGTGGTTAGCTCGGTTGAGTCGGTCATGGCGAACGTCATGAGCGAGCCTAGTGGCACGCCCATGGACAAAGACACCGCCAAAAACGCCATTGAACTTGCCAAAATCCGCACCCAAATCAAAAAACTCACCAAACAGCTAAGCGTAAAAAACAGCCCTGCCATACAAGATGAACTTGACAATTTAACGCAGAAATTGCGAGAATTGGAGTAATAACCCCACGAGCCACGCCATGTCATTAGAAAATATCGGCCTAGAAAATCTGGGTAATGCCCATGAGATAGACCCTGCCACGCACAAACAGCTTGACCTAGTCAGACGCTTAGAGAAGTCAGGTTTTATCTTTGCCACCGACCCCAAAGTCGCCACCGACCTTGCTCGCTCATCAGACGGCACGCCCACCGATAAGCTCATCTATCGTGCCACGCTCATGGACAGTCAAGGCGACTTACGAACCGCCCTACACAAAGGCGATTTTTTGGTAAAGGGTGTCGGCAGGCTCTATGCAGGCATCTCGTTCGTGGCTGGGTTTGTGGGGGTGCTTGGACTGCTTAGCACGCACGTGGTTAATTTTTTCTATGTACTGCTTGGACTGCTCGGCTGGCATACGGTTACGCTTATTTTGTGGTTTGTGGAGTTAAACAACCCCAACCGCTATTCTGGTATTTATGGCATACTAGACCGACTTCGCCCCAAATCCGCCATAGAAAGTGAAGCCTTTGACATCCACCAAGAAGAATTTCAAAAAAACACCGCATGGCAAATCGGCAAAGTCATTCACAAGGCGTGGCTCTATGGATTGGCAGGCAGTGTCCTTGCCCTGCTCATGCTGTTTTTGTTCAAAAGCTATGCTTTTATGTGGGAGTCCACGCTGTTATCCCAAAGCCATTTTGCCATAATTTTAAAGGGTTTGGGCTTTGTGCCGAGCCTGTTTGGGTTTGAGATACCCAGCCAAATCAGCCTATCTCGGGGCGATGTACCCCCTGCTCGCCTTGCCACACTCATGATGTTGTCCGTGGTGGTCTATGGCATGATACCCCGCCTGTGTGCTTACCTGCTGTGCCATTTTAATGCCCGTGAGCGTTTCGCCATTGACCCCAGTTTATATTATTACGAAAACCTACTTCGCACCTTTAACCAAACCATTGTTGATAAAGACGATTTTGCCCCACGCACGCCAACACCCACCAAAACTGCCCTTAGTACTCACAAAAAAGTCGTGGCAACCTTAGAATGGGCAAACGATGACGAGCTATGGCACGGACTGAGCGATGATGTCAAAAACTTAGGGGCGGTTGATACCAAAGAAGACGTGCTGTATCTCACCCAAATCGCCAGCACCCTACACGCCCAAATTCTACTCGGCGTGGACTGCCGTATCCTGCCTGATAGGGGCGTGCTTCGCAAAGTGGATTTGATTCGCCAAAATAGTGATTATGGCGTGATTATCAAATTCTTACACAGTGGCGATTATGTCAATGAATGGCGAGACAAATTAAATGAGCGAAATGTTGAACAGATAAATTGATAAACTTTAATTTTAATTTAAAACGGTAACTGATTGATTATTAGCTAATTATTTTGAGTTGTAAGGGCGAATTGCAATTCGACCTTGATAAATCAATTATTTACACAAAGTTAAGAATAAGGCTTCATTAATAAAAACGGGGCAATTTCAATCAGTCCCGTTTTTTCATGATTTTTAAAGGGCAAGCGTTTTTTAATAATACACCATTCATCATTTTCATAATACGCCAAAATATCCAAATCCATAGGCACTTTTAAAATAGCCACTTTTTTTAAACTGTCCTTTTTTAAATTATTCTGCTCTCGTCCGCATTGTGTTTCTATGTTTTTTAATACACCATTAAATTTATCATAATTCATCGGCTTGTATAACTTTATCATCATAACGGCATTATGATAAATCAGCTCTGTTTTGCCTGTAAAATCTTTACCAATGATTACAGACGACAAGTCCACATCGCCCCATGACTTTAATTCATCAAGGGCGATTTTAAAACTCATCTGGCTATCATGATTACTGCCTAAGGCGATGATATATTGGTGTATCATTTTTAATTAAAACACTTATGCAGATTTATGGCGAATGATTTTTACGCCCACGCTACCTGCTTGTTTTATGGCATTCGGTTTATGAATGGTGAGCGTAATGGTTTGGCAAGGGTAATGGGCGAGCAGATAGGCACAAATCTCTTCGGCAAGTTTTTCCAATAACTTCGCCTGTATCTTGTGGCATAGCCGTTCTATGTCTTCGCACACCGTTTTGTAATTGATGGCATACGCCACATTATCGCTTTGGCTTGCTTGGGTCATGTCGCACACCATTTCACAATCTATCACCAGTGATTGTTTAATGGCTCGCTCCCAATCATAGACACCGATAAGGGTGTTAATCTTTAAACCTTGAATAAAAACAATGTCGTTCATTATCTGTCTCATTTATAAAATTGGCAGGGAAATTATATTTTCCAAATATCAACTATTAACATAGGGCAAATGTGATTTTTCCCTACAATCCCAAATTATATCAAATCAATGTTTTCTGTATTTTATCATATCCACACTCAATATAATAAGCCCAAGCCAAATTAGCCCAAATATCATTAGACGTTTTAAATCAATCAGCTCATGATAATAAAACACCGCAATCATAAAGACAATGCTTGGCGTTAAATAACCCAAAAAAAGATAAAGTATTAAAACTGACCAGTTTGGTTGATTGGTTATACAATAAAAGTGGCGATAAAGTAATTGGACCTGCCAAAGCCAGTAGCCAAATGTCATAAGATGCCCAAAATGCCAAATTTGAACTTGCCACATCAGCACCGACCAACCACATCAAGCACAAAGGCAACAGTAAAGCCGTCTCAATAAATAAACCGTCAATGGCATTAAAGAGCGTTTGGCGTTGCAATACTCCATCAAAGGCAAAGGACAACGCCAAAATCAAACTCGGCCACGGCACACCGCCAAACAGCACCACCTGAATGCCGACAGCAAGCACGGCAAGGGCGACAGCGATTTTTTGCAAAAGTCGCAAGCGTTCTTTAAAGATGACAAGCGACAGCCCCACGCCCATTAAAGGATTGATAAAATAACCAAGGCTTGCTTTAAGCACCCTATCATTTGCCACCGCCCACACATAGGTTAGCCAGTTTGTGCCAATCAAGAGAGCTGACACAAAGGTTAGGCACAGCCATTTGGGATTTTGGCGAATTTGGGCAAGCCAAGCCGTCCGTTTGCCGATGATGACAACAAGGCTTAACACCACAAACGTCCACACCACCTGATGAACGATGACTTCAACAGCATGATAACCGTCCAACAGCTTAAAATAAAAGGGAAAATTACCCCACATTAAAAACGCCAAAAGAGCCGTCATTAGCCCTTTTGGGTGGTGGTTATGGTAGGTTTATTGCTCATTTTTTATCAATCATTTGTTAAAAATCTTACGCCTTGATATTGAACGATTTTGTCATCATTGGTAATCAAGCACAAATCATCAATCATTGATTGAGCAATTAGCATTCTATCGAAAGGTCTTTATGAATGATTGGTAAATTCTCCAAAATTTTGGTGTATTTGTGGTCAATACCCAATTCCAAAAACCCATTTTCAAGCAACCTTTGATATAATTTTACAGTATCAAATTTAAAACCGTCTTTTTTCAAATTGGTTTTTAAGGCAATTTCCTACAAATTAACCGTACTAAAATATATGGTATTTCCTGGATTTTCCAATATTTTAGCAACGGTTTTTGATAATTTGTTGGGTTCTCTGGCGAGCCAAATGACAATGTGCGTATCAAGCAAATATTTGATCAGTCAAATTTCTCATCAAAACTTTCTTCAAACATTGCCATCACTTCATCATCGCCCCAATGAATGTCATCAGGGATTACCCCTTCGCCAAGCATAAAACCCAATTTGCGTTTTTTTGGCATTGGTTTTGACTGGGCAAAACTGGGCAAAAACTGCCCAATTTCTTGACCTGATTGTTTAACAGAGATTTTTTCGCCTTTTAATAAGGCATTTTTGACCGCTTGCCAATCAATAAATTCTTGACTGGTAGAACCCAAATCAATACTTAACATAAGTTTTCCTATTCCAAAACTTCCAACCCAAGCCCTGCTTCTTTTGCCAATGTCGCAAAATTGGGAAAGCTCGTCGCTACCGTCTGTGTGCCATTGATCACGATTTCATCAGACGCCCTAAGGCTTGCCACCGCAAAGCTCATTGCAATGCGATGGTCGTGATAACATTCAATCTCACCACCACCAAACACAAACTCACTCTGACCACGCCCTATGATCTCAATGCCCTCATCAAGCACCGTGCAATCAATGCCAAGCGTTGTCAAACCGTCCGCCATTACCTGTATGCGGTCGGATTCTTTTACTCTTAGCTCTTCTGCTCCACGCAAAACGGTCTTGCCTGTGGCACAGCTGCTTGCGATAAAAATCACAGGAAATTCATCAATGGCAAGCGGAACAAGATGTAAGGGAATCTCAATGCCGTGCAATCGGCTTGATTTAACGCAAATGTCGGCCACAGGTTCGCCACCGACAAGCGTTTGGTTTTGCAAAGTAATATCCGCCCCCATTAGGCGTAAAATATCAATCACGCCTGTGCGAGTGGGGTTGATACCCACCTTTGGTAGCACCACATCGCCAGTTTTGGCAATCAGACCTGCCACCATAAAAAATGCAGCCGCCGAAATGTCCGCAGGCACTTCAATGTCGCACGCTGTCAGCTGTCCACCGCCTGTTAGGCGGATTTCGTTGCCGTTCTGCAAAGGCGTAACTTTGACATCATAACCAAAGGCATTCAGCATTCGCTCGGTGTGGTCTCGGGTAATTTCAGGCTCAATCACCACCGTTTCGCCTTTTACCCACAGCCCCGCCAAAAGTAGGCACGACTTGACTTGGGCGGACGCCATTGGCATATTATAATGGATAGCGGACAGCGTTTGACCGCCTGTAATCGTGATTGGTGGCGTGCCTTTTTCGCCTGTTGTAGCAATGACCGCCCCCATTTGGCGTAAGGGTTTAGCGACTCGCTCCATTGGGCGTTTTGATAGGCTTTCATCGCCAATCATTGTGCTATCAAAGTCTTGGGCGGATAAAATCCCTGACAAAAGTCGCATACTCGTGCCAGAGTTGCCCATATCTAGGGGCTTTTTTGGGGCTTTTAACCCACCCATTCCCACGCCATAAATCGTTACTTTATCAAAGTCTCGCTCAATTTGCACGCCCATATCGGCAAAGGCTTGCAAGGTAGATAACGCATCTTCGCCTTGCAAAAAGTTGCTAACTTTTGTTACACCATTTGCCAAAGAACCAAACATAATGGAGCGGTGGGATATGGATTTGTCAGGGGCGACTTTGTGCGTGCCTGTAAAGGTGGTGCTTGGGGTGATGTGGTATTTCATAGGGTTTTCCTAAAAAAGGCTTGTTAATTTGTTGGGAGTAAGGTGCGTATTACGCACCATTTTATTTAAATCATCAATCATTTAAAACTTGATTGCCTTGCGTATCAATCAACATTTCTACACCAGATAATTCCACTTCTGCTTTACCATTTTTAAAACGATAAGCCTTATCATATATTATAGGGATAACTATTTCATTTTGATGATTTATATATCCTTTCTTTTTATTTAAAGTAACGGGAGCTAACCCATCACTAAAATTAAAAGCAAAATCATACTGAAATGAAATAACGACTTCGCCTTTTTTGTTAATAAATCCCCATTTTTCATTTTTTTGAACAGGAGCTAATCCTCCATTGAAATGGAAAGCATCCTCAAATTCAAGTGGGATAACAATTTGATTATTTTCATCAATAAATCCCCATTTCCCTTGATTTTTAACAAGGGCGAGACCTTCACGAAATTCACTAAAACCACTATACATAAAGGAAAAATTAGGATATACAACTTCACTACTCATACTTTTCTCGCTTATCGTTAGAAATAAACAAACAATTAAAAAACACAGTGAATTACGCACCTTACATACCATTTTACAAATTCTTTAACTTCTCTTTCTTAATCAAAATTTGTCCAAAATACTCTCTGGCATTTTTGGCAATTTCAAAAGTTTATTGCTGTGACAAGCCCAATTTGACCCCAAGCCCAATAAAAGCCGTGCCAGAGATGCCGTCCATTGACCGCCTTGCTTTGACGCTTTGCAAAAATTGAATGAACATTGCCCCAATAATGGCAAGCAATACAAGCCAAGTTACCGAGATGATGGCATACAATCCACCCAAAAACAAATAAGGCGTGGCACTCGCTAATTGTTCTTTTTGGATAAACTGCGGAAAAAATGCCAAAAAGAATAACGCCACTTTTGGATTTAAGACATTGGTTAATAACCCCATTAAATAGGCGTTTTTGGTAGATTTTGGACTGGTGTCTGCATTGATTTGGTAGTTTTTGGCATTTAGGGCATTTTTAATCGCCACAACACCCAAATAAATCAAATACATCGCCCCTAAATATTTGATGACCATAAATGCCGTTGCCGACTTTGCCAAAATGCTGGCAAGCCCAAGCGTGGCAAATAAAGTATGTACCAAAAAGCCTGTTGCCACACCAAGAGCCGATAAAATGCCCATCATTCGTCCGTTTTGTAGGGTGCGATTTAATACAAATACCGTATCAATGCCCGGTGTCAAAATAAAAATAACTGCCGAGCTGATAAATAACATCAAATGATGAATGCCAAAACTTGCTCCAAGATTGCTGATAAACATATCCATTGGCGTATTCCTAAAAAGGTTGATTTGATTTATTACTGTTTGAGCTTCTCTTTCTCAATCAAAAGCTGTCCAAAATATTCTCTGGCGTTTTTGGCAATTTCAAAAGTTTTTAATAAGTCATCAGAATTATCATTTTCAATATCGGATTTTAATTGATTTAAAATCGCTTGATAATTTTCTAGCCCCTGCAATACCGCTTGTTTATTTGCCAAAAAAATGTCGTGCCACATAATTGGACTACTTGCCGAAATACGGCTAAAATCCCGAAAACCACCGCCTGCATAGCGAAAAATATTGAGACTCTCTTCATCTTTGGCAAGCTGATAAGTCAAGGCATAGGACAATAAATGCGGCAGGTGGCTCGTTAATGCCAAAACTTCATCGTGTTTATCACAGCTCATAAAATCCACACTCGCCCCAAGCGATTGCCAAAGCATAGCGATTTTATCCACCGCTTGTTTGTCATTAAAGTCATGCGGACAAATAATCAGCTTATGCGATTTAAATAACGCCCCATTTCTTGCCATAAAGCCCGACTTTTCCGCCCCTGCAATGGGGTGAGCCAGCACCAAATTGGGCGGTAATTTGCCAAAAATATCAAAAGCGTCTTGTAAAATATTGCCTTTGGTACTGGCGGTATCACTGATGATAATATCGTTTGGCAATAGTTTATCATCAATGGCGGTTTTGATTTGCTCCAAAATCGTTTTTACCGCAAAAGCAGGCACGGCAATGATGATACATTCACAATCTTTTAAAACGCCTGTCTTTGCTAGGTTTAATAACTCATTATCGCCATTTTTAATTAACTTATCCTTGATGGCATTATCAATTACCGATTTATCAAAATCCACTGCATACAGATTATCAGCAAGGCGATTGTCAAGAATGCCCTGTAAAATACTACCGCCGATTAAGCCTAAGCCGATGATAAGAATATTGTTAAACATAGTTTTTTAATTTAATTTTGTTGGAATATTGATGGTTATAACAGAACCTTCAGGAATGACAATACCATAATCTTCTGGTTTGGCAAATACCGAAACATCAAAATCCACAGGCACGGCTGGAATATTAGTTTTCACCATTCCAAAACCTGATTTAATAGCAGGTTTTTCATTATCTTTAACACGCAGTAAAGCGGTATTTTCTTGTTCACCAAATACAAAATCAATAAATGAATTGTCTTTAATGTTGTATTGCTGAATAAATTCAATCGGTAATTCAATTTTATCTTGATTAACACAAAGTGTTGCTATCATAATTTGTTACCTTTTATTCAATATCTTTACAAATAAATTATATAAGATTTCGTTGGGTTTTTATTATCAAAAACCCAACTTATCCCATAAAAATTACTCAAAAACAAGTCAAATCACCGCCTTTGGATATGACCCCAATGCCCGCACATCTTTGGCGATTTTGGCGATGTCTTCAATCGCGTTTTTGACGTTGTCGTCAGCGATATGCCCCGTCATGTCGATAAAAAACACATATGCCCATTTGTTCGGACGCTCAGGGCGGGTCTCAATGCTCGTCATGGATACGCCATGTTTTTTTAGAGGTTCTAGTAGCTCAATCAACGCCCCCGCACGGTCTGGGCTGGACACCACGATGGACGTTTTGTCTTGACCGCTTGGGGCAACGGTTTCGTGTCCGATGATAAGAAAGCGAGTGGTATTGTTGGGATTGTCCTCAATGTTCTCAAAAAGTTTATGCAAGCCGTATTCAGCCACCGCCACATCACCCGCAATCGCTGCTGAGTGCCATTCGTTTTGTAGGCGTTTAGCAGCTTCACCATTAGATGACACCGCCACTCGCTCGACATTGGGGAAATTGGCGTCAAGCCAGTGACGGCACTGGGCAAGCGACTGCTGGTGGCTATAAATGCGACTTAGGCTGTCCACTTTGGTGTGTTCTGCCACCAAAAAGTTGTGATGAATGGGCAGTTCCACCTCACCGATGATTTTTAGGTTTGACCCCAAAAATGCGTCCAACGTATGATTGACCACGCCTTCGGACGAGTTCTCCACAGGCACCACGCCATACATGGCAGAGCCTGCCTCCACTTCACGAAAGACATCGGTAATCGTGGCAAGTGGCACGGTGGTCGCTGCCTTACCAAAATGTTTTAGGGCGGCGGCATGGGTAAACGTACCAACAGGCCCCAAAAAGGCGACCTTTTGTGGAGCTTCAAGTTCTAGGCACACCGACATAATCTCCCGAAACAGGCGTGCCATTTTCTCACCCGATAGCGGGCCTGTGTTTCTTGCCATGACTGCTTTTAGCACTTGGGCTTCACGTTCGGGGCGATAAAAAATGGGGTGATTCTCGTGGTTCTTTTTGGCAATGGCGACCTGCTGGGCGATGCTGGCTCGCTCGTTGATAAGTCGTTGAATTTGCTCATCAATACTGTCAATCTTACCACGCAAATCGGTGATTTGGTTGGTGTCTAGGTTGGCTTTGTGGGTTTGCTTGCTCATGTCTGCCCTTTTTTTGTGTGCTAAAAATAGGTTAATGATACATGAAAATTAGGGGTTTGGGCAAATGTTTTTTGGGGTTTTGAAAAAATTGAAATATTAGCTTGTAATTTTGTAGCTTACAGGCTACAATACTCAAAAAGAGTAATTTTATGTTTACGATTGAAAAGACAGAACAGTTTGATGAATGGTTAAAATCACTAAAAAACCCAATCGCCAAAAAGGCAGTCATTAGCCGTTTGTTGCGACTTGAAATGGGGCATTTTGGCGATATTGATAATGTTGGCAAGGTGTTTTTGAACTTCGCATTCATGTCAATGTTGGCATTAGAGTGTACGCCATACAAAAGGGTGAAACTTTTATTTTGGTATTATCAGGCGGAGATAAATCTACCCAACAAGCTGATATTATCAAAGCCAAAGAAATTGCAAAACTTGGGAGAATAGCAATGAAAACCAGTAAATTTAACGCATTTGATTATTTTGAAAGTGATGATGAGATTTTGGATTATTTAAGTGATTGCTTTAATGACGATGACCCACAATTATTTGTTACCGCCTTATCGCATTTGATAGAGAAAAAAGGCGTTGCAGAAGTTGCTAAATTAACAGGACTAAATCGTGAAAGCCTATATAAAACCGTGAAAGGGCAAACACAGCCAACATGGGCGACCGTGCATAAAATTATACACGCTTTAAAAATCCAATCCAACTTTGCTTATGCTTAATTTAAACGATGGCAAATAATAAATCTGCACCCCAAAAATTGATATGGCAAACAGATAAGGCTGATGGCAAAAACCTTATGGCATTATTACAAAATGACAGAAAAGCCAATGATGAATTAACTACTTTATTAGCATTAAGTAAAACGATTAAAGATAATGCGGATAATACACCCAAAGAAATTTAAAAATGATACAGTTAGGCGAATGTGATTCGCCCCTACACGTCCAAATTTTAAAATGGTTATTTGATTCACTCCTGCAACACCAACGCCACCACCCAATTTTGTCGATTAAAGTTACACGCCGTTTCATGATTGGGACTACATTCTATCTCGCTTGGGGCGGGCAATATCGCCTTGCCGTCATCGTCCATAGGAATTTTGCGTAACATGACGGTATGCAGTACATTACCGCCGATGAGCCAAATCTCACGATTTTCCTTATCAGTTTTTACGATAATATCACAATGAGCAGGCAAGCCACGTCCACTCTCTGCCAAATACTTATCCAAATCCTGATAACTACCAATCAGCTCACGCCCATAACTTCGCACATAGCACAGCATATCGCCCTGTTTTAGGGGGTGCGTTTTGGGGTCTTTCGTGCGATAATCGCCCACGCCTTGCCAAGATGTAGCGATATAATCAAAATGGCGTGGCGACACATAAAAATCCACGTCCGCCTGTCTCATCACATACGACACAAAGCCTGCCGACCATGCCACATCACTTACAAAGGCTCGGCAAATGTTGGTGCTGGCATTCTCGCCCCTGTCCGCCTTGTCGCAACGCTCATAAGGCAACGCTCTATCAAGCCGTGCCAACGCTCCACTATCACGCCAATACGCCACCACACGCTCCCACGCTCGTGAGCCGTCTGTCAGGCGTGCGTTTTCGGATTCGTAATGGCTGTATTTGGCGATTTGTCCGTTTGTGGTAATAAACGGCTCGCCCCATGCCTTGTGTTCACGCAGGGCGATTTGGGCGATACGTTCGGATTTTGGGGCATTTGGGGCAAATGTGGGCGTGGGCGATTGCCACAAATTGCCTTGTGGATTACCCTGTGGGGCGTGCGTACTCAGGCAAGCGGATAGGACTAAGGCGGTGCAGAGTAGGGGTAGAAGTTTTGGCATGGCGTTGTATTTATTTAAAAGGAAATTTATTTTATCATTAAATGGGGGTTTTAAAAAGCAAGACAAATATATTCCTACCCCATTCTCAAATTTATGCAAGTGATTGATATGTAGAAGGAAAATATAATTTTCCCCTACAATCGCAAACCAAGCGTTACAAATCCACCAAGCGACAAAATAGCTCATCATACGCCATTTTTTCTTGTACGTTTTGTCCCACCGCCACCGCCATGTCATCAAGGCTTGCTAGGAAATTTTCTACCTTGTCAAGGCTTAGATTGTCCGCCCCATTTATCAGCCCTGCCACATCCATGTCGGTATGAATGCTATCAAGCCCAAGCCCCACTCGCACCACGTCCATAAGCATAAGCCGTGTCAAAACAGCAAAATCAGCAAAACTCATCACGCCCTGCCAGTAGTCGCTCGCACTCACTGCCGACCGCTCGCCATGCCTTAGCGTAAGCCATGTTTTTAGCCACAATACACGCTTACCAAACCACACTGCCTTTGGCAACTCTACCGCCTTTAATACCGCCCCGTCGGTCAGTGTCAGGGCAAGTCTGGCAAGACTCTCATCGCCCAGCACCCCACCCACATAAGCCAACGCCACATCATGAGCAACAGCCCCAAGCGGTAGGGCTTGCACACGGCTTTTTATCGTGGGCATGAGCTTGGCAGGGTTGTCGCTTATCAGTATCAAATGCACGCCTGCCCGTGGCTCTTCTAAGGTTTTTAGCAGGGCATTGCTCGCCCCAATCGTGAGCGTGTCGGCATCATCTAGCACGATGAGCCGAACGCCATGCCCCTTGACGTGGCTATACTCTTGCAAGGCTCGCACGTCATCAATCTTAATGGACGACCGCTCACTCTCATCAGACGTAGGCAGGCTCTCGGACGGTAGTACCATAACATCAGGGTGCGTCCCCGCCCTAAGCCACGCACAGCTTTGGCAAGACCCACACGCACCCTGCTCGCCCTTGTCATCACAAAGTAGCCACGCCACAAACCGCCACACAAATTCACGCTTGCCAATGCCTGCCATGCCACACGCCAACAGCCCATGCGGTAATTTACCGTCATAAAACTGACCGACCACCTGCTCCCAAGCGTGGGTTTGCCAAAGCAGTAACGGGGCAAAATAGGACAACTGTTCTTGTTCGTTCATATCAGAATTTCAAAAACTCATCAATCGGCATGGCATTTAGCCTATCCAAGTCTTCCTCGGTATCCACCCCAAGCGGTAAGGCGACTTTGGCGACATCTATGGCGATTTTTTGCCCGTTTTCCAAAATGCGAAGCTGTTCTAAACTCTCCAAACGTTCCAATACGCCCTGCTCCCATGTGCCAAATTCCTTTAACAATTTGACCCGATACGCATAAAGCCCCAAATGACGATAGGCGTTTTTTGGTCTCTCGCCAAGCTCGCCTGTCAAATGAGCATCTCTGTCGTAAGGCATGGGGCTACGGCTAAAATACAAGGCATTCTGGCGAGCGTGGACGACTTTTACCACCGAATTTTTATAAAAATCATCATAATTATCAATCACTTCACACAAAGTCGCCATGACACAGTCAGAATTTTCCACCAAAAGATTTTTGGCTTGTTCTAGCAGTACAGGCGGTACAAGCGGTTCATCGCCTTGCATATTGATAACAATGTCATTGTCCGCCAAACCCAAAATCTGTGCCACCTCGCCCAGTCTGTCCGTGCCTGATGAATGCTCACCCGTCATCACCACAGGCACGCCCGCACACTCACACACCGCAAAAATCCGCTCATCGTCCGTTGCCACACATACGCTGTCGGCAAAAGTCGCTTGCAGGGCTTTTTGAGCTGTCCAGAGAATCATGGGCTTGCCGTGAATTTCTAGCAACGGTTTGGCAGGTAGGCGAGTGGATTTGTAACGGGCAGGGATAATGATGTGGGTTTTCATAAAGTTTTTTGTGTTGCGATAAAAGACCCATTATAAAGCAAAATCAACCAAACGAAAAGCACAACGGCACCCAAATTACCCTACAAAAAATCTTAACCATACCAGATAATTTCGCTATAATCAGTGATAATTCCTTACAATGAAAACTGTCATGACATCATTTAAAAACAAACTTTCCAAACTCTCCCTAAGCACCACCCTAATCTATGTTGCTATTTTTGGCTTATCGGCATGGGCGTGCGAAAGACCACAGGTGAGTGGTTATGATGATGTGAGTTGCCTAAATGAGGGCTTGGCATGGGTTAAGCAAAACGGTAAATATGGGTTTATTGATAAAACTGGCACAATAATTATTCCTGCTCAATATGATGATATTTACGGTTTTAGCGAGGGTTTAGCACCAATCAAACAGGCTAATAAATGGGGTTTTATTGATAAAACAGGCAAGGTGGTCATTCCCATTCAATATGACGATGTTTATACTTTTAGTGAAGGTTTAGCACCAATTGAACAAAATGGTAAATATGGATTTATTGATAAAATGGGCAAATTAGCAATGCCTGCTCAATACGACAGTGCTTATAGTTTTCGTGAAGGTTTAGCGGTAATTGAACAGAACGGTAAGTATGGATTTATTGATAGAACAGGCACAATAGTTATTTCCACTCAATATGATGACACTCACAGTTTTAAAAATAATCAGGCTAAGGTTAAATTAGATGACGAAACATTTTACATCGACAAAACAGGCAAACACATTCAATAATTTCAATCACAAAAGGCAGGTAAATCCTGCCTTTTTAATCCCCAATCCTAAGCTCCCTAAGCACCTTATCCATCTCCCCATACACCCCATCAGACAACACCGCCTGTACAGGCAAAACCCATACATTGTCAAAAATCGCATGGGGCGAGCATTTGGCAAGTTCACGCAATTTAACCGCATCTTTACTGGTTGTGATGATTGGCAAATCGGTCAAATCCGCCAAATCATCAAGAGTAAAATCATGATGATCGCCAAAAACACGCTCCACCACGTCAAAACCAAGCTCATTTAACGTTTTAAAAAAGCGAGCAGGATAGCCAATACCGCTTACCGCATAGACCTTTTGGGGTGGTAAAGTTTTATCATTTACCGATTTGTCATTTCCCAAAAGTGGCATGGGATTGTTTGGGGCTAAGTGCATTAAAAGGGCATTATTATCATATTTCTCGGCTCGGCTATCATGATAAATCACAGTCGCCCCATTTAGGCGGTCTATCGGCTCACGCAAAAAGCCTTGCGGAAAGAGTTTCTCATTACCAAAGCCACGCACCCCGTCCACGACTATCCATTCTACATCTCGGTGTAGGGCGTAGTGTTGTAGTCCGTCATCACTGATGATGAGTTGTAGAGTTGGATAATTTTGCATCAATAAATCAATGACTTGCCCACGATTTGCCCCCACCGCCATTGGCACGTTTGTATTTTGGACGATAAGGCACGGCTCATCGCCGACTTCTTTGGGGGTACTACCTTCACGAACCAACGCAGGGCGACTGTCCGCCCGTCCATAGCCCCGACTTATCACGCCCACGTTTACGCCTTTGTCTTGTACATATTTGACAAGGGCAATGATAAGCGGTGTTTTGCCACTACCGCCCACCGTGATATTGCCCACCACCATCACAGGAATGGGGGCGTGGTATTTGGCAAGTTTATCATTATCATACAAGGACTTACGCACACGACCCACCACGCCATACAGAGCGGACAACGGGGCGAGCGTGGCAAGCATGGGGGAGTTGTCCTGCCATGCCTTTGTGATGAGAAGTTCTAAGTTTTTCATGCCTTGCCCTGTTCGCTTTGCTCATCAAAGGTACGCTCGTACATGGTGCGATACATACCGCCTTTGGCAAACAGCTCGTCATGCGTGCCCATTTCCACGATTTGCCCTTTATCCATGACGATGATACGGTCGGCATTGGCGATGGTGGATAAGCGATGAGCGATGACAAGCGTGGTACGACCGTGCATGACGGACTCTAATGCCTTTTGGATATAATATTCACTTTCGTTGTCTAGGGCGGATGTGGCTTCGTCCAATATCAAAATCGGTGCATCTTTTAATAACGCCCGTGCGATGGAGAGTCGTTGGCGTTGTCCGCCTGACAGTTGCAAGCCGTCCGACCCGATAAAACTGTCATAGCCATCTGGCAAATCCATAATAAAATCATGAGCATAGGCCGATTTGCTTGCTTGTATGATGTCATCACGGGATTTGGCGGATAATGCCCCATAGGCGATGTTATGAGCGACCGTATCCAAAAATAGTGTAACTTGCTGATTGACCATGGCAATCTGCTCACGCAAAGACGATAATTTAATGTCATCAATGGGCGTGCCATCTATCAATATCTGTCCCGATGTCGGCGTGAGTGAACGAGTAAGCAAGTTCACCAGCGTGGTCTTGCCTGAGCCTGACCGCCCGACCACCGCCACCGTCTCGCCTGCCTTGATGTCAAGGTTAAAGCCCTTTATCGCTTGCAGGCCACTCTCATAAGTCAAGCTCACATCATTAAAACGGATATTACCATGAATGACAGGGGTTAGCGTGCCTGTATCACGCTCCTCGAGCGTGTCCAACAGTTTAAACACAGACGCACCCCCTGCCAAGCCTCGTTGCAACTTTTGATTGACATCGGTCAAGGCTTTGACGGGACGGGCAAGCAATCCTGCGGCGATAAGAAAAGATGCAAACTGCCCTGCCGTCATGCCCCCAAGCACTTCAGGACGTAGCGACAACCACACCACAAAACACATCCCTGTCGCCATGAGTAGCTGAATGAGTGGCGAATTAATGGCGGCAAGCACGGTGATTTTCATGCCTTTTTGTAGGTTGTCCAGACTTGCTTTGTTAAATCTATCGGCTTCATATGTCTGTCCGCCGTAGTTTTTGACGACTTGATAGCCCGCCACCGCTTCATTGGTGATATGGCTTACCGCACTCATGCTCTCTTGGATGCCTGTCGAGAGCATGGCAAATTTTTTGGAGACCTTTTTGATAATCCAAAAAATCGGTGGCACGACTATCATCAAAACAAGCGTAAGTCGCCAGTTGCTATAAAACAGATAACCAAACAACGCAATGACCGTCAAACCTTCTTTTAGTAGCGTGGTAATCGCCTCGTTACTGCCTGCGGTAACTTGCTCCACATCAAAGATAAGTTTGGATGAAATGGTGCCGGCAGGGTTTTTTAGATAAAAATCAGACGGCAAACGTAACAGCTTTTCAAACACCGCCACACGCAAATGATAGACAAGATTACGAGAAATATACGCCGAATAATATCCCCCCAAAAACGCCCCAACCCCCCGAAAGAAAAACAGAGCAATTACCAAAAACGGAAACCAAAATTTGCCTTTTTCATCATTATTGTTAATGGCATCAATAATAAACTCAAAGAGCTTGGCACTGGCAACCTCAGAGCCTGCACTTAACACCATGCCAATCGCCATAAAAATCGCCGCCCACCAGTAAGGTTTTAGGTAGGACATCAGACGCAAAAAGACCGCCAATTTATTATTGGGGTCAAAGTTGGTTTGGGGGGTAGGTTTTGACATGATTTTTAAAAGAAAAGTTTTGTGGCATTTTAACACAAAATGCCACATCGCACCGCATAAATCGTGCGATTACTTACTACTGCTTTGTGGCGCTGGCACGACGGTGCTGATGTTTAGGTTTAAAAAGCCCATTTTACCTGCCACATCCATGACACGCACCACCGCTTGGTGTGATGCTTCGGCATCGGCTGCGATGACAAACAGTTGTTTGCGGTTACTGCCCGCTTCTTTTTGGAGCATGTTAATGAGCTCAGCTTCGGTACTAGACCCTAAGGCAAGCCCATTAACCAAATAAGTACCGTCTTTTTGTACCGCCACTTCTATCTGTTTGCCTTCGTTGGTCACTGCCACGCCTTCGGCTTCGGGCAGGACGATGTTAATGCGACTAAAATGATTAAAGGTCGTCGCCATCAGCAAAAATACAATCAAAAACAGCAAGCAATCAATCATGGGGGTCAGATTGATTTCTAAAGGCTCAACGGTTGGTTTACGAAATCTCATGGCGATACTCGGCTATGACTGCTATTGGTGTTGGGGCTAGGCGACAGGCTCGCTGGCTAGGATTGGCTCTTTTTGCGAACCATCTTTCATCAGCCCATAATCATACATCTCTTGGATGAGTAGCCCCGCTTCGCTTTCAAATTTGGCATTAATATCCACAATACGTCTTTGAAAATAACGATACGCCATCAGAGCAGGAATGGCGACAAACATACCGCCTGCGGTCGTAATCAAAGCCTGAGAGACACCCCCTGCGAGCATGGCAGGGTCTTGCATGGAGCCGTCTGTTACTGCCAAAAATGAGATGATGATACCCAGTACTGTCCCTAACAAACCTAAAAGCGGTGCAATCGCCCCAATCGTACCGAGCATGTTAATGTTCTTCTCTAAGGTATGAATCTGTACACTCGCACGGTTTTGCATGTGCATGGTCATACTGTCCAGTCCATACTGGCGATACAAGAGTCCCGTTGCCAAAATATCGCCCAATGGTGACTCGCCTTTGATGGTAAGCAAAGTGTTTTTATTGATATCACCTTTGGTGCGTAACTGGCTAATCAGCTGTTCTCTAAGTCCGCTCGGAGCAAGCAAACCCATGCGTAACACTTTGCCACGCTCGATGATAATGACCAGTGCCACAATAGAACACACGATGATTGGCAACATCAGCCAACCGCCCGCTTTGACAAGCTCCCACATAATTTACACCGTTACACAATTATTAATTAAAACATCGAGACTTTGCCACGCCAAGCTGTGCCATCAGCCCACTTAGCTCATCATGGCTATGAAAAAATATCTCCACACTACCCTTGCCATCTTTGCCTTGTTTTAGCTTGACCGTCGCCCCCAATGCGTCCGAGAGCTTCTGGTTTAGGGCGATGACTTCACGACTATTGACTAAGACTGCCTTTGGCTCGGGGTGCAAGATAGACTTGACCAGTTTTTCTGCTTCACGCACCGTCATGTCCGCATGAATGATTTTTTTGGCGATGATGGGCTGTTGGTCTTTGGACAAAGACAACAAAGTGCGAGCATGACCCATGTCAAGCAGGTTATCCATCATAAACGCTTTGACTTCATCATGCAAGGCGTTAAGGCGTAGCAGGTTGGATACGGTCGTGCGTGCCTTACCTACAACATCGGCAATCATCGCATGACTCATGCCAAACTCGGTATGAAACCGCTCCAACGCCGCCGCCTGCTCTAACACCGTCAAGTCTTCACGCTGGATGTTCTCAATGAGTGCCAAGGCAATCGCCACTTCATCAGACAGCACACGCTCGATGGCAGGAATGGTGATAAGCCCTGCCAGTTTGGCGGCTCGCCAACGTCGCTCACCTGCGATAATCTCATGGGTAATGCCATCCGCCTTACTCTCACCATCTAACAAAGGACGGATAACGATGGGTTGCATGACCCCATGCTGACGTACCGATTCGGCAAGCTCCTGCAAGGCTTCTTCTTTAATGTCTCGTCTGGGCTGATATTTACCTGATTGCAATCTGGCAGGGTCGATTTGAATGAGCGTGACCTGTTCACTATCTTGGGTGGGCTCAGACTGGGTAGTCTTGGCAGATTTGCTGGCTACTTGGGCGGTGCTTTTGTCGGCATTGGCTTTTGTGCCAGTTTTTTTGGGGCTGGCTGACTTTGGGGCAGGGGCAGATTCCGCTGTCGGCATGATGGCTTCTGCGGTCAAATCTCTTTCTCGTTTAATGTTGCCCATTAAGGCTTCTAAGCCACGTTTCGTGCCAAGCCCACGCTTTTTTGTCATGCCCATTTACACCAGTGTTACAGAAAATAGCAGGGTATTTTACCACAAATAACATCTCATGTTAAAGGCTAAGTATGCTTTTTGTCGTAAAAATACCCAAAGTTGTCTTTGGGTAAGGGGTAAATTCAAAATCAATATGACTCATAAATATAAGACTCATCGCTCGCTTCGGGCATGATGAGCCACATGATAAGATAAAACAAAATCCCACCAAACAACGTCACCGTTGCCGTCAGTGGAATAGACAGCACAAACAGCCATCGTAGCACCGCAGGCGACCACCTCATGTATTCAGCAATACCGCCAAACACCCCTGCCATCAGGCGATGACGTTTTGAACGGTGTAAGCGGATAAGTTTGGGTTTAGTGCGTGTAAGTCTAGCATGGTCAGGGCTGATATGATGGGTCATGGGCTATCTTTACCTTTTAAAGTTTGTATAAATTAAAATTTGCATTAAAACAATTTAAACATAACACTTTTTTAATAATACTTTTTTGGGTAAATACAATGCCCTTTTTCAAAACTTTACATTGATAAAATAAAAGAGCGGAAAAACCCGCTCTTATTAGGGCGTGCCTACCATTGATAACATTTTTGTAAAAATAAGATAAAAATTTTACATTTTAAATCAATTTTTGCATGAAAAATGGCTAAATCTTGTTTTTCATTGCAAATACCAAAGGCAGGCACGCCCTATTTATTGTAAATATGACAAATTTACACCGCTTGAATCGCCGTCAAGGCAATGGTATAAACAATGTCATCCACCAAACAACCACGAGAGAGGTCATTTACAGGCTTGTTTAGACCTTGTAGCATAGGACCCACACTAATCACGCCTGCGGTACGTTGTACGGCTTTATAAGTGGTGTTACCTGTGTTCAAATCAGGGAAAATAAACACGTTGGCTTCGCCTGCCACGGCTGAATTTGGGGCTTTTTGTTTGCCCACGCTTGGCACAGACGCTGCGTCAAACTGTAGGGGACCGTCCACTTTTAGCTCGGGGGCTTTTTCACGGACAATCTCTAACGCACCTTTGACCGTATCCACATCAGGGCCTGAACCTGAATTCATGGTAGAGTAGCTAATCAAGGCAACTTTGGGGTCAATGCCAAACGCTTTGGCAGACTCGGCGGACTGGATGGCAATCTCAGCAAGTTGCTCGGCGGTTGGGTTGGGGTTTACCGCACAGTCGCCATAGACGACCACTTGCTCGGGCAGTAGCATAAAGAACACGCTAGATACTAGGCTATACTCTGGGGCGGTTTTGATAAGCTGGAACGCTGGGCGAATGGTGTCGGCTGTCGTGTGTACCGCACCTGACACTAAGCCGTCCACATCGCCCACTTGTAGCATCATCGTACCAAGATACACGGTGTCTTGTAGAGCCTCTCTTGCTCCTGCTTCGTCCAGTTTACCCTTACGGCGTTCTACCATAGAGGCGACATATTTTTCAATGATAGTGGACGGCTCGATGATTTCAATATCATCGGGCAAGGTTACGCCACGCTCGTCCGCCACCGCACGGATTTTGGCAGGGTCGCCCAACAGCACGCATTGGGCAATGCCACGACTTTGGCAAATCGCCGCCGCTTCAATGGTGCGTGGCTCATCGCCTTCGGGTAGAACGACACGTTTTTTGGCGTTTTGGGCAAGGCGAACCACTTGGTTACGAAACGCATAGGGCGACAGCTTTTGTGTACGCTCAGACGTTTTGTAACTTTCAAATGCCCCACCGTCAATCTCAGACAGATGACCATCTTTGTCGGTGCGTGCCACCACTTGCACTTTGCCAGACAGTTCGGCTGTGCCAATCACGCCCCAAATACGCTCGCCTTTGATACCGCCAAACACAGACGCAAACACAGGCAGACGCACGTCATTATCGCCCACCAAAATCACGTCCGCATCAAAACCTGTCCCCAGCTCACGGTTCACGCGGTTGGCATAAGGACGGCTTTCATCGGCAAGTACGCCCACCACCACACTCACGGGGGCGGATTGTTTGGCGATGACGGTTTCTAGTAGGTCATCAAGGTTGTTGTCGCTAATGGCACTGACCAACTCATCATGGCTTGGAATGGCGACAATCTCGCCACCGACTAGGCTTGCAACATTTTGAGCCAACGTTTGCATGTTGATTTGGCTGGTGGTGGGGATGAGTAATAATGTTTTCATAAGTTACCTTTATCGATTTATTAGTAAGATTTTTAAATTTACCACTTTTTAACAATGGTTATTTTAAGAAAAGCCAGACCTTAGCCCAGCTTTTCTTTTTACTTACAATCCTAGTACCGTACGAGATTCGCTGGCGATTTGGAATTCTTCGTCTGTTGGGATAACCCATAGCTCAACAGCAGAACCTTCAGCATGGAAGCTACCCTCTGCCCCACGGAACAGCTCGGCATTTTTGGCGGTGTCAATTTGCACGCCCAAATGCTTTAAGTGGCTCACAATCTTAGCACGCATGTCCGCACCATTCTCGCCCACACCGCCTGTAAAGGCAATGCCCGTCAATACTGGCAAACCTGCGGTCAAGCTAAGCAAGTATTTGGCAACACGGTAAGCAAACATATCAAGGGCGAGCGTGGCATCAGCATTACCCTCTTTGTCGGCTTGTTCTAGGTTACGCATGTCGTTAGACACGCCCGACACGCCCAACAGACCGCTCTTTTTGTTAAGCAAAGTATCAATCTCTTGGATAGACAGACCCAAAGTGCGGTGCAAATGCAAGTGAATGCTTGGGTCAATGTCGCCTGAGCGAGTACCCATCATCAGGCCTTCGAGCGGGGTCAGACCCATAGATGTATCTAGACTTTGACCGTCATATACTGCTGTTGCCGAACAGCCGTTGCCTAGGTGAGCCACAAGCCAACCTGTCTTGCCATCTTGACCGCTTAGCGTGTTGGCACGGTTTGAGACGTAGTTGTGCGATGTACCATGAAAGCCATAACGACGGATTTGGTGTTCGGTGTACAGCTCTTTTGGAATGGCGTAGCGGTAAGCGTGTGCAGGCATGGTTTGGTGGAATGCCGTGTCAAAAATCGCCACTTGGGGCAGGTCAGGATAAATGGCGTTAATCGCCTTAATGCCAGACGCATTCGCAGGATTGTGAAGTGGAGCAAGGCTTGCCAGCTCTTCGATGGTTGCTAGCACTTCTGGGGTAATGACAGTTGCTGATTTGAATTTGTCGCCACCGTGTACCACACGATGACCCACCGCCACAGGCTTATGCTCGGCAATAAGCTCACCTAGGATGATTTGCAAGGCTTCGGTATGAGCCCCTGAATTTGGGATATTGATTTCTACTTTTGAGCCGTCTAGGTTTTTGTGCTTGATACGGGCATCAGGATTGCCCAACGCTTCGGCAAGGCCCTCAATGCGAGTGTTACCATCTTCGCTGATAAGGGCGTATTTGATGGATGATGAGCCACAGTTTAGCACTAAGGTGGGATTGGTTAGAGACATAAGCTTTCCTTATTGGAATGAAAAAGATACAGCGATGATTATAACACAAAATGGGCTTTGACAAAAGCATGATTTGCCAAAACGCCATACATTCACGCATTGCAAAGTGGTCAGCTTTGGTTTAGAGTAAGACACGTTTTTATCATATTTATCACACATCATGACCGCATACAGCGAATTTACCGCTTTTATCTTAGACCAATTAGCCCCGCCCCCATCACCGTCAAGCGAATGTTTGAGGTAGGTTGCCTTTTTAAACGTGGCAAAATGTTTGGCATTGTCGCTGATGACACGCTTTATCTAAAAGCCGGTGATGACAACCGCCAAGTCTTTATTAAATTTCTTTGCAAACTAAAAATAAACCCTTATAAACACTGGGTTTGAAGTTTTTAAAAATCTATAAAAATCAGGGCTTGGAAAGAAGTCTATTGATGAAGGGTGTGAAAAATTTACCTATTGGACAAGCCGAGCAGGCGTTAAAAAACAAGTCGAATTGGGCTATTATCAGCTTCCTGAATTTGCCTTAGATGATACTGATGAGCTGTGCCGTTGGGCAGGGTTGGGGATGGGAGGGGATGAGCCACAAAGTCAAATGCACGCCCACAATCATCAAAAATGACTTATGTTTGGTATTTTATTTAAAAATAATACTTGACTTATTTCACAAAAAAAGTTAGGAAAATTGGCAAAAATATGGCATAATAGGCACTAATTTTGGGTTATCTGTGAACGGCTGTCATACCCAAAACAACATATTCCCCTGCAAAGCGAACTTGCATTTACAATCACCAAACTCGGAGTTTTTATGTCAAAACCGACCATTGTTTATACCTATACCGATGAAGCCCCTGCTCTTGCCACGCACTCTTTACTGCCGATTATCCAAGCCTTTACCAAAAGCTCAGGCATTGACATCACCACCAGCGACATCTCTTTGGCAAGCCGTGTCCTATCTCAATTCCCAGAATATCTAAAACCTGAACAACAACGTGAAGACAGCCTAGCCAAATTGGGCGAACTCGTCACCAAGCCTGACGCTAACGTCATCAAATTGCCTAACATCTCAGCGTCCATGCCACAGCTTTTAGCAACCATCAAAGAGCTACAAGATGACGGCTATGCGGTGCCTGACTATCCTGCCGAACCCCAAGACGACAAAGAACGTGACATCCAAGCCCGTTATGACCGTGTCAAAGGCTCAGCGGTAAACCCTGTACTTCGTGAAGGTAACTCTGACCGCCGTGCCCCCAAAGCGGTGAAAAACTTCGCCAAAAAATTTCCGCACTCAATGGGTGAATGGTCAGCCGACAGCAAAACGCACGTCTCCACCATGAGCGATAACGACTTTTTCCACAACGAAAAAGCCATCACTCTTGACAAAGCCACCACCGTTCACATCGTCTTTACTGACAAAGACGGCAACAGCAAAGAATTGCGTAAACCCCTACCGCTACTTGCTGGCGAAATTTTGGACGCCACCGTGCTAAACAAAAAAGCATTGGTCAAGTTCCTAGACGAACAAGTCGCTGACGCCAAAGAAAAAGGCGTACTATACAGCCTGCACATGAAAGCCACGATGATGAAAGTGTCCGACCCCATCATCTTTGGTCATGCGGTCAAGTCATTCTTTAAACCTGTCTTTGACAAATACGGCAAAGAGCTAGAAAATGCTGGCGTGAATGTCAATAACGGTTTTGGTGATTTGCTTGCCAAGCTTGACAACCTTGACCCTGCGGTCAAAGCCGATGTTGAGAAACTCATCGATGAGACCTACGCCAACAACCCTGATGTGGCAATGGTTGATTCTGACAAAGGCATCACCAACCTGCACGTTCCAAGTGACATCATCATTGATGCTTCTATCCCTGCCATGGTGCGTAGCTCTGGCAAGATGTGGAACAAGAATGGTGAACTGCAAGACACCAAAATCATCATTCCTGACAGCACTTATGCCCCTCTATATGAAGCTGTGGTTGAGTTCTGTAAAGAACATGGTGCCTTTGACCCAACCACGATGGGTACTGTGCCAAACGTGGGTCTGATGGCTCAAAAAGCCGAAGAATACGGCTCACATGATAAGACTTTTGAGATTGAATCAGACGGTAAAGTTGAAGTCAAAGACCAAGACGGCAATGTCCTACTGTCTCATGACGTTGAAGCAGGCGACATTTGGCGTGCTTGCCAAACCAAAGACGCCCCCGTCAAGGACTGGGTTGCTTTGGCGGTCAATCGTGCCAGACTGTCTAACACGCCTGCGGTCTTTTGGCTTAACGAAAAACGTGCTCACAGTGCCGAGGTCATCAAAAAAGTCAATGCTTATCTTGCCGAGCTTGACACTGACGGTCTAGAAGTTCACATTCTACCACTTGTCGCCGCTGCTAACTTCACCCTAGAACGCCTAGTGGCTGGCAAAGACACCATCAGCGTAACTGGTAACGTCATGCGTGACTACCTAACCGACCTATTCCCCATCATGGAGCTGGGTACATCTGCCAAAATGCTCTCTATCGTGCCACTCATGAATGGCGGCGGTATGTTTGAGACTGGGGCGGGCGGCAGCGCACCGAAACACGTTCAGCAGTTTAATAAAGAAAACTACCTGCGTTGGGACAGCTTGGGCGAGTTCTTGGCATTGGCGGTATCGCTTGAACACCTAGCTCAAAAAACAAACAACCAAAAAGCCCAAATCCTAGCCGATGCCCTAGACAAAGCCACCGAAGAGCTGCTGATGAACGATAAGTCGCCACAGCGTAAACTGGGCTCTATCGACAACCGTGGAAGCCACTTCTACCTTGCCAAATATTGGGCAGAAGCCTTGTCTGAACAAACAGACGACAAAGCCCTAGCCGATGAGTTCGCTCCCATTGCCAAAGCATTGAACGAGCAAGAAGAAACCATCGTGAGCGAGCTAAATGGCGTACAAGGCGAGGCCGTTGAGACCGAAGGCTACTATTTTGCCAACCGTGATTTGCTTGACAAAGCCATGCGTCCAAGTGCTACCTTTAACGACATCATCGCCAAATTGGGCTAATAAGCCTATCAAAAGCGTGATGTTAAAGATGATAAAATGCCGTCCTAGGATGGCATTTTTATTTGTTGCAAATTGTAATGATGGTTGCACCCCTGTACAAATTTGATATACTGACCATCATTTAACTTATTACCACTTATCATCATTTACCGTTATTTATCATGAATCACACCACTGTCATCATTATTATTACTGTCGCTGTCAGCCTTATGGCATGGCAAAACAAAACGTTTCTTGGTAGGCTCATCTTCGACCCCATCTCCATCACTCGCCATAAGCAATACGACCGTTTTTTGACCAGTGGCTTTGTACATGGAGACGGCATGCACCTGCTGTTTAACATGATTACGCTATACTTTTTTGGGCGAACCATGGAGCGGTTTTATATTCATGAGCTAGGAGTGTTAGGCTTTGTGGGCTTTTATACCCTTGCCATCATCGCTTCTAGCATTCCTGACTACATCCGCCACAAGAACAACCCACGCTTTGCCAGTCTTGGGGCGTCAGGCGGTGTATCAGCGGTGTTATTTGCCTTTATTCTGCTAGCACCATGGCAGACCATTTACCTATTCTTTATCCCCATTCCTGCGATTATTTTTGCCATTGGCTACATCAGTTATAGCATTTGGGCGGACAGACGTGGTACAGGACGGATTAACCATCTTGCTCACCTATCAGGAGCGGCATTTGGCGTGATTGCCACCATCATCATCAAACCTGCCATTGTGATACATTTTATCAACGCTTTGTTAAGCCCTGCTTTTTTAAGGTGATTTAAAAACACCCATCACAAAACAGTTTTGTCAAAATCCATCAAATTCACTACAATAACCTGATTTCAATCAAGGGTTGCACCATGTTAAATATGCAAGAAGCTGTCAAAAAAGCCAAATTCTACGCCAAAGAGCTGTATGCTGATGAAGACATCAAAGATTTAAGTCTAGAAGAGATTCATTTTGACGACCAACATGATAACTGGAAAGTTACTTTGGGTTATAATACCAAACGCCACAAAATTGAGAGTAACGCCAGATATCGCACCAATCTTGCCATGGACTATTTTGCCAATCTCAATGCCGAAAAAGGCGAACGACTAGAAATGATTCAAGAATACAAAATCTTTGAAATAAACGCCCATGATGGCAAACTTATCACAATGATGATAAGACCACTTTAAAGTCATCATGCACTTTTATGCCAATTCCACCCATGTGGCGTTATTAGACACCAACTTATTGACCGTCTTATTGGTTGGTCAATTGGGTGTGGGCTATATTGAGAAAAACAAAAAGACAAGTCAATATACGAGCGATGATTTTATTTTATTAAACGACCTACTCAGCCAATTTAAAGATATTATTACCACGCCCCATATTTTGGCTAAAACAGTTAATTTAATTGATTGGGTGCAAGGCGAACACAGGCAGATTTTGTTTGCTTATTTGGCGGATTTTATTAGCCAAAAACAAAAAATATATTTATCCGCCAAAGACATCATAAAAAGCCCTGCTTTTATTCATTTAGGCTTAACCGATGGTGCGATTTTTGAGCTAGCAAAGGATACCCACACAGTTTTGATTACCGCAGATTTGCCTTTATATGCTTTTGGAGTGAATCACGGCATCAAAACCATAAATTTCAATCACATTCAAGACCGTCATTTTCAATAAAAAACAGACAACTTTTCATTGTCTGTTTTTTGTTTAAAGGCTTTAAAGACTAAGTAAAAACTTAGAAAAACCCCATTGCCTTAGGCGAATAGCTGACAAGCAAATTCTTGGTTTGCTGATAATGCTCTAACATCATCTTGTGGTTTTCACGCCCAATCCCTGATTTTTTGTAGCCACCAAAGGCAGCGTGGGCAGGATAGATGTGATAGCAGTTTGTCCACACACGCCCTGCCTGTATCGCACGCCCTGCACGGTAGGCAGTCGTGCCAGAACGAGACCACACGCCCGCACCCAAGCCGTACATGGTGTCATTGGCGATTTGCATGGCTTCATCAAAATCCTTAAAGGTCGTAACCGTCAAGACAGGACCAAAGATTTCATCACGGAACACCTGCATTTCATTGGTGCCTTTAAAGACAGTCGGCTCAATATAAAATCCACCGTATTCGTTCTCTTTACGCTCCCCGCCACCTGTCAAAAGCTCTGCCCCTTCTTTTTGACCGATGTCGATGTATTTTAGGATTTTGTCCTGCTGTTCTTGACTTGCCTGAGCCCCAATCATCGTCTCGGTATCAAGCGGATGTCCTGTTTTGATGTTTTTAACCCGTTCAATGGCACGCTTGATAAACTCATCAGCGATACTCTCATGCACCAACGCACGAGACGGACAGGTACATACTTCGCCTTGGTTTAGGGCGAACATGGCAAAGCCTTCTAGGGCTTTGTCCAAAAACTCATCATCTTTGTCCATGACATCGGCAAAGAATATGTTGGGCGATTTACCACCTAGCTCCAAGGTTACAGGAATGATGTTTTCGGTCGCATATTGCATGATGTATTGACCGACTTCGGTCGAGCCTGTAAAGGCGATTTTGCTAATGCGTGGGTTCGTGGCAAGCGGTTTACCCACCTTTAAGCCGTCCCCATTGACGATGTTTAGCACGCCTTTTGGCAAGATGTCTTCGATGAGCTCAATAAGCACAAGGATACTCACAGGCGTTTGCTCGGCAGGTTTTAGCACGATACAGTTGCCTGCTGCCAGTGCAGGGGCGATTTTCCATGCCGCCATAAGAATGGGGAAATTCCAAGGAATGATTTGCCCAACCACGCCCAACGGTTCATGAAAATGATAAGCCACCGTGTCATGGTCAATCTCGCTGATACCGCCTTCTTGGGCTCTAATGCACCCTGCAAAATAGCGAAAATGGTCAATGGCAAGGGGAATGTCCGCCGCCAACGTCTCACGCACAGGCTTGCCGTTCTCCCACGTCTCGGCAACGGCAAGCGTCTCCAAGTTCTCTTCTAGGCGGTCGGCGATTTTTAATAAGATATTGCTTCGCTCCATGGGGGATGTCTTACCCCAAGCGTCCTTGGCAAGGTGTGCGGCATCTAGGGCAAGCTCGATGTCTTCGCTCGTTGAGTCTGGCACTTTGGCAAAGGCTTTGCCGTCCACAGGCGAGATGTCGTCAAAATACTCGCCTTTGACAGGGGCAACCCATTCGCCACCGATGAAGTTTTCATATTGGGATTTGAAGTTGACTTTTGAGTCGTCTGTATTGGGATTGGCGTAACGCATACAATTTCCTTATAAACATGGTAAACGAAAAGCAAGGTGTATTAACCTGCGACTTGCACCTATCGGCTTGCCAATTTACTCAAGTACAAATTACCTAAGTACAAACCCGCCCAGGCTATTGGCATTGCCGATATGTACAGTTGTAAATTATCTTAAAATTGACCAAATTGCAAGGGCGAAATGTTGTTTGATTGTAAAAATGATTTTGTTAAATTTCTAAATTTCAGTATTGACAGAAATTATAAAAATATCTAAAATAATCATAAATTCTAACAAGGCAAAACACCATGAAACTCTCCCCCACCACCGAAAAATTTGTCCTGCATTGGGGCGAAATGGGCAGTAAATGGGGCGTAAACCGCACGGTCGCCCAAATTCATGCCCTATTATTCATCACAGCAAAGCCCATGAACGCCGAACAAATCGTAGATACGCTCGGGGTCGCCCGCTCCAACGTCTCCAACAGCATTAAGGAACTGCAAAGCCTAAATCTTGTGCAGACCACGCACATATTAGGCGACAGACGAGACTATTTTACCACTAACACTGATGTATGGGCTCTGGCTCGGGTTATCGTAGAAGAACGCTACAAAAGAGAGCTTGCCCCTACCGTGCAGTTTTTAGATGAACTCATGAATACGCCTGAATTTGAACTCGAAAATGAAGGGGTCAAACAACGCATTAAGGACACGCACGGCTTTGTGGATACGCTCACCACTTGGGCAAATGAAATGCTAAAACTCTCCACAAATACGCTCAATAAAATCCTAAAACTTGGGGCAACGGTGCAAAAATTTTTGAAATAAAAATAAGCGAACAATAGACATGGCAACCAAAAAAGAAATCTTAGCTTATGCCAAACAACATGGCTTTATTTATCCAAAAATAAAAGTGATTTTTGGGTTTGGATTGCTTGGCGGTATGATTGGCGGTATTATGTTTTGTTGCATTGGTTTTATGATAGAAACTACCTATGAACAAATAATAAACCACATAAGTCATAAAGGCATAATAAGTTTATTCTTAAAGTTACCATTTTATATACTTGGATTTGCTTTTCTTGGTGCTTGGGCGGGTGGCATTCCTGCTTTTTTGACAGGTATTTATTTATCATTTAAAAATTTTATCTTTATTGATAAAAAAGATTATGTCAAAATATTTGCCATTGGTTTTTTAATAACGTCAATTTTTGCTTTACTTATGGTGGTTTTTAGCAATCAACAACCGAATATGCAAATTACAATTTGGGATTTTTTTCTTATATCTTTTCCATTGGCTATCATTGGCGGAATATCAGCGATGATTTGTGGTAAATTATTTTTGCCAAAATTACCCAATAACTTTTAAATTTTTTTGCATTATTATTTCTGTTTTAACAGAAATTTCAAAAGGAAATATCATGAAACTCACCATGTTCTATGACAGCAGTTGCACCCTATGCCGTAGCGAAGCAATGTCTTTATGGCATCTGAGTGGTGGCGATATTATCATCATCAGCGTATCGGACGGTCAAGACGAGCTTGCCCAAGCAGGTATCAGCTACCAAGAAGCCATGACTCATCTGTGCGTCAAAGACGAATGGGGAGCTTGGTACAAAGGCATGGAAGCGGTGCGAGTGTTGTATAAAACGGCAAATATACGACTATTTGGCGTGGGGGCGTTTTGGTTATTTGATCTGCCTGTGATTTATGCCTTATTAAATATCGCCTATCCGTATTTTGCCAAACGCCGTCATTTAATCCCTGCCTATTTGGTAAAATGGTGGTATGGAGCGGTTTATGATGTAAAATTAAATAAAATCAATGGCTTATGCGATACTGGCAACTGTTATATTTATCCAAAACCTTAACGCCCAACGGCATTGAGGGCATCTCGTGCTAGGCTTTTATCCAATTCTATTTTTAGCCAAAGATTGGGTAATGGGTTATCACAAACACGGGCATTATAAGTTTGTCGTTGGCTTAATAGACGTTTCATTTTTTGGCGTTTGCGTTTTAGAACGGACGGTTTTTCATAACAGCCCAAACGTTTTTTATACCAACGCCTTGCTTTATCATAATAGACCTTTTAATGAAAGGCGGTTAAGGCATTATCAAGAGTCTCAAAATCTTGGGGGGGTAAATGGTTGTCAAAGTAGGTATTTTTAGACTTATGTTTGTCTTTTAGAAAGATTTATCATAGCAAAATTTTATCACATTAACAATCATCATCTATTAAAAATAAAGGCATTTTATGAAAATACCCAATTATATCTATCACGCCCTTGCCTTATTATGGCTATATAGCGGTATCGTTCCCATAGTTTTTAATCATTCATCATCGCTTGATTTATTACAAAGTATGGGATTTTATGGCGTGATTGGTAATGTGTTATTTATCGGAGCCAGTAGCATTGATGTGTTATTTGCCCTACTTATCATGACCAAATACCGCACGCATTATCTGCTTTGGCTTGCCCAAATCATTATCATCATTGGCTATAATACATTGATTTTAACGCTTTTGCCAAAAACATTACTGATAGAACAATTGTTACACCCCTTTGGCAGTATGATAAAAACCCTACCCAGTTTGGCAATTGTGATATTTTTATATGAGTATCACAAACCCAAAATAAGTTAGGGCACGCCTTACTATTTTTTTATTAAATTTTTTCTGTTTTTACAGAAATTATGGTAGACTAAGGAAAAACCATGAGCGACTTTACCCTATATCAACTCATCAAAACCTTGCATATCTTATCCGCCATGATAATTTTAGGCACAGGCTTTGGCACGGCATTTTATCTGTTCGTAACCAATCGCAGTGGCTGTGTCCCTGCCCAATCGGTCGTCAGCCATTGGGTGTGTCGGGCGGATTTTTGGTTTACCACCCCTGCGGTGTTTTTTCAGTTTTTCTCGGGGCTGTGGCTCATGAACGCCCTAAGCATGCCATTTTCTGCCACTTGGATTTGGGCAAGTCTTTTGCTGTTTTTCTTTTCGGGGGCGTGCTGGCTTCCTGTGGTCGTGTGGCAACTAAAAATGCGAGACATCGCCAAACAATCGCACGACAATGGCGACACCGCCCTACCCCAATCCTATTGGAATTATGCCAAAAAATGGGAATTGGCAGGCTATCCTGCATTTTTGGCGGTATTGGGGATTGTGTTTTTCATGGTATTTAAGCCGATGTAGGAGTTATTATGAATCAGGTAACTTATCCCACAAACAAAATACTATACACCTATGCTATCTTGAGTGGTCTGGTGGGTGGCGTAATAATTGGTTTATTTGCATTGGTGGGCGAACCAGACGGCATTAAAGTCATTCCAGCATATATTGATGCCGTGTTATTCATAGGTTTTATCGGGATATTTGTTGGGTTTATTCCTGCAACTGCCACAGGATATTTGATTACTAAATTTAAACTTTATAAAAATTTTAGGCATTTTATCAGCATAAAACTAATAGGATTTATGATATCTGCCATATATGTATTCTTATTTATATTTTTTACAGGAGAATTATTATTGCAAGATATTTATTATATTTTAACCTTAATGGGTTTCATGGGATTATTGGGAGCATTATCAGCGTTCATTATTGGGTGGTTTGTATTACCGAAATCTGTGATAGAAAATAAGGAAAATTTATGAACATTTTAATTACTGGCGGTAGCGGTTTTTTGGGACGACAATTAACCCTAGTATTATTAAACTTAGGTCATCATATTATTTGGGTAAGCCAAAATCCTAATAGAATAACAATTTTGAATAATGTCAAAGTGATTGATTATAATGCCCTAAAAAATTTATCAATATCCATTGATGTCATCATCAATTTAGCAGGGGCAGGAATTGCTGATAAACGGTGGAGCAGTAAACAAAAAAGACGGCTTTTTGATAGTAGAATAAACCCCACTTTAGCGATATTAAACTTTATCACAAACAATCCCACATCATTATTGATAAGCGGGTCGGCGATTGGTTATTATGGCGTGTCGGACAATGCGACTTTTGATGAAAATTCATCGCCCATTTGTCAAGATTTTGCCAGCGAGCTTTGTCAAACTTGGGAGAATCTTGCCCTATCCACCACTGATATTTCCGCCACAAAAGTCGCTATCATTCGCACAGGCGTGGTACTAGACCCCAAAGGTGGTATAATGACTCGTCTACTACCTGCCTTTAAAATGGGGCTTGGCGGACGGCTTGGCGATGGCAAACAGATATTAAGTTTTATCAGTATGTCTGATTGGGTGCGTGCTGTGCTGTTTATCATTGCCAAAAATAAAAGCGATGATTTGCCCATTCACCAATTTTATAATCTGACAAGCCCCAATCCGATAACCAATGCCGACTTTACCAAAACGATTGGGCAATTATTAAATAAACCCACTTTATTTCATTTGCCATCTTGGTTTTTAAGATTATTGCTTGGTGAAATGGCAACTTTATTGATAGATGGACAAAAAGTTTTTTCCAATCAATTACTCTCTATGGGATTTGAATTTCAAGACAAAAATATTTATTTTTTGGAGAATAAATTATGATTAAAATGTATTATGATGACACTTGCCCCATTTGTCGCACCGAAGCCTATCATATCAAGAGCGATTATATCCACATCATTCCCATAAAAGACGGATTGTCAGAATTACAAAAGCATGTTATTGATGAATTAACCGCCATGACTTATTTATGTATATTAGATGATAATAATGTCATGCACACAGGCATAAAAGCAGTGCGACTTTTACACAAAACCGCCGACACAAAATTTAACAAACTACTTCTCTTGCCAATCATCAAGCCATTAAGTGCCATTATCTATCCTTTATTTGCAAAATATCGATATAAAATTCCCAAATGGCTTATCATAAAACTGTTTGGCAATGTGCAAGACATCAATGAATGTGATAATAGCATTTGTCAGTTACCACCAAAAGAGCGATTAAATCAACATAAAAAACCATGAATATTTTATTATTCGGTCATACAGGATTTATTGGCAAAAAGATTTATGATTTATTAAGCCAAAATCCCTTATATCATATCAAAACCCTATCATCAAAAACGCTTGATTTTAATTATCCAATCATACCGCCTGATTTATTTGATGATATTGATGTGGTGATTAATGCTGTTGGTGTGATGAGTGATGATACCGCCTTTATGGAAAACATTCATCATCACACGCCTGCCTGCCTTGCCACTATCGCCAAACAAAATGGCATAAAACATTGGCTCAATCTTTCAGCACTCGGGGCGGACAAGTATTCGCCCATTGCCTTTGTGGGTAGTAAGGGGCGTGGCGATAAGGCGTTATTGGCAGATGATGATTTTAGCGTAACGATCATTCGTCCGTCTTTGGTGTTTGGACAAGGCGGAGCAAGCATCAAGCTGTTTTTGAGACTTGCCAAACTACCGATTTGGGTTTTGCCAAATGGCGGTCATTTTATCATACAGCCTGTTCATATTGATGATGTGGCGTTAGGGTTTTTACATCTTTTATCTTTTCAAAAAAATGGAATAATAAATATGGTAGGCTCGCCCATTTTATTAAAATATTATTTACAGATACTAGCCAATAATTTTTATCAAAAACAGCCTATTTTTATCATCAATATTCCTTTATTTTTTGCTAAATTATTTTTACAAATGATTTATTTGATATACAAAAATCCGTTATTTTCTATGGATAATTTGACATTATTAGAAAATAGCCAAGTGGTTGATGAAAATGATTTTATAAAATTATTAGGGAAAAATACCCACAATTATCAGGATTTTAGGTTTTAATTTTAAAAATAATCCACGACAATCCTAAAACAAAAACAGACACCAATAATCCCGACATAAACATCAGCATAAAACCCTTAAAATATGGTATATAATAAAACCCTGCTATTATCGTTAAAATTTTTATCGCCGATAACGCCACCATAAATTCTATAAGAATGGTAAATTGTAATAAAATCCTACCCATTACCATATCATGTAATATCAGAATAAATGTCGGATAATGTGCTAAGACATATTTATCTATCATCACATAAATAGGCACAAATACTAATACGCCCAATATTAAACTTAATGTCTCTACCCAATGACTAAAATAACCCCCAAAAGACCCCAAGAATAAAAATCCAACGATTGCATTGGAGCATACCAGACCTGTCATTTTAACCAAATATTATTCATCTTTTATCCCCATTATTTTTTAAATAATCGCCAAATATCATTATCGCCATAATCACTGCCGTTAATATCGCCCCCACAAAGGACAATATCCCACCTGTTACCACCGTTAAGAAAAACGCCCCAAAAAAGATACCTATATTATACGTCCATAACCTAATTTCTAAAAAACCACCAAGAAACAATCCAAGAATAGCATTTAACCATACCAATACCGTCCATTTTGACCAAAGCTCGGTCATGTCATATTTTTGTGTCATAGTATGCCTTTTGTGTTGATAATTGGCATTATTATAATCACTCGCTCTTTGTATGATTGTGAAAAAATCATGGAAAATAACAAACCCTACAAAATTTTTCATGGTTTGCCAAATTTTTTTCATCTATTTTTTTACATTTATCCGCCAAAATGGGGTATAATTTTCCGCCAAATATCTAAGTAAAATTCAGATATTCTCGCCTTACGATGTAGAGTTTTGCTCATTCTGTCAAGCCTAGATTTGCCTTTTTGTTTTTTGGCAAATAATGAAAAGCCACCAGAATGTCGTAAGTTTTTTTAATCTATTTAAGTGATTTTTTATGAATTATCAATTATTTACATCAGAGTCCGTCTCCGAAGGACACCCTGATAAAATGGCAGATCAAATCTCAGATGCCATACTTGATGAGATTTTGACCCAAGACAAAAACGCTCGTGTGGCGTGCGAAACCCTAACCAAAACAGGGGCGGTTGTGCTTGCGGGCGAGATTACCACCACCGCCAACATTGATGTGGAAGCCATCGTCCGCCGTACGGTCAATAAAATCGGCTACAACCATAGCGATTTGGGCTTTGACGGGTCAAGCTGTGCGGTCATCAACATGATTGGCAAGCAGTCGCCCGAGATTGCCCAAGGCGTGGACAGAAGCCACCCCGAAGAGCAAGGGGCAGGCGACCAAGGCTTGATGTTTGGCTATGCATGCGTTGAGACAGACGTACTTATGCCCGCTCCCATTGCCCTATCACACCGCCTTATGGAACGCCAAGCCGAACTGCGTAAAAACGGCACGCTCTCATGGCTACGCCCAGACGCTAAGGCACAGGTAAGCCTACGCTATGATGACAATCATCGCCCACTGGCGGTAGATGCGTTGGTACTATCCACTCAGCATGACCCCGACATCAGTCAAGCCGACCTATATGAAGCGGTCATGGAAGAGATTATCAAACAAGTCATTCCTGCCGAACTGCTCCACGCAGGCACAAAATACCACATCAACCCAACAGGCAAATTCGTCATCGGCGGTCCTGTGGGGGACGCAGGTCTGACTGGGCGTAAAATCATCGTGGATACTTATGGCGGTATGGCTCGTCATGGGGGCGGTGCGTTTAGTGGCAAAGACCCGTCCAAAGTGGATAGAAGTGCCTCCTATGCAGGGCGTTATGTCGCCAAAAACATCGTGGCGGCAGGGCTTGCCGACCGCATTGAAGTGCAGGTGTCCTATGCCATTGGCGTGGCAGAGCCGACTTCTATCTCGGTCAATACCTTTAACACAGGCAATGTGTCTAATGATGAGATTATCCGCCTTATCCGCACCCATTTTGACCTACGCCCCTATGGTATCACTCGTATGCTGGACTTGCTACAACCCATGTACGAAATCACGGCAAGTTATGGGCATTTTGGGCGACATGGTACGGACAATGCCTTTACTTGGGAAAAAACCGATAAAGTAGAAGCGATTAAAGCGGATACGAATTGGTGATTTGCCAAAATATATCTAACAAATTTGATATTTACCGCAGGCTTTGTGGGGGCGTGTTGAACACGCCCTTGATGATATGGCGATTTATCGGACATGCTCAGCACGTCCCTACGCCCACATAATTATAAATTTGTGGTAATTTTAAAGTTCTTTATCCACAAAAGCCAGTCAAAAACTGGCTTTTGTTAATTTTTATCAAGCTTATGGAAAATTTATGTCAAACCTTAACGAACAAATGACCAACAACACCGCCGAATTACCCCAAGATGCCAATGCCTTTTTTGAGCGGGCGGACAGCGTGATTACCCTTGCCAACAGCCAATTATCGCCAAACTCCCACGCAGGGCAAGTGGCAGCGTCTTTGACTTATGCCGCTGCTCGTTTTGCGGTGTCAGCAGCGAGCATTGGTTTTGTCAAGGGGTCGGATTTTGTCAAAGAAAAAGCGGACATCATCGCTTTTTATACCGAGCAATACCAAAAAATGCTTAGCGATAATATCGATGATTATGCCGAGAATTTTGAGAAATACACAGGGATTAAAAAGTAGCGTTAATGATATTTTAAAACCAATGGTATCTTAAAAAGATTGTTAGGGGCGGATATAATTATTCGCCCTTATGAGAGCATTTTAAATTACCCCAGACATAACCATGAGCGATAAAATTCCCCTGCCCCTAATCTTATATCCCAAAAAGCGAGTACATTGGGCATTGATTGTGTTTTATATTTTTTGGCGGTATTATTTGGTTTGGGATTTTGGGTTGCCAAAGATGAATTTTTTATCAGAATTTTATTTGGTGTTTTATTTTTGATTGCTTTGGGTTTTGCTTTTTATCAGTTTTTTAAAGTGGTCAGAGATGAGTCTTTCTTTGTTATTGATAAAGACCACCTTTCATTTTTTCACATCACACAGCAAGCAATTTATTTTAGGGACATTCAAGCCCACAACCAAGATGTTGGCATATTGGATTATCAAAGCTATCGTGATTTTAAATTTTGGTACATACAAATCCATAAAAATAATGATATACAACAAATATCTTTGAATGCCTATCGCCACAATCATTTACATCTTGATGAAAAACAGCTATTTGACCTAATCAATCAAGCCTATCAGGGTCGAGATGTTTTAATCATTCCTGCAACAAAAATAGAGATTTTTGACAGAGTCAATGTAGGCGGTTTATTGATGATTGTCTTTATGACAAGTATGCTATTATTGGCGATTATCATGGGAATTAAACACGCATGAGCAATAAAGTCCCCCTACCGATAGAGCTTTATCATTCCAATAAATTCCTGCTATTTTCTTTGGCTTTTGGCGGTGCGATGTTTTGGCTTGGGCGGACTGTTAGTGTGATTGCTGACGAATGGTTTATTATTGCCCTATCTATGGCACTGATGATTTTTGAGGCGTTGGTTATCTTGGCGTGTGTCATCTCGTTCATCAACTCCAAGCCCGTTTTGGTAATTGCCCGTTATCGCATTAGTGGCGGACATGAATTATTAAAAAGATTATTTAATAAAAATAACGCCATTGCTTTTAAAGACATTCGCTCGTTAGAATTGGATTATCATACTCATCAAGACGTGAAACATTGGCATACTGCTATCTTATTAAATACTGGCAAAAAATTACACCTGCCGATTAGAAGTATGAAATATGAAACAGTAATGATAAATGAAAAAGAAATCTTTCATCTTATCAATCAAGTTCATCAAGGCAACATACCGCCCACATTTGAAGATTTTGATATGGACATTCATGACCGAATGACAACATGGGGATTGTTTATGATTGGTTTTGTGGTGCTGATATTGGTTGTTGGTCATTTGATGAAATGACGGTAAAAACATGGTTAATTTTCGCTTGCCCCTATATCTATATCCTACCCAACGCTCCCTTGTGATACAGCTTTTTATTTTTGCCGTTTGTATCGGGGCGACTTATTGTTTTTGGTATGTGTTATCTGATGTTGGTAGTTGGTTTATCAATGGGGCTATTTTATTATCGGGCTTGTTTTGGTTATTTTTTCTGATTATCTTTTTAAAAAATTTAATCACCAAAAAACCCATGCTTATCATTGATAAAGATTATATCATTGGTCGGGGTATTTTTAATGATAAACTCATAGGGTTTGACGACATTGCGGATTTATCACTGCACATTCAAGCAAATCACCGTTTTGGATTTATGGTGTATCGCATGGATATAAGCTTAAAGACAGGCGATGATGAATTTTTGGTATTAAATACTTGCTGTTATGGACGAACACTCATCAACGAGAAAGAGATTTTTGCACTCATCAAACAAATTCCCGCCACGTTATGAGCCGTTTTATATCGGTAATGACGAACGCATGACATCAACCGCCAAAGTGTATTGGACGGTTATGGCGATTGGGGCGGTATGGGTTGCATACAAGATATATACGCTATAACAAAAATCCGCCCAACCTTGATTGAGCGGATTTTATCATCTTGCAAATTAGCTTTGATAAGTCTTTAACTTTGACGATAATTTGGAGCTTCTTTGGTAATCTGCACATCATGAACGTGCGACTCTTTCATGCCTGCCGATGTTACTTTGATAAACTCAGGTTTGGTGCGTAGCTCTTCGATAGTGGCACAGCCTGTATAGCCCATGGATGAACGCAGACCGCCCGCAAGCTGATTGATGATGCCTGTTACCGAGCCTTTGTATGGCACACGCCCTTCAATACCTTCTGGGACAAGTTTTTCCACGCCTTCTTTGGCATCTTGGAAATAGCGGTCAGACGAGCCATTTTGTCCGCTCATCGCCCCAAGCGACCCCATGCCACGATATGCCTTATAATAGCGACCTTGATACAGCTCCATCTCCCCAGGGGCTTCTTCTGTCCCTGCTAAGAGTCCGCCCACCATGATACAGCTTGCCCCTGCCGCCAGAGCCTTTGCCATGTCGCCAGAAAAACGAATGCCACCGTCAGCGATGAGCGGAATACGCTCTTGCAAGGCAGTCGCCACGTTGTCAATGGCACTAATCTGTGGCACGCCAATACCTGCGATGATACGAGTGGTACAGATAGAGCCAGGTCCAATGCCGACTTTGACAGCGTCCGCCCCAGCGTCTAGTAGGGCAAGAGCGGCATCGCCTGTGGCAATGTTACCGCCGATGACTTGGATATGGGGGTATTTTTTCTTGATAAAGGCGACTTTGTCAATCACGCCACGGCTATGACCGTGAGCGGTATCCACCACAATCACGTCCACGTTCGCTTCCACCAACGCTTCCACACGGGCTTCGGTGTCCGCCCCTGTACCAACTGCCGCCCCCACACGCAAGCGACCTTGGGCATCTTTGGCGGCGTTCGGGTTATTTTCGGCTTTGCTAAAATCATTGACAGTAATTAGCCCTTTTAGGCGAAATTCATCATCAATCACAATCACTTTTTCAATGCGGTGCGTGTGCAGTAAGCGTTTGATGCTCTCGGTAGATTCGCCTTCTTTGACGGTAACGAGCTTATCTTTTGGGGTCATCACATTTTTGACAGGTTGGTCAAGGTTGGTCTCAAAACGCAAATCACGGTGCGTTACAATCCCCACCACTTGACGGTTGTCGTCGACCACAGGCACGCCTGAGATGTGGTTTTCACGAGTAATGCGAAGTAGCTCGCCCACGCTTGTGTCAGGGCTTACGGTAATGGGGTCGGCAACCGTGCCTGCTTCAAACTTTTTGACATGGCGGACACGGCTGGCTTGACGAGCGATGTCCATATTTTTGTGGATAATACCCATACCGCCAAGCTGCGCCATGGCGATTGCCATTTTTGATTCGGTAACGGTATCCATCGCCGCCGATAGGATTGGCAAATTTAGGTTAATCTCACGAGTCAGGCGAGTGGATAGGCTCACATCTTTGGGTAACACTTCTGAATAAGCAGGTAGTAGCAGTACATCATCAAAGGTCAATGCTTCATAACTTAGTCTTAACATAACAGCCCCTTATGGCAAAAAATGAAAAAAATACACATCAAAAAACCGAAAAAGGCTAAGCAGTCATCTGCCTAGCCTTTGGATATACGGTTGCTTGTTCGTTTTAGCATTGTGTATCGGTTTGTGCGTGTAAAATTAGCGGTGCATTATACGCCAGATTATCCGATTTGGCAAATGTTTTTTGTAAATTATTAGATTAATCCATATTTATCAATGGGTTATAAAATAAAGTTGAGAGCAGGACGGTTTGTGATATAAAATACCCCAATGAACATACCAATCAATAGCTCAGCTCGGAGTGCTCATGAAATACCTTATCCTACTTTGTCCATTACTACTGACCGCCTGTGCGACGCCAACAGCGACCCCTGCCGAACCCATCGCCACCGACATCGCAGAGCCAGACTCATCCACCCTGCCAAAACTTGCCATGCCCACCAAGCACTGCACCATGGAATACATGCCTGTGTGTGCCACGCTTGAACAAAACGGACAACAGTTTACCAAGACCTTTGGCAATCGCTGTTCGGCTCACAGTTTTATTGATGAAGGGGTAACTGTCGTAGATGTGCGTGATGGCGACTGTGACCCAAGCAAACAAGCACTGATGAGATTCGGTCGTTGATAACAGAAATTTAATACAGGTTGAATGTCTCCCATCGCAAGCTCTGCCATATATGAATTTTATATAAATACGGAGAA
>NZ_MUXV01000008.1 GCF_002014975.1 Moraxella bovis
AGTTGAGAGTGGGGTATATTTTATTTGCCATTATCATAAAGCAAACTAATCATTATGCATATTTTGTTACATTTTATGTTATCATATAACTTTTAAAATTTGTTAGTTTGTGGGTTTTGTATGACTTTAAAATTATTAAAATCATTTTTAAAATATATCACTATTTTTATCATCGCACTTATCGCCATTTTACTGTGCTTTTACTTATACCTTATTAGTGGGTCTACCAAACAAGGCGACATTACTTGGCATTCTTGCTATCGCCCTGCCTACTGGTCGTGGTTTAGCTTACCGCCGTCCGTGCGACTGCAATGTGCGACCGTCAATGTGCCTGTGGATTATACCAAGCCTTATGGCAAAACCTTTGCCATACCGCTTACCCGTTTGCCTACTAAGGGCAGTCCCATTGGCGAGTTGTTGCTCCTAAACGGCGGGCCGGGCGGTCATAGCCTTGATATGAGCATGACGTTGTTTGATGACTATGGGCAAACGGTTAAGGACAATTTTAACGTATTGGGCTATGCTCCCCGTGGGGTTGCCCCGTCTGCCCCTGCCATAGACTGCGGTGGCGTGGACGAGACGGACGAGCAGGGCAACACGAGTGCCAAAGCCTATATGGACGCTTGCATACAGCACACAGGGGCGGACATTTTGCCCTTTATCAGCTCAAAAGAAGTCGTCAAAGACCTAGACAGCATTCGCACTCAGCTTGGCGTGGACGTGTGGAGCATGGTGGGCTACTCATACGGCACAAAACTTGTCGCCAAATATGCCGAGCATTACCCCACGCACTTGCGAGCAGGCGTGGCGGACGGGGTGGTGGATACGAGCGAGAGCCTATTTACCATTTTAAAAAATCAGTACAAAGGCTCCCAAATCGCCTTTGATGCCTTTATCAAAAGCTGCCAAGACACTTGTATTTTTGACAACTCCCAAGACCCAAACACCGCATTTATCAACAAATTAGCCGACATCTCTGCCAAAAACTTAACCGACAAAAATGGCGACACCATAGACAGCCAAAGTATCCTAGCCATTATTAATGAGAACATCAACGACAGTGCCTATTGGGCGGACATGATGACAATGCTTGGCGAGCTTGACAGGGGCGAGACGGGCGAGTTTAACACTCAGCTACGATTGTCCGAATTTGGCGAAAAAGGGTTTAGTAAAGATGCCTTATCCCTTGTGAACTGTGCCGACTCCGCCCCCAAACTTAGCCGAGACGACTACATCAAACAAGCCAAAATCATCGATAGTGAGGTTCGTTATGATGATATTAAAGAGCGTTCTGATGATGATTATCTGGACGCTTGCTACTATTGGCAATGGCAAGCGACCGATGATTTAAATGAAAACCTTATCACAAACGACACGCCAAACCTGCTCTTTGTCGCCCAAAAATACGACCTTGCCACACCGCTTGCCAATGCGGTTAATATGGCAAAACGCTTTGACGATACGCTCATCTACACCCCTTATCACGGTCATACCGTGAGTTTATCGGGCATGAATGCGTGCGTAGACGGCTATGTGGTGCAGTACTTGCTTGACCCAAAAATACAGTTTGATAAAAAAGTGATACTGTGTGAGTGATAAATTTTTAAAAAATTATCTTGAAAAATTTGCCCCTAAACACCATTTTTACAAACAATCTGGTTTTGCCAGTATCCCTAACAAGTTAATGGAGAAATTTTATGCCAATCCGTCCTTTACACGATCGTATTGTCGTTCGCCGTACCGAAGAAGAGCAAAAAACCGCAGGCGGTATCCTGCTTCCAGGTTCTGCCCAAGAAAAACCCCAACAAGGCGAAGTGATTGCCGTGGGTAACGGTCAGCTTGTGGACAACGTTAGCCTATTTTCAAGTGGCGTACGTCCCCTAGATGTTAAAGTGGGCGACAAAGTGCTATTTGGTCAATATGCAGGTCAAACCGTCAAAGTGGACGGCGAAGAGCTTTTGATTATGAAAGAATCTGATGTTTTGGGCGTGCTTGAATAATTAGGTTTTCTGTTCGCCCTGAGTTTATCGAAGGGTGAAAGAAAACCTTTTCATGGTTCGACTTAGCTCACCACAAACAGTTTTCTTAATCCTTTCAAATTAATTCACAGCCGTAAGATGCGTAGTACGCACCGTTTTAGATTGATATTTTAAATGTGGTGCGTGGTACGCACCTTACCACCAAATAAGAGAGAATAAACATGGCAAAAGATGTAAAATTTGGCGTATCCGCCCGCGAAAAAATGATTGACGGTGTCAATATCCTAGCAGACGCAGTCAAAGTTACCCTAGGGCCAAAAGGTCGCAACGTGGTGATTGACAAGTCTTTTGGAGCTCCAACCATTACCAAAGACGGTGTGAGCGTGGCAAAAGAGATTGAGCTTGAAGACAAATTTGAAAACATGGGTGCTCAATTGGTTCGTGAAGTGGCTTCAAAAACCAATGACGTGGCAGGGGACGGCACAACGACTGCCACCGTACTTGCCCAAGCCATTCTAGTAGAGGGCATGAAAACTGTCGCTGCTGGCATGAATCCTATGGATTTAAAACGTGGCATTGACAAGGCAACCCGTGTTGCGGTTGAGCAAATCCACGCTCTATCCACCCCTGCCGATGACTTTAAAGCGATTGCTCAGGTGGGTTCAATTTCAGCCAACTCCGATACCAAGATTGGCGAGCTAATCAGTGAGGCCATGAAAACAGTCGGCAAGCAAGGCGTGATTACCGTAGAAGAGGGTTCAGGCTTTGAAGACACCCTAGAAGTGGTTGAGGGTATGCAGTTTGATCGTGGCTATATCAGCCCCTACTTTGCCAATAAACAAGACAGCTTGACTTGTGAATTTGACAATCCTTACATCCTGCTAGTGGACAAAAAGATTGCCAATATCCGTGAGATTGTGCCACTACTAGAACAAGTCATGCAAACCAGCCGTCCGCTACTTATCATCGCCGAAGACGTAGAAAATGAAGCGTTGGCGACACTTGTGGTAAACAACTTGCGTGGCGGTCTAAAAACCTGTGCCGTTAAAGCCCCTGGCTTTGGCGACAGACGTAAAGCCATGCTCCAAGACATTGCCATTTTGACAGGTGGTGTGGTGATTTCAGAAGAAGTGGGTCTGTCTCTTGAAACTGCCACACTTGAACACCTAGGCACAGCTAAGAAAACCACCGTTGGCAAAGAAAACACCGTGATTGTGGACGGAGCAGGCGACAAGGCTCAAATTGACAGCCGTGTTGAATCTATCAAACGTCAAATCGAAGAATCCACGTCTGATTACGACAAAGAAAAACTGCAAGAACGTGTTGCCAAACTCTCTGGCGGTGTGGCGGTCATCAAAGTCGGTGCTGCTACCGAAACCGAAATGAAAGAGAAAAAAGACCGTGTTGATGATGCTCTACACGCCACCCGTGCGGCGGTAGAAGAAGGTATCGTACCAGGGGGCGGTGTTGCCCTAGTACGTGCGTTGTCTGCATTGGCTGAGCTCAAAGGCGACAATGACGACCAAAACGCAGGTATCAATATTCTACGCCGTGCTATGGAAGCCCCACTTCGCCAAATCGTAACCAACGCTGGCGATGAAGCGTCTGTGATTGTCAATGAAGTCAAAAACGGCTCTGGCAACTACGGCTACAACGCTGCCACAGGTCAGTATGGCGATATGCTAGAAATGGGTATTCTTGACCCTGCCAAGGTAACTCGCTCTGCCCTAGAACACGCCGCCAGCGTGGCAGGTCTTATGCTCACTACCGAAGTGATGATTACCGACAAACCTGCCCCAGAAGCCCCTAATATGGGTGCTGGCATGGGCGGTATGGGTGGCATGGGCGGTATGATGTAATCGCCTAGCTGTCAGCTATTGACTACCCAATAAAAAATCCTGTCGTTATGGCAGGATTTTTTTGGTCAAATCTTTGGTAAATGTCAAAAATTCACACTTATCCACAGGGTGTTTTATTCTTAATGGTGCGTGAAACATTTTACGATAAATGTCCAATCTATCAGAATCTAAACAAATTCATACTTACAAGTTATTGATTTTAAATGGATTATTTTTTATAAAATTATGTATAAATTTCAATCAATTAACCGTCATCGCCCATCATTACAGCATTTTCACATAAAATTACAAAGTTATCCACAGGCTTATCCACAGCTTTTGGGGATAAATTTTTGGCAAATTTTAGCCATAAAAAATGACAAGTAAAAACAATCATTTGCCAATTTTTTGATGATATAGCCAAATAAATTTGAAATAAGACAAGGAAAACAAGCGAAGTTGTACAAGTAGTACTACGAGCGAGTTTGACGCAGTATTATTTCAAAGTTGGCAGACCATATTTGCTTTATCCTGTCTGTGAGACCTTGACTTTTTGTCTATTTTTCCCTGTCTGATTTCAAGCCATGTCGCCTGCCACGCCTGACATGTTGCACGCATGAATGCCAAACATCGCCCCGTCAGCAAGCCTATCGCCCATAAGAGCGTGCCACGCCACCACGTCATGCACACTCATATCCGCCCCAACAAGCATACCCGCCAGTACGTCCCCCATGCCTGCGGTTGCCATAAAGGCATTACCAAATGGGCAAACTTGCACCCTTGTACCATCAAAGCTTAGCGTATTTGCCCCTTTGATGACCCATTGCCCACCATACCGCTCATGCAAACGATACAGCGCACCCAGCTTGTCATTATCCACGTCCGCCACACTCACACCAAGCAGACGTGCCGACTCTGCCGAATGGGGCGTACAGATGACATGATCGGGCAGTTTGCATGGATTTTTTGCCAAAAAGTACAACGCATCAGCGTCCAGCACCACCCTATCAAAGGCGTGATGGGCTACCCCATCCATGACTTTATCAAAAATCATCTCTGCCCACGCATCACGCCCAAGCCCCATGCCAAACGCCACACGGTCAAACCCTACCAAGCCCCCTGCACTCATCTCGTCAATGTCCGCCACCATGACATTGGGCGAGCGTGTCAGCATGGCATTGTGGTGCGTGGTGTGGCAAACCGCCGTAACTCGCCCTGCCCCCATGCTCATCGCCATTTGGCTTGCCATGATGACCGCCCCGCCCATACACCGATGACCGCCCACGACCGCCACCGTGTCAAAGTCGCCTTTGTGGGCGGTACTTTGGCGTGTGGGTATTTTGGGTTTATCCGACAAATACGCCACCGCCAACAGCTCATCATCAGGCGGTATCAAGGGCAGATTGATGACTTTTCCAACAAAATCCTTTGCCACCCCGACAAACAACCCCATTTTTAGCCCCATGACACACAAGGTCATATCCACGTCCGCACACACAGGCATGGGAATACCCCTATCAGGGTGCAGACCGCTTGGCACGTCAAGAGCGATTTTGGTGCCTGTTTGAGCGTTAAAGGCGTGAATGATGTCTTGATATGCTTTGTCAAGCTCTCTGTCTGGTCCATTGCCAAACAACGCGTCCAGATGTATCACTTTTTCAAATTTGCGAATGACACCGCCCACATCATCACACATTGGCATGCCTGTACATGGCGACCTAGCACGGACAGCGTCCGCACTTTTTGGCGGATTTGGGGCGATGATTTGTACGTTAAAATGCTTATTATCCAGTCTCTCTGCCAGATATTTTGCCGTCAGATAGCCATCCCCACCATTGTTGCCCACGCCACACCATGCGATGATGTCAGCTTGGGCGATGTTGTTTTTATCGATAAAATCAATGATATGTAAACACAGTGCAAGACTTGCCTGTTTCATCAGACCAAACGAGCTGTTACCATCTTTAAACCAGCGATTCTCCCAGTCTTTGACGGCTTTGGCGGTATAAATAGGCGTGGTCATCGGCTCTTCCTATATTTTTAGTGATGCCAATCGGCGAAAATCCTGCTCTGACATCATGCGATGATGAATGGTTACTCGGTGCGTTATCTCAAACGGCACAACAACACGAAACGTCATCGTCACCCTTCGTCCCATCACCACCACATCCGACAGATACGCCTGCCATACCTGCCTATCCACCCCATCATACATGCCCAGATACCACACATCATCAGGGGCATGGGTGGACAGCTCATGTATCGGGATGGCACGCATTTTATCCATCCACAGGCACACCGCCCACACCACGCCCACCATGGCAGACTGCCACCACGGCATACCCATCACCGCCATCAGTAACAGCGTGATGATAAGCACACCAGCCTTGATGGGTAGGTCATGAGCGACTTGAGCGACAGCAGTATCAATAAACATCAAAGCAATTGGGTGTGTCTAAGTGCTTTTATCTTATCAATGAGTGAGCCTATCTCGGCATCATTAGGACTTGCCTGCCCCAAAAAAAACAGCAATAAATCAGGGTCTTCGTGTTCTAGTAGTCGCTCAAAGGCAAGCTGTTCTTGTTCACTGGCGGTCAGATAATGATTTTTGACATAGGGGTCAATATAAAAATCAAGCTCCTTTAAGCCACGGCGAGCTTGATAGATGATACGGCGTTGGTGCAGGGTTGGTTCTAAATCTGATGTGGTCATGAGTTGCCTTTTGGTGTCTTTTAGGTTGAAAACATCACAAATCAGCAAGATTTGCAAATCTGGTTATTTTTGCATAAAATAGGTAAATTTTCAATGAAAAACACACATGAACACCACGCCTGCCACCACCCTCATCGCCCCTAAAATCGTCTTTTTTGACATCGATGACACGCTCTACATCAAATACGAAAATCACATTTTAGACAGCACCAAAACCGCTCTGCACGCCCTAAAAGAGCGTGGTATCATAGTCGCCATAGCCACAGGGCGTGGTCTGTGTGTGTTTCCACCTTGTATTAATGAGCTTATCGACGAGATTGGCATTGACATTTTTGTGACGATTAACGGGCAGTATAACGAGTATCAGGGTAAATGCCTGACCCATTTTCCCTTAACGCACGCTCAGCTGACCCACACCACCGCCCATCTACAAAGCGAACGTATCGCCCATGGCTACATGACCCGTGATGAGATTGTCACAATCAGTCCCGATGAATACATGGCACAAGCCTTAACATCACTACACATCCCCTATCGTGTGGCAGAGTCGTTTGACATGAGTACACCCGTCTATCAAATGCTGGCATTTTATGAAAATAACCACACCACTCAGCTCTCATCCGCCCTAAGAGACGACCTAAAAACCGTACGCTGGCACATTTTTGGCGTGGACATCCTAGATGTCTACGGCTCAAAGGCTCGGGGCATTCGCTCGGTGCTGGACGCACTGGGTCTGTCCATGGCGGACGCTGTTGCTTTTGGTGATGGGCTAAATGACATCGAAATGCTCTCATCGATCGGCTTTGGCGTGGCGATGGGTAACGCCCACCCCGACCTAAAAGCCGTGGCGGACTATGTCTGCCCACGCCATGATGACGATGGGATATTTAAGGGACTTGTGGCTTTGGGATTGATTTAGGGTATACAGCCAACAAAATCGAATTTACCACAAAAACCGTTCATCCTAAGCTTGTTGAAGGTTGGCTTCCATCATGGGTAGGCATAACTCACCACGAACAAAAACCGTAGTCATTTTTCGTTTTGTAGAATGTATCTATCCTTGATGGGTTTTTATTATTGGTGGGATTTTTAAGCCTGGCAACCGTGTGGTGGTTTTATAAATTTTTTAAAACATCATTTTATTTAGGGCGTGTTAGACATTGATAACATTCTTATAAAATATGGTAAAATTTGACAATTTAAGTTAATTTTTGCACAAAAAATAGCTATCCGACCACTTAATCAGGCAAATTTTAAGATTTTTACTTAATCTTAAAAATTAAGTGGTCGGATTGTTTTTCTATGTCAAAATCCTTGTTGATACAGCCAACAAAATTGAATTTTACTACGGAAACCGTAGTACTCTTTCATTCTGTGGCGTGTACTTCAATATCAATGGCAGACTTTTCCTTGAAAGACATGCGATTTTTCTCATTTTTATTGCAAACATCAAAGGTAGGCACGCCCTAAAAATTTCTAGAGCAAATTAAGTTAATTCACCACCACCGCACTCACCCCGATTTTATCAGCAATGGGTTTTAACCCGCCCACGTTATCCGTGGTAAAAATCGGCAAACCACCCATGACATAATCCGCCTTTGGCTTATCCATAATCACAATCGCCTTTTGAATGCCGTCAAGGCTTACGATGATACGAGACTGCGAACCGTGTTTTATCATTAGGTCATGGTTAGGTAGTAGCCGACTAAGTTCTTTTTTAAAATCATCAATACTGGCAGGCTTTTTGGCAAAATAGGGGTTAGCTAAGGCGATGACAAACAGTCCGATAAAGAGCGTGATAAGTCCAATAAAAAGCTGTGTTGCGTTCATTTTAGCCTACCTTAAATACACCACATTATCAGGTAACTCATTACCACTTGTATCATCGCAAGGGAAATATTGATTCAAAAGTCGCCCAATCTCATCAACAAGCCACCCCAAGCCGTCCGCCATGTCGCCTTTTTTAAAATAATCTAGCGTATTTTGGCAAAGATTTTGCCAGTCATCGCAGGCATACGTATCAATGCCACGGTCGGCAATGATTTCAAGGTCATGCTCGCACAGATTGACATAAATCAGCACGCCTGTATTGTGAGCGGTGTCCCACACGCCATATTCGCCAAAAAGCTGTAAGGCACGCCCACGGCAGTCGTTGTCGTAGGCGATACCGACTGGCAGATGATTTTCAATGATAAGGCGTATCTCGCCCCGATGTCCTTTTTCGGCTCGGGCGATACGCTCGGCAAGGGCGATTTTAAGTTCGGCAGTTAGCCAGCGATTGTGCAAAAATGGCACAAAAACAATCTGGCGAAACAGGCGTGCTAGGCTTTTTTGGGGAATGTGTCTCATATTTTATCCTTGTTTTTCAATCAATTACCAAGAGCCACCTGCTCCGCCACCGCCAAATCCGCCACCGCCACCGCCAAAGCCACCTGAGCCAAACCCACCGCCCCCAAAGCCCCCGCCAGAGCCACCAAATCCGCCCCCACCGACATAAGTACCACCGCCACGGCGTCCGCCATTTAAAAACACGCCAAGAATGAGCAATATCCAAAGCAAAATGCCTGCTCCAATGGCGGTCAGTAGCCCCACGCCAAACAAAGTCGCCAGTAGCACAAAACCGCCTGTGGATACGCTCGCCCCCAAAAACCGCCCCAAAGCACCGCTTAACACCGTACCAAAAAACATGGCAAAAATAAAAAACGGCACCACGCTAATCTCTTCATCGGTACTGACCTGCCGTGCATCCGCTCGGGCAAGGGTCTCGGGGTCGGCTCGTAGCCGCTCGTCAATGCGTGCAATCCCTGCCGATATACCTTGGGCGTATGCCCCTGTCTTAAAACTGGGTGTGATGTCTTCACGGATAATGCGGTTCAAACTGGCATCGGGCAACACCCCTTCCACGCCATAACCTGTAACGATGTGCAACTTGCGGTCGTTAATCGCCACCGCCATTAAAATGCCTTCGTCAGTGTCTTTTTGCCCAAGTTGCCAACGATTCGCCACATTAATGGCATAATCAAAAATATCCATGCCGTCCGTGGTTGGCACAATCACCACCGCCATTTGAGCCAGACCGTCATCATAAATCCGTCTTAGCTGAGTCTCCAAATGAGCCTTTTCGCTGGCGGTCAAGATGTGGGCTTCATCAACAACGGGGTTATTTAAAATCAGCTTGTCATGAGAGACGGCAGGGGCGGTGGATTGGCGTGGTGTGGCTTGGTTTTGGCTGTCTGCTTGGGCTTGATTTTGGGATTGTTGATTTTGGGCTTGATTTTTGGCTTTATTTAATTCATTTAAAACAATCAAATTCTCCACCGCTTGCCCTTCGCTTTGGGCGCTGGCGGTTGCTGTGGCGGTGTTTTCAGAGCTAGGGGTGGTAGCGGTTGCCGTGTTATTGGCAAAAGCAGGTACACCGACCCCAAGCACCACACTCATGCCAAGCGTGGCAAATAATGAACGATAACGGGTTGTGATTGGGGTCATGGGTTGCCTTTTTATGATAATTTTAATGAATTTTTAACAATAGGGAATAAGGGCGAATGTAACTCGCCCTTACAAAACACGCAAGGTTATTGAGCAGTAGCCGTTGCCGAGCCTGTATTGGCATTATTGCTATTATTACCAAAATTCACGGTCGGTGCGGTGCTAATGGCTTGTTCATTTTCTACGCTAAAATTGGCTTTGGTCTGCATGCCAAACACCTTGGCGGTTAGGTTGGTTGGGAACTGGCGAACCGTTGTATTATAGCCTTGCACGCTTTGGATATAGTTATTACGAGCCACCGTAATGCGGTTTTCGGTGCCTTCTAGCTGGGCTTGCAAGTCTTGGAACATACCGTCTGCTTTAAGCTGTGGGTAGTTTTCGGTTACCATCATAAGCCTAGATAGGGCAGATGTCATGCCTGCCTGAGCGTCCGTATAGGCTTTCATGGCGTTAGGGTCGTTTAGGGTCTCAGGGGTCAGCTGAACGCTACCGACACGAGAGCGGGCTTGGGCGACTTCGGTCAAGACTTCTTTTTCGTGTTCGGCATAACGCTCCACCACCGCCACAAGGTTTGGTACAAGGTCGGCACGGCGTTGGTATTGGTTCACCACTTCCGACCATTTGGCGTTGGTGTCTTCGTCTAGGGCTTGTAAGTTGTTATAGCCACAACCTGATAGGGTCAAAGTGCTGGTAAGCAAGGCTGATGTGATGAGTTTTTTCATAAATTGCCTTTTGAATATAAAATAAAAGTCATGCTTATAATAAAGATTTGTCCGTCAAATGCAAGTAAAAAAATGTAGCTTGTCTTTGAATAATTGGCATTTACAAGATGAATAATTGGCATTGACAAGGTTTTTGCCATTGTCTTATATTAAATTTATCTTAAAAATATAAATAAAAAAACTTAATAAAACCAAAAAAATTGTAAAAAACATTAAAAAATTGTAGATTTTTTTAAAAAAGTATGCTACAAAGAAAACCGTTCGTAGCGAGCTTGGGAAGCCTAACGGTTTTCCTACCCGCAGGCAGGCTCAGGGCGAACGGAAAACCTAGTTTGGCATACTTTTTAGACTACTACCTTTTATTTAACGTATCTAGCTTAAAATACTCATTGATTGATGGCTTTGGATTTTTAGATATGGACAAATTGCTTGCGGTTTGTTTTGTCAAATCAATCGGCTAAGCTGAGCGTTAATTTTACTTTTTATTTGTCATGATTGCAAACGCATAGGGAGCGATGACTATGAATGAGATTATTAATTGGCTAAACGGGATTATTTGGAGTCCTGCCTTGATTTATCTATGTCTTGGGGCAGGACTATTTTATTCCATCATGACCCGTTTTGTGCAGTTACGTCTGTTTGGCGAGATGGTACGCCTTGTATTTAGTAAAACCAAAAGTGATGACGGGATTTCGTCCTTTCAGGCATTTGTGGTGGCACTTGCCAACCGTGTGGGCGTGGGTAACATTGCAGGGGTGGCGGCTGCCATCGGCTTTGGTGGCCCTTCGGCGGTGTTTTGGATGTGGGTGGTGGCATTTTTGGGAGCGTCCACCGCTTACGCTGAGAGTACATTATCGCAAATCTACAAGGAGCGAGACCCTATCACAGGTCAATACCGTGGTGGCCCTGCCTATTATTTTGAAAAAGGCTTGGGACAAAAATGGTACGCCATTCTCTTTGCGGTGGCGATGATTATCTCGTGTGGCGTGTTCCTACCAGGGGTGCAGGCTAACGGCGTTGCCAGTGCGGTAACTCGCATCACAGGCGAAGGCAACTTGGTCAATTTCTTAGGGCTAGAAGTCGGCACGCTACGCATCGCTGTCATGGCGGTTGTTGTGGTTGCGGTGGGCGTGATTATCCTAGGCGGTATCAAGCGTATTGCAAGCTTTGCTGAAATTGTCGTGCCATTTATGGCGGTCAGCTACATCATGCTTGCTCTACTTATCATGGTCATGAATCTTGACAAAATCCCTGCGGTCTTTGGGCTTATCATGGGCGACATATTCAACCCAATGGCAGGCTTTGGAGCGGCGATTGGCTGGGGTGTTAAGCGTGGCGTGTACTCAAACGAAGCAGGTCAAGGTACAGGTCCGCACCACTCAGGGGCTGCCGAAGTTGACCACCCATCTCAGCAAGGTCTTGTGCAGGCGTTTTCTGTTTATGTGGACACACTCGTGGTATGTACGGCAACGGCATTTATGATTTTGACCATGGGAACCTACAACGTTCAAAATGAAAAAACCAAAGAATTTATCTTGCTAAATGTGGACAAATCGGTAGAAATCGGCACACCTGCTTTTACTCAGATGGCACTTGAGACGACTTTTGGGGCGTTTGGTAATTACTTTATTGCTGTTGCCATCTTCTTCTTTGCCTTTACCACCATTTTGGCGTACTACCACATTGCTGAGATTAATGTGGTGTATCTGTCAAGATTTTTGGGCAAACAAGCCCAAAAAACAGGGCTAATGATTGCCAAAATTATCATTCTTATCATGGTAGGTTATGGAGCGTTGAACAGTGCTGGGGCTATCTGGGCATGGGGCGATGTGGGCGTGGGTATGACCGCATGGCTTAACATCATCGGCATCTTGATTATGTTCTTTATGGGGTCTCGGGTTACCATGCGAATGCTTGCCGACTATGAAGCACAGCGTAAGGCGGGTAGCAAGATTGTCTTTGACCCTACCAAATTTGGCATCAAAAACGCCACATTTTGGGAAGAGCGTCTGCGTCAAAATGACAAGCAAAACGGTCAATAATCACACAACAACACAAAAAAGGGCGAGATAATGCCCTTTTTTATTGCCATTATGTAGGGCGTGCCTGCCTTTTGTATTTGCAATAAAAAATACCCGTTTAAAAAAGTGGGGCGTCGCACGTTTTTCAAGGAAAACATTATATTCCCCATAAACACTCTAAATTTTAAGTTGCATTATAAAAGGCAGGCACGCCCTAATCATAATTGCGGTTAAAATATATTAAAATCACTGCATATAACGATTTTACAGAATTTTTCAATTTTAAAATCCTGGAAAATATCAGGGCGTGTAAGTATACATGTTTTATTTCGCAGTACGTCTATTTAATGCCAACACATCACCATTAAAAGGCAAAACCACAACGCAACGTTTTATGGTAAAATATGCTTTTTTGAAAAATTGCCATGCTCCTAAACCTAAACCGCCACAGTTTTGCTGATTATAAAAAAGAGTTCATCGCTCTCGCCACACTCGCCCTGCCCATGCTCTTATCCCAAATCGCCCAAGTTGGGACGGGTTTTGTGGATACGGTCATGGCAGGCAGTGTCAGCAAAGAAGACTTGTCTGCGATCGGATTGGGAAACAGTTTGTTTATTACCATCTACATCACTTTGCTTGGGGTGATGACCGTCCTAAATCCCTTGATTGCCCAGCAGTATGGTGCGGTCAATAAGGGCAATGCTAAGGCAGGCGACATTGGCGAGCTGGGACGGCAAGGGCTGTGGTATGGACTGCTCATGGGCGTGATTGGCATGGTGCTGATTTGGGCGGCGATACTGCCCTTTGAGCATTATTTTGGTCATCTAAGCACCAACACGCTTGCCGTTACCAAAGAGTATCTGTGGTTCATTGGACTTGCCATGCCTGCCGCCATGATACATCGCACCTTGCACGCTTATGCGTCCAGTCTTAACAAACCCAAAGTTATCATGATTGTCAGTTGGCTGTGCTTTTTTGCCAACATTCCCCTAAACTACGTCTTTGTCTATGGCAAATTTGGCATGCCCGCCCTAGGCGGTGCAGGTTGTGGACTGGCAACCGCCATCGTCTTTTGGCTCAACGCCATCGTGCTTGGCATATACATCGCCAAAGACAGATATTTTCATGAATTTGGCTTGATGGACAAATTTAGCCTGCCTGACATCAAGCTCTTTGGCGACATCACCAAACTTGGCATACCCGTCGGGCTGTCATTTTTTATTGAAGTGAGCCTATTTAGCTGTATCATGTTTTTGGTCGCAAGGCTGGACGGCAACACCGAAAACTACGTCGCCGCCCAACAAATCGCCATCAACATCACCTCACTCATCTTTATGATACCCCAAAGCCTAGGGGTTGCCAGCACCGTACGGGTCGGCATGGCGATGGGTCGGCGTGAACCTGAGTCTGCCCGTTATAGCAGTGGCGTGGCGTTATCAGGTGCGGTCGCCATCTCATTTTTGACCGCTGCCTTTTTGGTCATCGGGCGAGAACAGCTGGCAACACTCTACACCAAGGACACGGCAGTCATTGCCATCGCCTCCGCCATCATTTTCTATGCCGCCGCCTTTCAGCTGGTCGATGCGGTGCAATGCGTGGCAAGCTATGCCTTGCGTGGCTATAAAGTAACCACCGTGCCGATGATAATCCACATCATTGCATTTTGGGGTTGTGGGCTATTGCCTGGTATTGTGTTAGCGTTTTATATGGGCATGGGCATTTATGGTTTTTGGACGGCATTGGTCATCTCACTGGCAGTGGCGGCGGTGTTTTTGGGTTGGTATTTGGAGCGGTATAGCAAACGCATGGTAAGCATGATACATTGACAAATTTTTAAAAATCAGGCGTAAGGCATGCTCAGTATTGGTATTTGCAATTCAAGAATGATTGATTAAAAAAGCAGGCACGCCTTAAGTAAATGACTTTCTTTTATGCCTTGCCAATCCTAGCATTTGCCCTTAAAATATAGCTTTAAAAATAAAAAAGAGCAACAACGTGGACAACTCATCCCCCTACTTTGCCCCCCATTTAGACCCGACATCAGTCGGTATCGTAACGCCCCAAACCTTGCATTTTGATGAGCCATTAACCCTAGAATGCGAGCGGGTGTTGCCGTCATTTGACCTAGTCATCGAGACCTATGGCGAGCTAAATGCCGACAAAACCAACGCCATTTTAATCTGCCATGCCCTATCAGGCTCACACCATGCCGCAGGCTATCATAGCGAGCATGATACTAAGGCTGGCTGGTGGGATAATCTAATTGGCAATGGCAAAGCGATAGACACGAGCCGATTTTTTGTGGTGTGCCTAAACAACATCGGCTCCTGCCACGGTTCCACAGGCCCTACCACCATCAATCCTGCCACAGGCGAAATTTGGGGGGCGGATTTTCCACTCATCACGATAAAAGACTGGGTAAAAACCCAAGTCATGCTATCAGACCGCCTAGGGATTGCCAAATGGCACGCCATTGTCGGTGGGAGTATGGGCGGTATGCAGGCGTTGCAATGGTCGGTGGACTACCCCGACCGCTTAGAACGTGCCGTCATCATCGCAAGCACACCCAAGCTCTCCGCCCAAAACATCGCCTTTAACGAAGTCGCTCGCCAGTCTATCCTATCCGACCCCGATTTTCATGACGGCTGGTATCTCAAACACGGCACTTATCCCAGACGTGGGCTGATACTCGCTCGTATGGTTGGGCATATCACCTACATCACCGAAGAGGCGATGAAAGCCAAATTTGGGCGGGACTTAAAATCAGGCAAATTCATGTACCGCTATGATGTGGAATTTCAAGTAGAAAGCTATTTGCGTTATCAAGGCGAGCGATTTAGCAAAAATTTTGATGCCAATACTTACCTACTCATGACCAAAGCACTGGATTATTTTGACCCGACACGAGATTATACGAAAGATGAGCTGGGCGAAAAAGAAGCTCTCAAACAAACGCTTGCTCGCACCAAGTGCCAATTTCTCATCGTCTCGTTTACCACCGATTGGCGGTTCACGCCTGAGCGGTCGGTTGAGATTGTGGACGCTTTAATTGCAAACGACAAGCGAGTGAGCTTTGTCAATGTGGACGCACCGCACGGGCATGATTCGTTTTTGTTTAACATTCCCCGTTATACGACTGCCGTTCGGGGCTTTTTGAACGCTCCTGTCATCAAACGACAAACAGGCGACATCACGCCCCAAGAGATTTCACAATTGGCAAGACAATAAAATAAGGAAACTCATGAACAACATCGACCACCAACTTGCCGAAAAATGGATAAAACCCAACTCAAAAGTCCTAGATTTGGGCTGCGGGGACGGCACACTATTGGCTCATCTGCAAGAACGTCTGGGCGTGTTTGGCTATGGCATTGAGATTGACCCTAACAAAATCAATGAAGGCATTACCAAAGGGCTAAACATCGTAGAGCAAGACCTAAATGACGGCTTGGCTCGCTTTTCCGACAACAGTTTTGATACCGTGGTGATGGCTCGTGCCTTGCAAGCGGTCAAAAATCCTGAAACCTTGCTAAACGATATGCTAAGAGTAGCTAAATTTGGCATTGTAACTTTTCCAAACTTCGCCTATTGGCAAAACCGCATTTATCTTGGCATTAAAGGCATTATGCCGATGAGTGAGACCTTGCCCCACCAATGGTACAACACCCCCAACATTCATCTTTGCACCTTTAAGGATTTTGAACGACTGTGCCACGACAACAACATTCGCATTTTAGATACGGTCGCCCTATGGGACAACCCCAATCCCAAAATCCCTGCCTTTGTTCGTGATAAAATAGTCAAAAAAGCCCCCAACCTGTTGGCGGACGTGGCGGTGTTTCGGATTGCCAAAGGTTAATTAGGGCATGCCTACCATGGATAACATTTTTTATAAAATAAGATGAAAATTTGACAATCTTAATCAATTTTTGCATGAAAAACGGCTAAATCTTGTTTTTCATTGCAAATACCAAAGGCAGGCAGGCCCTACATTTTAAACCAGCAAACACCATCAAATAACTGATAACTGATAACTGATAAATGGTGTTACAAAATTTGACATGTTTAACCAATGAAAAATTGAGTTTATCACTCATTAATGGTATGATAAAGAATTAATTTGACATTTGTCATACATCTTAAATATAATCTCAACCACAGGTCGTCATCATGAAACGTTTAAAACTTAGCATTCTATCCACCCTACTTTTGGCAGGTGTTGCCAACGCTGAACTTATCTCAAATGTACCGCTTGATGTCTCTCGTTTTGAGATTATGGACATCTCAGCACTTGCCAGTCAAGCAAGCAGTGGCAACCATCATGCCCAATTTTTCCTAGCCAAACGCCTACAAAAAGGCGAAGGCGTTGCCAAAGACCCTGCCAAAGCCGTGCATTGGTACACCCAAGCTGCCCAAAAAGACATTGCCCCTGCTCAGCTAAACCTAGGACTCATGTATCTGCGTGGCGAAGGTGTCAAAGCCAGCATGAGTGAAGGTCGCAAATGGCTAGAACGTGCCGCTCATCTGGGCGACAACCGTGCCAGCTATGCACTTGCAATGATTGATGAAAAACAGCAACGCTATGTGGATGCCTACAAATGGTATGACCTATCTAGCCGTGACGGCATGCTTGATAACGGCATTCGTGATAAAGCCCAAGCCAAAATTGGTCAGCTTGCCCTAAACCTATCATCAAGCGACATCGAAAAAGCCAAAACCAGTGCCAATGATTGGTTTACCATCAAATAATCATTTACCCACTCACCAAAAAGCCCATGACATCATGCATGGGCTTTTTAAATACGATTTTGATTTAAACAAAAATCCAGTTCAGTTTTGGGCTACCGCCCTAAGTTTTAATCAAAAGACACTCACCATTTTATACATTTACCATTTTTGCCAAAATGCCTTATCATGAAAATTAGGCGCAGGGGCAGAACTGACAGCAAAGTAATGCAAATCACCTCTGATGTTTAGTATCGCACATGGGTTGATGAGTGTCTGCTCGGGCAACAAATCCGCCACGGCTGACACATCAAGACTGACATGACGCTCGTACACCAGCACGTTATCATTATCATCGGCACGCCATGACAGAGTTACTTTATCGGTCTGTATGGGCGTGGCGGGCGTACGATAATCGCTAAAATGATACAGGGCATAACGTCCATCAGGGGCGATGTTCATCTCAATATAACCGCCATCTGCCAGACCGATAAAGCATTCTAGGCAGGTCTCCTGCCACAGCCCATCGGCACGCTTGATGTTATCACCATGATAATTGGTAAAATGCAGTCCGTCCACCCTTTCAACCATAAAACTCATGTTAATCACATACTTACCCCCGTGCGTGTCTTCACTGATATAGGCATGAACTTTGGGGGCAGGCTTGTTTTTTTGGGCATTTTGCAGGTCTTGCAAGACAAACAACCGCTCTCTTTGCATGACCGAATTATCATCATAATAAAACTCGGTAAAGTGCGACAGCGACAGCAAGCTAAACAGTTTATCAATGGGATTTGCGGTAAAAAAATTCATGACATTCCCTTTTGCTGAATTCCTAAAACCCAAACCTTGCCAAATTAGACAGTTTATCGTTAGGTTCATCATTTTTACGAAACAACAAAACCATACGCCCGATATGGTGTACCACTTGGCTCTCGGTGGCATCAGCTAGGGCGGCGGCACATTCTTTGCGTTCATCTGCACTGCCTGCTGGGATTTTTACTTTGATGAGTTCGTGGTCACTTAAAGCACGGGCGGTCTCTTCGATGAGCGTGGGCGTCAAGCCATTACCACCCACCATGATGATGGGATTTAGGCGATGACCGATGCCCCGTAGTTCTTTTAGGGTGTCGTTAGATAAGTTTTTAAAATTGGGTTTTGCCATAAAATGTCTCAAAACAGGTTTTTAAATAAATTAATGTTCATTATAACAAAAATATACCAAATTTTCTCATAAAAATGTTAAACTAAGCAGTTATTTTAATTCATCAACACTGACCAATGGCAACTCGCATTACCAACAAAAAATTCTCCAAATCATCGAAAGCGTGGATGAAAGAGCATATTGACGACTATTACGTTCAACAAGCCCAAAAAGACGGCTATCGTGCCAGAGCAGCTTATAAGTTATTGGAGATTAACGAAAAAACTTCTCTTATCAAAAAAGGCATGACCGTGGTGGACTTAGGTTCTGCCCCTGGTAGCTGGTCGCAGGTGGCAGGACAGCTTGTGGGCGATGACGGGATTTTAATAGCATCTGATATTTTGCCCATGGATACTTTGGAGAATGTTACCTTTATTCAAGGCGATTTTAGAGAAGAAGAAGTCTTTAATAAAATCATGAATGAAGTGGGTGGACGACGTGTGGACGTGGTGTTATCCGATATGGCTCCCAACACGTCTGGCATGTCAGCAGTGGACATGCCACGCATGATGTATCTGTGTGAGTTGGCGGTGGATTTTGCCCTAAAAGTGTTGCCCGAAGGCGGTGCGTTAATCATGAAAGTATTCCAAGGCGAAGGTTCGCCCGAGCTTCGTGCTGACATGCAAAAAAAGTTTAGTAAAATCAAAAGTATAAAACCCAAGGCAAGCCGTCCCCGCTCCAAAGAGATGTTTTGGGTGGCGATAAAATAATCATCCAAATTTAGGGCTTGATTTATTGATAATAAGCCTTATTAAAAGCAATGTCTCTTTGTGTGAATAATTGCACGATTTGCCCCATTTTTCAATTTTTAAATTTTCAATCAAAGTTGTATCAAACGCCAAAAACAGGAAACCCTTTGTGAACGACATGGCAAAAAACATTCTATTATGGCTCGTGATTATCACCGTGGTAGTCATGGTATTTAGTAATCTCGACCGTGGTTCGGGCAAGGCTGATGACATGAAGTACTCAGCCTTTGTCACGGCAGTCGCCGAAGGTCAAATCCAAAAAATTGAGATTGATGGCGAAGAGATTACGGGCACAAAGGTTAATGGCTCAGAGTTTGAGACCATCCGCCCTGCCCTAGATGATACCGAGTTAATGCCATTACTTCGCAAGCATAACGTAGAAGTAGAAGGGGCAGCGCCACAGCGTCAAGGCGTGGGTACTCAGCTACTCATTGCAGCCTTTCCGATTTTGCTCATCATCGGTCTGTTTTGGCTGTTCATGCGTGGCATGAGTGGCGGTGCTGGCGGTGGCGGCATGGGTGGTCGTAACCCCATGAGCTTTGGCAAATCAAAAGCCAAAATGCTCTCCGAAGATGACATCAAAGTTACCTTTGCCGATGTGGCAGGGTGCGAAGAGTCCAAGCAAGAAGTTGTTGAAATTGTGGACTTTTTAAAAGACCCAGAAAAATTCACCAAACTTGGGGCGACCATTCCTCGTGGCGTGCTTATGGTGGGTCCTCCTGGGACAGGCAAAACACTGCTTGCCAAAGCCATTGCAGGCGAAGCCAAAGTGCCGTTTTTTAGCATCTCGGGTTCGGATTTTGTGGAGATGTTTGTCGGTGTGGGTGCAAGCCGTGTCCGTGATATGTTTGACCAAGCCAAAAAGAACGCCCCGTGTATCATCTTTATTGATGAGATTGATGCGGTGGGTCGTCATCGTGGCTCGGGCATGGGCGGTGGTCATGATGAGCGTGAACAAACGCTAAACCAACTTTTGGTGGAAATGGACGGCTTTGAAGGCAATGACGGCGTGATTGTGATTGCAGCGACCAATCGTGTGGATGTACTGGATAAAGCCCTACTTCGTCCTGGTCGTTTTGACCGTCAAGTGTCGGTTGGCTTGCCAGACATCAAAGGTCGTGAACAAATCCTAAATGTACACCTGAAAAAACTGCCCCAAACCATTGGTGTGGACGTCAATGCCCTAGCTCGTGGTACCCCAGGGTTTAGTGGAGCACAGCTTGCCAACCTTGTCAATGAAGCCGCCCTATTTGCCGCCCGTCGCAACAAGATGAGCGTGGACATGAACGACTTTGAAGATGCCAAAGACAAACTCTACATGGGGCCTGAACGTAAATCCATGGTGTTGCGTGAAGAAGAACGCCGTGCCACCGCTTATCACGAAGCAGGTCATGCCCTAGTCGCCCAACTACTTCCCTTTACTGACCCTGTACATAAGGTAACCATCATGCCCCGTGGCTGGGCACTCGGGGTAACGTGGCAGTTGCCCGAGCAAGATGCGGTGAGCAGTTATAGCGATAAAATGCTAAATGACATCTCTATCTTGTTTGGCGGGCGTATTGCCGAAGAGATTTTTATCAATCGCAAATTCACAGGAGCGTCCAACGACTTTGAACGTGCCACCAAACTTGCCCGTGCCATGGTTACCAAATATGGCATGAGCGACAAACTGGGCGTGATGGTCTATGAGGACGAAGAGCAAGGCGGATATTTTGGTGGGGCGAGCCGTACTATCAGTGAGGCTACCCAACAAAAAGTGGACGAAGAAGTCCGCCGTATCCTAGAAGAGCAGTACGATGTGGCGTATAAGCTCATTGATGACAATCACGACAAGATGCACGCCATGGTGGACGCACTGATGAAGTGGGAAACCATTGACCGTGAGCAGTTCTTGCAAATCATGAATGGCGAGACGCCACGAGAGCCAAAAGAATATCAGCATGAAGTGCCAACGGTGAATATCGTCAAAAATGACGAATTGCCACCGCCTTTGCCGAATGCTTGATTTACAGACCGTCTTAAACACTAAGGCGGTTTTTTGTGCATTAATGTGTACCAAAAACACTTGCAATTTTACTCAAACTCTTATACGATACGTCTTTTAATTGACAATGATAATCTTATGGCAAATTTTTTAAATAAACAACTAAAACGCACCAAAATCATCGCAGGCATGAGTAATACCTTGGTGGGGGGCTTTACTACCGCCAGACGTGTTGGGGCATTTAAAACACCACCCAGAGATGTTTTGCCAAAATATATCCAAACCTTTTGCCGTAAAATGGTCAATTCCTTTGGTGTGGAAGTCGTGCAAGTTGAGCCTGTACCACAGACACACGGACTTTGGGTATCTAACCATATTTCTTGGCTGGATATTCCTGTGGTGGGGTCGGTCGCTCCTGTATTCTTTTTATCAAAGGCGGAGATTGGCGAGTGGTTTATTTTTGGCAAACTTGCCAAAGCAGGCGGAACACTCTTTATCAAGCGTGGTTCGGGGGACGCTGACGGGGTGGCACGTCAGATTGCCGAATTTTTGCGTGGCGGTTCATCGGTGGTATTTTTCCCCGAAGCAACCACCACAGACGGCAAACAAATCAAAAAAATCCACGGAAAATTGCTACAAGCAAGCATGGATACAGGCTTGCCCATTTGTCCTATGGTGATTGCTTATGTCAATGCAGACGGTACATTGTCGGACGACTGTGCGTATTATGACAAACGCACGATGGCGGAGAGCCTAAGACGAGTGGCGGACAGCGATGGGGTTAAGGCGTATGTGTTACCCCTTGCACCGATTTTACCCGAAGATAAGACCCGTGCTGAGCTGACCGAACTATTACAAAAAGCGATGGAATGCGGCTTAGCAGAGCTACATAGACAGGTATTGAAGGTTTGATTCAGCGAATCAAACCAGTAGCCCACGCCCAAATCCTATCCCATAACCCACGCTTTGCTGTGGGTTCTTGATTGGGTGTTTGGTTGGGCGTGGCAAGTAGCCGACAGGATTCATCAGGAAACTCTGGGCTGCTAACCACTTGCCCTGCAAGGTCTTGCAAAAATAGTGTACACTGCTTACCGTCTATGCGTAGTTGCCATTCATGTCCATAGACATCGTTCCACATGGGATAGCGATGTGATGAGAGTTTGACAATAAGTATCCCACTTCTATCTACAAAGCCGATTTTACTCTTACCATTTACATCCAGATGAACCCTTGATATGCCTTGCTCATCAAAAGGCTCCATGTCGTCATAGTCTTGTGTAAATACGTTTTTATGGCGGTCTATCATCATGACTTGGCTATTTACACCTACCAAAAACCGTTCATCGCCTGCTTTATCATCCAGTAGCTTTACCCAATCATAACGCCCCGCCAAGATGATATTGCCTTGCGTGTCCATAAAGCCACTTTGCCCGTTCTCATCATCTTCAAAGCGTATCAAGACATCATTTTCAAAGTCCCATTCACCACGCCGATAATCCAAAATAATCCCACCGCCCACCCCATACACTGCCGAATATATGCCATCATCACGCTCATCGGTGATAATGACTTTATCCACGCCATTAAAATCCCAAGGCTGTCTGTCAAAAATAAAAGGCACTATCACACGCTGATGAGCGTCCACCAAACCCCATTTGCCTTGTTTTGATAAAGTGATATGACCAGTTAGGCACGCTCCGTCATCATATTCAAGCGGTAATAGTACTTTGCCTGTGCTGTCCGCCATGCCATATTTGCCGTGTTTTTTGACAACGCCGAATATGTCGCTGTTTTCTGCGGATGTTGAGCAAACCACGTTTTCATCATAGCGAAAATCGCCCCAATCGGCAGGCTTCATGGATAACGCCCACGCTTGCGGTAGTGTGAGCATGGCAAATAAGGCGATGAGTGGTTTTTTCATGGGTTGTCCTAGGTTGTCATTTGGGCTGTATGTCTGTCAAAATATGGGGATAGGTACGGGTCAAAACGGGCGATTTGGTGTACTTGACACAAATCACATCGCCTCCCTTGTACGGGCGAAAAACATCATCCCTATGCCAGTCATCAAGGCGGTCAAAACGATACGATTTTTGGCTTATTGGGTCATCAAGATACAGGCTTAGTACACTTTGTTTGCTCAAAGGGCGATGTTCGATTTTGTTAAGTTGCCCACAAACTTGATGAATATTGCCGTGGTTTGTCTAGGGCGTGCCTGCCCTTTATAACACAATTTAAAATTTAGAAATATGGCGAAAATAAAAGAATGTTTTTGCATGAAAAATGGCTAAATCTTGTTTTTCATCGTCAAAAACTTGCCTGATAGAAAACTCACAGCCTTTGTTTTTCCCTTGAAAAACGTGCGATTTTTCTCATTTTTCATTGCAAATACAAAAGGCAGACACGCCCTAATAACCAAAAATAAATAATAAAGCACAACGGCGGTCAACAACGCCCCGATACTTATCTTTATGATTAAATGTTTGCCTTGTGCAGTCGCCACACCCAAAAACACCATCGCCAAGATGATAAAAAATGCGTCGCCAACAAGTATTGAGATGATAACAGCTAAGGCGATAAGGGCGATAGCAAATGGCTGATGTTCTGGGTTAAAAAATGACATGACAAATATCCCTTTTGCTGTGGTTGATGTTATTTTTTATCATTCATAATTCGCACTTCTTTTAATACATGGGGCGAAAAAAGGGTAAATGCTGGCATGGGGATATAATCCACGCAAATCGACTCATTTTTATCATGACGATTTTTAAAAAAGTCGGTATGTTCGTGATAGCGATGAATGTGCATAAAGTCATAAACTTTTTGCTCATCTGTGGCATACATCAACAACATCAAATCCTACCTTTTAAATCCGCTCTTTTGATAAAACTCTTTGAATGTACCACAAACCGTTTTGGCAGGTGTACGAGAATAAGCATACAAGCCATAATTAAAATGATAAACAACAAACAGCCCCAATCACATCCCAAATACCAAATTTGACGGTGTCGGATTTGTCATGGGCAAAAAAACAAACTTGCCATCATCGCACCAATGCCAAGCGTCATCGCCTTGTCGTCTACAAAGAGTAAAAAGATGATGCCTGTATGGCAATGACACCATAACCGAGCTTTTTTGAGATTGGGGCGTTGTCGCTCATTTTAGCTCAATCGCCATTTGTTCCTTTGGTGTAACCTTAAAAATTTGCACCTTAAACAGCACATCTTGCCCTGCCAAAGGGTGATTAAAATCCACTTTGACTTCATTATCATCAACATGGCAAATTACCCCCGCCAAGGTATTTTGACCTTTATCGGCAAATTCCATCATCATGCCGACCACAGGATTTGGCTCAGATAAGCTAAATTTGGTGCGGGGAAAGGTCTGCACATTTTCGCCATTCCATTCGCCAAAGGCTTGTTCTGGCGGTAGATGAGCGGTGCGGGTGTCGCCTGCTTTTAGGTTGATGAGTACCTGCTCAAAGCCTGCCAGTAGGCTCTCATCGCCTACCGTCAAGGTTACAGGCTCGTCTCGCCCAAAGGTGCTATCGATGACCGTACCGTTTGGTAGGCTGACTTCAAAATGTAGCGAAACGGTGCTACCGTCTGTAATGCGAATCTCTTCGCTGGGTAAAATGTTCATGTTAAAATTCCAAAATAAAAGTGGGGCTAGTTTACCACAAGCCCCATGTATAGTAAAATTGCCAATACCTTTTGGCAATCAGTCTTCACCAAGTAGCCTTCTCGCCCAAGCAATCACGGGCAAATCCACCATCCGCCCATCAATGGCGAACACCGCCTGCCCTGTGACATGATGATGAGATAGCACTTTTTTGGCAAAGGCGACATCGCCATCACGCACTTTGTGTGCCTGTACCACACCCAACTGCTTGGGGTGTATGACAAGACAGCCACCAAAACCAAAATCACGAGCGTGCGTAAGCCATCTGGCAAAGCCGTCATCATCGCCAAAATCAGGATAAATCGTCTCAATCGGAGCATTTAGGCCATGTGCCTGCGAGTGTAACACCAGCTCGCACCGCACCTTATCAAGCATAACCGCCCCTGCCGATGTATGCCTACCAATCCCTAGCGATGTCAATAAATCCAAACAGCCATAGCTCAACGCCACAAGCCCCACCGCCCCTGCCATAGAAGCAACATTTAGCACGCCTTGCCCGCTCTCAATCATGGCAACCACAGGGCAAGCGGTCAGTTCATGAGCCAGACTGATCTGCTTGGCATTTTCGGCTTTGGGGAGTACCACCGTGCTGATGATGTCGTGGGACTGCACCCATTCACAATCCAAACGAAACTCGCCATGAGACGCCCCATGTATCCGCACCCACAGCTCTGGCGTGGTCTGTGTTTGCTCCATAGTGCCTAACAAATCATCAAGTTCAGCACGCACATCATTAGGCGAGCGGTCGGCGACGGCGTCTTCTAGGTCGATGATGATGGCATGGACATGGGCGGTTATGGCAGGGTCGGTTAGGGCTTTGATGATACGCTTGGGGTGCGTGGCAGGGACGAATAGATAGGCGAGCATGGTAAATTCCTTTTGAAAATTAAATGTATTGTCATTTATTATAGTGGGGATGATTTATTTTTGCAAATTGACGTAATGACAAAAAGTATGGCAAACATGGAATTTGCCTCATGTCATATTAATAGGGAATAATAAAGAATACGTAACCGAAAAAAATTTATAAAAGAAAACGACACGGGTGGATTAGAAACGCAATGAATTAATGGCAGATAAAAAACCCAATAACAAAATTGGGTTTTTATTTCAATATGATTTATTGACATTACAATCAGCGATATTTTATTAAATTTATCGGATAAATGATATTCTATCCGATAAACATCAATTTACTGAACTTGACTCACCATATAATCCACTGCCGCATATACCTCAGCTTCGGTAACATCCCCTGCCACCTGTGCTGGCATTTTACCAAAGCCTTTGGCAGAGTGTTTGTGCAGGGTGTCTATGCCCTTATCCAAGCGTCTTGCCCAGTCGGCTTTGGCGGTGAGTTTGGGGGCATCCAACAGCCCTTGCTCGTGGCAGATTTTGCAAGTTTTCTCATAGCGCGCCTTACCTTCGGCGATAGATAAAGCCTGTACTGGGGCGGGGGCGGTGTTCGCTTGCTCGGCATTGTCCACTTGAGCAGTCTCAACGGTACCCTTGTCGGTCTTATCAGATGTGGCAGAGTCGGTGGTTGCCACTTCATCAGCTTTGGAGTCGTCTGTCCCGACAGACTCAGTGGTCTCTGGTACGACTTCATCAGCTTTGGGGGCCGTGCTAGTCGGCTGGGCGGGGGCAGTTTGGGTATTAGGCTCGGCTTTTGGAGCGGGTTCGCTAGGCTTGTCGCCACCACAAGCAGTCAAAAATAAGGCACTTGCCAATAATAATGATAGGGTTTTGCTGGGATTTTTCATAAGATAACCTTGCAAGTTGGCTGATAATTATCCTACTAATATACCGAATTTTTATAAGGAATTAAAGCGGAAAATTGTAAAGATGAATTTTTGATGAATTTTATAAATGGGAATGAGAATTATAATAGAAAATTGTTAAAACTTATCATCAAATTTAATCGTATCATTCTTTTTATAAAACTGCCAAAAATAATACAAACTTTCCAACACCATATAAATGGCAACAAAAGCAATAATGGGATTATCATAATCCTTTTTAATAAAAACAAAATAACTCAAAATGACCGCACAAAATAGTATTGTTAATTTTGAAGTGGTTTTTCTGCTTATCTTTTTCATCATTATCCAGTTACCCAAAATAGTATCCTAATCTACCAAACTCCCCCCAAAAAAGTCAAATTTCACTCATTGTAACCTTTCTAAATTTAAGCATTTAAGGTATAATTACCCATTTTCCTTTATTTTTACGAGCCAATTATGACAGAACAAGTCCAAACCGACTACAAAAACACCCTAAACCTTGCCGATACGCCTTTTCCAATGCGGGGCGATTTGGCAAAACGAGAACCTGCTTGGCTTGCCAAATGGTACAAGGACGATGTTTATGGACAAATCCGAAAAGCCCGCGGGGGGCGTGAAAAATATGTCCTACACGATGGTCCCCCTTATGCCAACGGTCAAATTCATCTAGGACACGTTGTCAATAAAGTTCTAAAAGACATCATCGTCAAATACAAAACTTTGGACGGCTATGATGCTCCTTATGTGCCGGGGTGGGATTGCCACGGTTTGCCGATTGAACAAAAAGTAGAAAACGAGTTTGGCAAGGTCGGACACGCCCCCAAAGCGGATAAGAATGGCGAGCCGATTACTGCCACGCAATTTCGTAAGGCGTGCCGAGACTATGCGATGAGTCAAATTGAGCTACAAAAGGCAGATTTTAAACGCCTTGGCGTGCTGGGCGATTGGGACAATCCGTATTTGACGATGAATTTTAAAACCGAAGCCGACATCGTGCGGACGCTTGGCAAAATCTACAACAATGGGCATATTGTGCGTGGTATGAAGCCTGTGAATTGGTGCTTGGATTGTGGTTCTGCCCTTGCCGAAGCGGAAGTGGAATACGAAAACAAAACTTCCGATGCGATTTATGTTGGGTTTGATATTGTTAATCGTGGCGATTTGGGGGCGACCGCCAATTTGACAGGCAATTTGCAAGCCGTCATCTGGACAACGACCCCTTGGACATTGCCCGCCAACCAAGCCATTAGTGCCAATGCGGAATTTGATTATGCGATTATTAAAACTGAAAAAGGGCATTTTATTGTCGCCAAAGACTTAACCGAAGACTTTGCCAAAAATATCAATTTGGAAAATTATGAGATTGTGGCAAGTGTTAAGGGTTCAGAATTAACCGCTCTAAAAGCCCAGCACCCCCTAATCTCTGACCGTCAAGTTCCCTTTATCACAGGTGAGCACGTAACGGCGGACAGCGGTACAGGCTTGGTGCATACCGCCCCTGCTCACGGTGTGGACGACTATAATGTTGGGCGTGCCAACAACCTGCCAACCGAAAACCCTGTGGGCGGTAATGGCGTGTATTTGGAAACCGCAAAAGTCTTTGTTGGCGAGCATATTTATAAGGCACAGCCCAAGATTATCGCTTCGTTACAAGAAAGCGGACACCTGCTTGACCATAAAAAAATCACCCACAGCTATCCGCATTGCTGGCGACATAAGACGCCGATTATTTTTCGTGCCACGCCCCAATGGTTTATTTCTATGGAAACTAAGGGACTTCGTGAACAAGCGTTGCGTCATATTCCAAAGGTAATTTGGACACCTGCGTGGGGTCAAAACCGCATTGAATCAATGATGAACGGTCGCCCTGACTGGTGTATTAGCCGTCAGCGGACTTGGGGCGTGCCAATTGCCTTTTTTATACACAAAGACAGTGGCGAGTTGCACCCACAGACTTCCAAGCTGATTGAAAAAGTCGCTGGGGTCATTGAACAAGGGGGCCTTGAAGCGTGGTTTGATGCACCGATTAGCGACTTTTTAAATGAAGCCGATTGTGAAAACTATGTCAAATCCACCGACACGCTTGATGTGTGGTTTGACTCTGGTTCTACCAACTTTGCCGTTTTGGGTAGCCGTTCTGAGCTGACCAACCCTGCTGATTTGTACCTTGAAGGCTCTGACCAACATCGTGGCTGGTTTCAATCATCGCTTTTGGTGGCGGAAAGTGTGTACGGTCGTCCGCCTTACAAACAAGTGCTAACGCACGGCTTTACGGTGGACGCAAAGGGCTATAAATTATCAAAATCCAAAGGCAATACCAAAGGCTTTGAACCTGCCGAACTTGCCCAAAAATACGGCATTGATATTGTCCGTCTGTGGGTTGGGTCGTCTGATTACCGCTACGAAATGGCGGTCAGTAAAGAAGGCTTTGACCGTGTCAGCGATATGTACCGCCGTATCCGTAACACCATTCGCTTTTTGCTTGCCAATACCGATGACTTTGACCCAAGCAAAGACTTAGTGCCAGCAGGCGAACTTGTTAGCCTTGATAAATACATTATTCATAGAGCCACACAAATCCAAAACGACATTCGCACCGCCTACACCAATATGGACTTTCATCAGGTGTGCCAGTTGGTAACAGGCTTTTGTGGAGCGGATTTGGGCGGATTTTATTTGGACATCATCAAAGACCGCCAATACACTTCCAAGACGGACGGACACGCTCGCCGTTCGGCACAGACCGCCATTTATCACATCGCTCACGCCTTGCTCCGCTGGATTGCCCCAATTCTGTCGTTTACCGCCTTTGAAGCGTGGGAAATCCTAAAAGGCACAAACGGGCATATCTTTACCCAAGAATGGTATGCCCTGCCACAGGTGGAATTAAATGACATCACGGACAGCGATTGGCAAGCGATTTTGGCGGTCAAAGAACTTGCCAACAAAGCAATGGACGATGCCCGCACCGACAAAGTCATCAACAGCAGTTTGTCGGCAAGTTTGGAAATTATTGCCGATGACGCCACTTATCAAACGCTTGCCAAATTGGGCGATGAGTTAAGATTTGTCTTGATTACAAGTGCGGTAACCTTAACCAAAGGCGATGAAGTGGCAGTCAAAGTTGCCCCTGCGACTGGCGAAAAATGCGTGCGTTGCTGGCATATTTTACCAAGTGTGGGTAGCGTTGCCGAGCATAAGGACATTTGCCCAAGATGTGTGGAAAATGCGTTTGGTAATGGCGAAAATCGTAAATTTGCTTAATTTGTTTGGTAAAATTATAAGGGCGAATTGGCGTTCGTCCTTATAAATTACTTATTGGAGAACAACAATGCCCAAAAAATCCATTGCTTTATATTTGTTGTTGGCGGTTGTGATTGCGATTGTCTTAACTTTTTTAACTTTTGCGACACCGCTTGGGGTGGTTTTATATTATACTTCACTTGCTTTTATCGTGGATAAAATGACACAAGGCACAGGCGATACAGGCATTGGTATTGTGATTTATTGGACATTGTTTGCCAATTTTATTTGGGGGCTTGTGCCTTTGTTGTTGGCGTATAAGAAAAGTAAAGGTAAATTTTAATCTGTAAGGTGCGTATTACGCACCGTTTTAAGATAATACTTGTCAATGGTGCAATTATATTTGATAAATATGAAAAAATGTGTATTGATATTCTTGATAATTATTGCATTGATACTTGCAGGATTGGCTTTATTTGATGTTATCAGTCGTTATCAGTTGATTGTTGCTTTGGCAATCATTAAAATAATTATTATTGCTATTGGCGTATCAATGGGTGCATTTGACAAAGAGCCTGCTCAAATTAGCGATATTACAGTAGATACTCATAAGGATACTTATATTTATTGCGGGATTGGTGTTATTATTAGTTTGATGTTGTCCTTTATTTATTTTTTAACGCAAAATCAAATATTTTTGGGATTATCCATTGCGGTATTTATTGGTATTTTGGTAAAAATTTTTATGGCTTTACATTGGCAAGATAATCGGCAAGGTGCATATTACGCACCGTTTTAAAACAAATCAATTTTGGAGTAATTAAAATGCCAACCCATTATTATTTTATCATCATTCCGATTTTGATTTTTTTTGGTGTTGATATGTATTTAAGGTTTTTTAAAAAAGACATTTATCATAATATCGCCAAAAGAAAATTGATTAACGGGATTTTGCTTATTCCACTGTTTCCATTTATTATTTATGGCATAATGGTTCATAAACAAAATTTTGATAAAACTTTATGGATTGGCATATCGGCGTGTGCTATTTTATGTTGTTTTGGGGTAATTCACTCATCATTGAATAGGTTAAAAAATGATGAATGATTTGAAAAATAACCAATAAGCCGTAAGGTGCGTATTACGCACCATTATTGTCAATCAATTAGAGTTACTGAGGTAAATAAAAATGCTAACAAAAGTTGAATATCCTTGCCCAAATTGTCAAAATTTATTTAAGCCCAAAGCCTTAATTAAAAAACCCTTTAAGGGAGCATTAAAGCCTTATCAATTTACGCCAGAACCTGCCATTCATTGTCCGCATTGTGAGCAAAAATTAAAGGCAATTTTCCCTGTACAATACGCTTGGGGATTGGTTGGTTTGGTGCTTTTATTATGTTTAATGATGATTGTGCAATCCATTTTTGATTTTCAAGTCAATAAAATAATTGAAAATATTATTATATTTTGTTGTTTCTTGATTGCCTATTGGTTATCCACACAAATTGAAAAACAAACCTATTACGAAATTGATGATGATTGATATTTTATTTTAAACGGTGCGTACTGTTTTTTAAAAAGCAAGCACCTTACGCCCATTCAAAAACCCAACCAATATAAGGACAAATAATGCAAATCCGTTTTATGACCGAAAACGACATTCCCCAAACTTTTGAGCTGATGAAAGCATTGGCGGTTTTTGAACATTATATTGACAGTTTTGCCATTACGCCAGACATTGTTAAAGAAAAAAGCATTGATAAAAATCCGCCCGATTTTTATTTTTTGGTGGCCGATGATAATGGGACAATCGCAGGAATGCTCGTATATTATTTTTTGCCCTATACCGCCCAAAATCGCCCCGCCATTTATATGAAAGAATTGTTTGTTGATGAAAAATTTCGCAGTCAAAAAGTAGGCGAGCAGTTAATGTTAAAATTAAAACAAGTCGCCAAAGAAAACAACTGCCAAACCATTAAATGGACGGTTGCCCCTTGGAATGATAGGGGAATGAAATTTTATGAACGCTTAGGGGCAAAACAAAATACCGAATGGGTCAATTATGAATTGGCGGTGGAATGATTTGTTATTAAATAATTCGTAAAGTGCGTAATACGCACCGTTTAAAATATAAAGCCCAAAACTGGTGCGTAAGCACCTTACAATTTAAAAATGTTAAGAAATTGATTATGTCAGAAAATACCCAAAACAAAACCCCCAATTTAGCATTAAATGGCAAATCCGCCTTTGGTTATTATGTCCTTGCTCTTGCTGTTTTAATCATTGACCAAATGACCAAAATCGGTTTTCAAAAATGGCTTGTTACTGAATTTAATTCTGTGCCTGTCATTGAACCGTTTTTTAATTGGACTTTGGCGTATAATCGTGGGGCGGCGTTTAGTTTTCTTGCCAATCAAGGCGGTTGGCAAAAGTACTTTTTTGCCTTGCTTGGTATTGCCGTATCGGTATTTATCATCGTCTATCTCCGCCAAATTCCCAAATCTGCCCGTGTCCTGTCCTTTGGATTGGCACTTGTATTGGGCGGGGCGGTGGGTAATGTCATTGACCGTTTTTTATATGGTTATGTGATTGATTTTATTCATATTCATTGGGGAGATGCGTGGCACTATCCTGTGTTTAATGTGGCGGATATGGCGATTATGGGTGGTATGGCACTTGTGGTGTGGGATATGTTGTTTTTTGAAAGTAAACGCAAAAATGGCGTATCGTGACAAATCAAACAAACAGCTTATTTACCTTCTTTATTTTAAAAATGCCTTTATTTGACAAGCGTTTGATGAATAAATTTATCAGTACCATTATTTTATCTTTACTTGTTGTTGCTTATTTTCAATCAGATGGACAATGTTTATCTCACTGGTATAACAAAAACCACCGCTTGTCTAATTTTTTATAAAAAACGCACATTTTTTTACAAAACTGATTTAAAAATGTTACAATTTACCTGTGAACATCCATTTTATATTCATAGGTAATCGCATGAAACCCAACCATTCTTTTATCCTAAAACCCCTTGCTGTCTCTTGTTTTGTCGCAATGACCGCAACTGGCTGTGCCATCGATGACGACATTAACGCCACTCAGCACTCCAATCTCATCATTAATAATGCCGACCCAAGCATTATTCGTGCCGAAGAAGAAGCTAAACGCAAGGCTGAGGAAGAGGCTAAGCGTAAAGCAGAAGAGGAAGCCAAACGTAAAGAGGCAGAGCGTCTTGAAAAAAAACGTCAAGAAGCCGAAGCCAAACAAAAAGCTCAACAAGCTGCCCTTGATAAAATCAACAAGGCTCGCCAAACCGTTGGTAAGGCTAACAGCACCCTAACACAAGCTCAAAAAACAACCACCGAAGCACAGAGCCAAGCATCAAACCCTGCCACTGCTGACAACGCCATCAATCAAGCCAACGTTGCTTATCAGCAGGCTAACACCGCTCTAAATAACGCCGAAACCGCTCTTGTCGAAGCAGAGCAAGCCCTAAAAGATGCCAAAGCAATTGGTGCCAATCAAGACATCATCAACCAAGCTCAAAAAGCAGTAGAGGATGCCAAGCAGGCGATAAACACCGCTGAAAATGTTCGCACGCAAGCTCAAAATGCACGCAAGCAAGCCGAGCGAACTAAAAGCGACAATGCAAGTCAGCAGATTGCCAAGCAAATCGAAAAAGCCAACGCCCAAACCAATGAAGCGGTCGCTACCGCCAACACAGCAAAAGCCGAGCTAAATAATGCCGATAGCCAAGCTGAGCAAGCAAAAACTCAAGCAGGTAATCCTGACACTGCTCAGTCTGCCATTGACCAAGCCAAAAAAGCAGAGCAAACCGCCCAAAATGCTCTAGATAAAGCCCAAGAAGCGGTCAAACAAGCACAAACGGCACTTGATACCGCTAAAGCTACAGGCAATCAAGAAGCGATTAAAAAAGCCCAAGATGCATTAAATAATGCCAATGACACTGCCAAAAAAGCCACAGATGCCAAAGAAAAAGCAGAAGCTGTCATCGCTCAAGCCCAAAGCACACTTGACAAATATCAAGCCGAACAAGATAATCAAAATAATGCCAAAATCAAGCAAATCAAAGACACCGCAACTGGCATTGCCAATACCGCAAACACGCTAATAAGCAATCTTGACAACACCAAAAAAACTGCTGACAATGCCGCCAAGCAAGCAAATGCTTTGATCACCACCGATCAAGCACTAAAAGACGCTGATACTGCCAAAACACAAGCGGTAGATGCTGAACAAAAAGCTCAAAAAGCACTGACAGATGCCCAAAAAGCACTGATAGATGCCAAAGCCGTTAGTGCAAATAACGAAGCTGTAACCGCCACCCAAAATGCCATCAAAAAAGCCGAAGAAGCACTGGCATCTGCCCAAGCCATCAAAAAACAAACTGAAGCTGTCAGTAAACAGGTAGAGACGACAGAAGCAAAGGCTTATGTTGCTCCCATATCCGATGACACCATCAAAAAAGCCAAGCCTGACCATACTCGCAAGGTCAATGACTCATTGGTTAAAGCCCAGCCCACACCTGCCCAAGACACCATGGCAGGCTATAGTAGTATGGATAGGGTTAGCCCTGAAGGGGAGTTTGTTGAGAGTAAAACCAACGCGTTTTATGGTGTCAATCAAAATGAATATGCCAAAAAAATCACAGAGTTAAAAACATCCATTGACACCACCAAGCTCTCTGTCGGTGTCATTGATAGCGGCATCAGCCCTGACAACCCTGACTTGGCAGGAGCCAAACTCAGTGGCAATAATCTGGTTGCTTGCAGTAACTACGACTGCTTCATGAATTTACCTTATATGATGTCAAAACCCAAAGATTCTCACGGTTCTAACATGGCAGCGATTATTGCAGGTAACAATGGCATGACCAATGCCACCATTTATTCGTATACAGATGGTGATTTAGGTAATGGAGATGAATTTGTTGCCATGCATAAACTAAATAAGGATCAGGGGGTTAAAATCTTTAACAACTCATGGGGTTACATCCCTGAACCTGGTCAAAGTGACAATGGCTGGCTTGAAGATGCCATGACTGCCACACCCAATGGCGATACCAAAAACAGCCCATACAAGGAAGTTCAATCCATTCATGAACTCATCATCGAAAATGATGCCCTACTCATTCACGCCACGGGCAATGAAAACAAAAACAACACCTTTGGCGAGCGATTAATCCCCAAACTCAATCCTGACTTTAAAAAAGGATTTTTGGCGGTCTCCGCTCCTCGTGAAGACTTTGTCGAAGCCAACTACTGTGGCGATGCGGCCGAATGGTGTCTTTCTGCCACATCCACCACATCCCATCATGACAACGATGGTACAAAAGTCACATATCAAGGCACATCGCCTGCCACAGCTCGTGTTACGGGTGCCGCCCTACTCGTCAAAGGCGCTTATCCTTGGATGAAAAATGAAAATCTGGTGCAGACCCTGCTTAGCACCGCCCAAGATTTTGATGACCTAAAAGCGCGAAATGCCACATTCTTAACACTTGCAGAGGTCAAAGAGTCAGAAATCAATCCTGACCGACCAGCTTATGAAGCTTTAGATGACAAAGGCAATAAAATTATCGTTCAAGCAGTTGACACACCTTGGCAGAATCGCACCATCGTCAAAAACATCGGTGGCAAAAACATCACTCATGAAAGCGGTTGGGGTCTACTAGACACCATCGCTGCAACCCAAGGTTATGGTGGTTTTTACTGGGACGATGTCATGTTAGATGTCACAGGCAAAGACACCGTATCTGTCTTCTCCAACAACATCAAAGGCAATTACGGCTTCACCAAAGCAGGTGATGGTAAACTTGTCCTAACAGGTAATAACACTTACAAGGGCGACACCGTCATTACTGATGGCACCCTTGAAATTAATGGCGATAACGGCAACTCAGTCATCAATATCACAGGTGGCGAGCTAACAGGCTTTGGCACAACAGGCAATGTTAGACAAACTGGTGGGGCGGTCAATAACGAAGGCAACCTAACCATTCGTGGCACCTACACCATGAATAATGACAGTACCTTTAAAGCCAAATTTGGCAATCTTTTGACCGTCACCGAAAAAGCCACTCTGGATGGCACGCTTGACCTATATGATGAAGTTAAGCAAAGCGAACCACTCATCAAAGAGACAGGTTCAAAAACCACTGTACTACGAGCAGGTGAGCTAAGCGGTACTTTTGATACCGTCAAATCCAGCAATGCTCTATTTAGCATCATCAAGACCGAATATAGTGGCAAGGTTGGTACCGACGGCAAGACCACGCCTGATGCCACCACCAAAACTGATGTGGTGGTGAGTGCCAAACGTAACAAACTAAGCAATATGGGAAGTAGCAGCACTGCCAGTATCGGACGCACCAAAGTTGAGCAAAATTTAGATAAAGTACTAAGCGAGATAGATGCCAAAGACAGTGCAGGCACGCTGGCTGGTAGCGAGAAAGGCTTTGCCATCGGCTTTGCCAACAAAATGTCAATGGCAACCAACAAATCCTTGCTTAGCACATCTGGCACGCCTGCCATCATTGGCAATAAGTACAATGAAACTCTGTTTGGACTTGACCCTGCGTTTTATGCCAATAACGCCGTTCACGCCATCGAACAAAGTGGCACCCAAGCGACCAATTTTGCCAAAAACATGGCAAACACCGCCAACGGTGTATGGTTAGAGAGTACTTACCAAGAATATGAGCTAGACCTGCCAAGCAGTCAAAGCGAGCGTGAAGTCCGCAACCAAAGCATTGGCGTGGCAAAAACAGGTGAGCGTTTTGGCTTAGGCTTACAGCTTGACCTAGGTCGCCTTGAGTTGGACGAGCAAAACGGCAGTACCAACCACAACATCGAGACAGATGTCGCCACTCTAACCGTGGGTGTTAATAGTGATGTGGGCAACAACGCCAAAGGTACGCTATGGGCAAAAGCAGGCGTACTAAACAGTAACGCCAAAAACAACACTCATAACAAACAAAAGTATAATGGTCAGCTCTATGCTGGCGGTGTCCATCTTGGCACTTCATACGCCCTAAGCCCCAATGCCAGCATCAAGCCTTATATCGGGGTTAGCTACCATCAATATCAGCATGACAATGCCCACTTTGATGACGGTGTTGTGGCGGTCAAAGACATTGACGCCACTCGTTGGCAAGGCACCATTGGCGTGGATACCGAGTACCAAATCAACCCCCAATGGCAAGTCCAAGCAGGTCTGCAATACGACAACGCTTTTGAACAAGACGCAACGATTGCCAGTGCTTACTCAGGCACCAATACTGACGTCACCTTTGATGCATGGGAGACTGGTAAAGATAAAATCCAAGCCACTGTTGGTACCAGCTATCAGATTGACCCAAGAAACCGTGTCAGCCTAGATTATGATTATTTTAAAAGTGAAAAATCTGACGGCGACCGTGTACAGCTTACCCTAAGCAGTCGTTTCTAAGCCATTACAGCAAAACAAAAACGGTTCAAATTGAACCGTTTTTGTTTTAAAGATTTTATCACAAAATCCGAATCCCCTGCCACAGCGCATATACCCCAAGCACAAACAGCACGACCGAGATGACACAACCAAAGACTTCTTGAGAGAGTCTGTTACGCATCTTTGAACCCAAATAGACAAACAGCATAGAAATCACAATCACGATTCCAAGCATGGTCATCTGCTTTTGGCTAAATGCCATGATGAGCGGAGTCAAGGTAAATAGCTGAATGACTTTGGTAATCAAAATACTCATGTTATTGACAATCACCATCTCATGCTTGGTGCGGTCTGTGCCGATAAGATAAATCATCAAAAACGCCACAATGGCATTGGTAACACCGCCGATGACCCCAACCAAAAACCCCGCCACCGCCATTGTTTTTTTATCTCTTTTAAAGGTAATTCTAAACCTGCTGTATTGGGTAATGATATAGACAATGAGCGTCAGACCCAAAAAGATTTTTAGATAACCATCAGGAAACAGCAGAAGCAGTCGCACCCCAACCAAGCCACCCAAAAAACTCATCACAAACAGCCAAAAGTACTCTTTACTGTATTTGATAATGTTGGCAACAATACCTCCACCCGTGCGAAGCATGATGAGATTTAGGATGATACACGGCACAATAACCATCGCCACCGCAATTTTAAGTGGATAAAAATTGGCAATAATCGCGGTGCCAACAATGGGATAGCCAAATCCTGCCACACCATGCAACAACGCCCCAAGTACAAAAAAAACAATGATAATCCAATCATTATTATCAAATTGTGATAGCATGAACTGCCCTTATTCCAAATCATAAAAACGTGGGCAATTATCGCAAACTTTATCCAAAAAGTAATATGCACGATAAGTCATTGCTTATTCCAAAAACGAAAAACACCGCATAAAGCGGTGCTTTCAAGCCTTTTTGTATGAGTTTAGGCAGGTTTATTTTCTTCATGCAGTCTTGCATTTAGCTCATCAATAACAAGCGACCAAACTGCATCTAGCTTCCATTCTTCACGAATAAACATACTTTGTTGCTCATCTAAAAATGGGGCATCTGCCAATGTCACATTCTCAGGCAGTTGATTGTTTTTGATAAAAGCATCGATCTCGCTATCCGAGTTTGGCAAACCAAGCTGGGCAAATAGGTCATTCATGGTGTGTTCGGCATTGTCTAACATGGTATTCTCCAAAGTAAATAAATGAATGGTAAGTCCTTAAACTTGTTTTTAATTCTAACAAAATTTGGGCTTGATATTGTGTGTTTTATGTGCTGATTTTTATATAAATGTAAAAAGCAGAACTACACCAACGCCGACAAGATATTGCCGCCCACAATGCGAATGCCCATTTCCAAGAGTGCCAACGCCAAAATGGCAACCAACGTCGAAAAGTCAAGCATGCCCAGATTGGGCGTGATTTTGCGAAATGGGGCGACAATCGGCTCTGCCATCTGCATGATCAGCTCCATGAGTGGATGCATGACCTGAAACAGCATGATGACCCAGCTTAGAATGACCGACGCAAACACGATATACTGAAACATATCAATGAGCGAGAGTATCGCCGTCAAACTGCCACTAAAAAACAATACAAGCGGGGTCATGGGCTTACCCAAAATACTCGCCATGCCTGCAATCTTGATAAAGGTCAAAAGGAGCATCAGCACCACCGCCGATGTACTAAATCGCCCCTTACCCAAATCAGGAAAAATCCGCCCAAACAGCGTAACCACTGCCGAGAGCATGTAGGTAACTTTGGCATAAGGGTGCTTGGGGTCAATCTCAGCGAACTGAAACATAAACCTTAAGAAACAAATGATTAAGGCAAAATTGACAACGACATTAAAAATAATGGTAATCGGTTCATTCATAAGTGGTAGTTTCTATCATCGGTCATTGTTAAAATGATGTGGGTAAATCATTATGGGGTTAAGTTTTAGAGTAACTATTTTTAAAATTAGGTAGTAGTCTAAAAAGTATGCTGAACTAGTTTTCCGTTCGCTCTGAGCCTGCCTGCGGGTAGGAAAACCGTTATGGGCAGGCATAGCTCGCCACGAACGGTTTTCTTTGTAGCATACTTTTTGAACCAGAGCCTAAAATTAATATAAATTGTAAGGTGTGATACGCACTGTTTTGGTTAATTTATCAATAAATTTCAATCATTTATCATCAAATAACGCACCCAGCTCCACACTTCTGTCATAACACGCCACCATCGCTCGCCCAAACGCACCGCCCACGTCATCACGCTCCAACGAAGCCAATGCCTGTGCGGTCGTTCCGCCTTTTGATGTTACGCTCATACGCAGTGCCTGTGGGTCGCCATCTTTGGCAAGTAGTCCTGCCCCTATCATGCTCTGCACCGCCAAACGATGAGCATCATCGGCAACGAGTCCCATCTCTATCGCTTGGGCAGTCATGTGTTCTAGCACATAAAAAAAGTACGCAGGGGCAGAGCCCGCCACCGCCGTTACAGCGTGCAGTTTGGTCTCATCGTCCACCCATACCGCCAAGCCACAGCTTGTCATGACCGCTTCGCACACATCCTTATCGGACGGGCTTGCCGTCTTGTCGGCATACAGCCCTGTCGCCCCTGCACCCACCGCAGACGGTAGGTTTGGCATGGCACGCACCACACGCCCACAGCCTAAGGCTCGTTGGAGTGTCACGCATGGCACGCCTGCCAGCACCGACAAGACGAGCTTGTCCGCCAAATATGGGGCAAGGCTTGGGGCAACGTCCATCAGCACTTGGGGCTTGATAGCAAGCACTACCACGTCCGCCTTTGTTATCAACTCATGGGCGGTGTCAGGCGTGGTGGTTAATACGCCTTGACTGGCGAACCGCTCTCGCTTGTCGACATTTTTGTCTGATACACCAACGGTTAAGGTCAAATCATGGCAATCTTTGGCGGTCAATAACCCCCCAATCATCGCTCCTGCCATGTTACCGCCACCGATGAATATCACTGTTTTATTTTGTAATGCGTGAAAGTCCGTCATGTTGCCCTGCCACTGCCCTTTAAAATTCTAACCAATCCGCCATTTTACATGAAATGCCCTAATTGTGCAAAAATTTCATGTCCTATCCACCACAAGCAACGTCCGCCCCCACCGCCCATCATCAAACACCCCACGCAAGGCGTAAAACATAGCACTGTCAGTCAGCCACCACTTATCCATGCTCATCACAAGTACCATCTCATCATGAACATACAGCCCCCACAGATTGGCACGGTGCCATGTGGGAACGCTTAGGCACTGGTAGAGTTTTTTACCGCCAAGTTTGGTAAAGCCGATTTGGGTTTTGCCGTCCTTATCCACATACGGCTCATAAATCCGCAGCCGCTCATCACGGCTCACAGACTGAATATAAGCCGATTTATCCGCAAATAATTCACACAAACCATCATGAAAATCCATAAAAATGGCAAGTTTGGTATTTTGTTTTAGGATAATTTTAGATGAATTTAGGGCGATTTTGTCATCGCTCATCTCATCTTGTAATAACACAAACAGCTCATGATGATAGCGGTACAGGGTGTTTTTATAACGGCACAGCACCACCGCCCTGCCATTACCACCCACGTCATCGCCATCACCACCTTGCCAAAGAATCTGTGTACTATGGTCGCCATCAGTACGAGCGGTCAATGCTAGGGTATCGCTGACGGTCTGATAACTGGGCGGTAGGGGATTATCCGCTTGCACAAAAAACCGCACCACCGCCGACTGCTCATGTGCTGAGAGCAGGCGTAACGCATGAATGTCCAAACAGCCCACAAAAGGCGTGTGGGGCGTGGCAAGGATGCATTTTTTAACCAACTCAAACACCGTGTCACTGATGAGTGCGTGAGCGTCATTCATCAGATGAGCGGTGCGAGCGATGTTTTGGCGAACCTTTGCGTTTAGGGCGGTCAGGCGTGGCAAGATGTCGTTACGGATAAGACTACGAGCATTGTCGGTCGTCTCATTGGTCGGGTCGTCCACATAGGGCAAGGCGTGGGCGTGGGCAAATGCGGTAATCTCATGGCGAGACACGCCAAGCAAGGGGCGATGTAGGTTCATTGTCCGCCCTTGTACGGTTTTGGTGCTCCATGCTCTCATGCCTGATAAGCCCTGCACGCCTGCCCCGTTGATGAGTCGCATAAGTACCGTCTCGGCTTGGTCATCGGCATGGTGCGCCACCAATAGCACGCCATCGTCCACCATCGCCCCCATGAGTGCCTGATAACGGGCGGTGCGTGCCGATGTTTCGGTTTTTTTGGCAAGCGTTAAAGGCAAAATTTGCCAGTCAAATCCATGCTCGTCTGCCCACGCTCCCACCAGTCTCGCCCAGTCGTCATTTGCCTGTTGTATGCCGTGATGAACGTGCAGGAGCGTGGGTAGCCTGTCCAATCTGCCCTGCTGATACAACAGATAACAGCCATACGCCAGAGCGAGCGAGTCTCGCCCACCACTACACGCCACATATAAAGGATAAGGCACGTCATTTAGGGCGGACAAGGCGGACAAAATGGGGCAAGCGGTCATCTTACACCGCCAAATCCGCCAAATCACCCTTACTTTCTAGCCACGCCTTGCGGTCGGACGCTCGTTTCTTTGCCAAAAGCATGTCCATAACGCTACTTGTCGAAGTAAAATCATCAATGTCAAGCTGTACCAAACGGCGAGTATCAGGGTTCATGGTCGTCTCACGCAAATGGTCGGGGTTCATCTCGCCCAAGCCCTTAAAGCGGGTGATTTGCGGCTTGCCTTTGGACTTGGTTTTTTTCAAGATGGCGTTCAATTCATCATCGTCCAAGGCATAATGCACGTCCTTGCCAATGTCAATGCGATACAGTGGGGGCATGGCGACAAACAAATGCCCTGCTTCCACAAGCGAACGAAAATGCTTGACAAACAACGCACAAATTAGCGTGGCAATGTGCAGCCCATCACTGTCTGCGTCCGCTAGAATACAGATTTTGTCATAGCGTAATTCTGATAAGTCATCAGACGCTGGGTCTACCCCTATGGCAATGGCAATGTCGTGTATCTCTTGGCTGGATAATACGGTATCGTGTGAAACCTCCCATGTGTTTAGGATTTTGCCGCGCAGGGGCAGTATCGCCTGAAAATGGCGGTCTCGGGCTTGTTTGGCTGACCCGCCTGCACTGTCGCCCTCCACCAAAAACAGCTCCGCTCCGTCCTTAAATTCGCCCTTACAATCGGCTAGTTTCCCTGGTAAGGCAGGACCTTGGGTGATTTTTTTGCGGGCGACTTTTTGGGCGGATTTGAGCCGTTTGCCTGCTTTACTGATGGCAAGCTCGGCTATGGCTTTGGCGGTGTCGGGGTGGGCGTTTAGCCACAGACTAAATGCGTCTTTGGCAAGGGTCTGCACGAGTGGGGACGCTTCACGGCTGGATAGGCGTTCTTTGGTTTGACCGCTAAACTGTGGCTCGGCAAATTTTAAGGACAAAATATAATTGACCCCGTCCCACACGTCATCGGCAGTTAGGCGGACGTTTCTGGGCAGTAGGCTATGAATTTCACAAAACTCACGTAGTGCGTCCGTAATGCCCGTGCGTAGCCCATTGACGTGCGTACCGCCTTGTGCGGTAGGGATAAGGTTTACATAGCTTTCGCAAATGGGCGTGCCTGATTCGGGTAGCCACGCTATGGCAAAAGTCGCCCCACCACGTTCGCCCCCTGTTGGTTCTTGGCTAAAATAAAATGGCTTATCAGGGATAATGGCAAGCTCGCCAAGCTGCTCGGTCAAATACTGCACCGCGCCATCTGTGTATTGCCAGCTTTCGCTGTCGGACGGTTCGGGCTCACTCACAAAGTCAATTTTTAGCCCTGCCGACAGCACGGCTTTGGCTTTTAGGTTGTGTTTTAACGATTTAATTGAGAATTTGGGATTGTCAAAATACTGCTCATCTACCCAAAATCGCACCTGTGTGCCACGTTTTTTCTTATTAGGGGACGGCTCGTGAGTTAGGGGCGTTGTCGGTACGCCATTCTCAAAATTCATCTGATACTGCGTGCCGTCTCGCCACACGACCACGTCCACACGCTTGGATAAAGCATTGACCACGCTGATACCCACACCATGCAGACCGCCAGAGATGGCATAATTGTCCGTGCTAAATTTGCCCCCTGCGTGCAGGCGTGTCAAGATAAGCTCCACGCCCGACTGATTAAATTCAGGGTGAATGTCGGTAGGCATGCCCCGTCCGTCATCAAGTACCGACAGCGAGCCGTCAGCGTGCAGGGTAACAGTGATGTGCTTGGCGTGTCCTGCCAACGCTTCATCCACCGAGTTGTCAATGACTTCTGCCGCAAGGTGGTTGGGACGTGTGGTGTCAGTGTACATACCAGGGCGACGGCGGACGGGTTCTAGCCCTTCTAGGACTTCTAGGTTTTGGGTGGTGTAGTTGGTCATTGTGCTTTTATGAATGTTAAAAAGGGGTATTGTAACCGATTTTGGCAGATATTTAAATTTGATGATTAAAATTCTTACCAGTCAGCTAGCCCCCAAAACTCTTCCTAAAACTTTGCGGACTGACACCAAAACGAGCCTTAAACTGCATTCGCAAATTGCTTGCCGTGCCAAAACCTGTCTTATCTGCGATGATTTCAATCGACAAATCCGTGCTTTCCAAATAGTCTTGCACTTTTGCCAAACGCTTGGCGGTCAGCCACTGGCTCAAAGTCATTTGCGTGGCGGTTTTAAAATAGCGGTTAAAACTTCTTTTGGACAAATGCACCCTGTTTGCCAAATCGTCCAATTTATGATTGTCCGCCAAATTGTCGCTTAAAAATTGCAATAACTCATTGATTTCTTCGTCTTTGGCGTGGCTAATCGGGCTGATGGCATTAAATTGGGCTTGCCCGCCTTCACGGTGTGGTGCGGAAACCAAATGTTTGGCAAGTTCATTAGCAACCTTCACCCCATGCAGCGTACGAATAAAATACAAGCAACAATCCAAGCCCGCAAACGCCCCTGCCGAGGTCAAAATATTGCCGTCATCAATATAAAGCCGATTGCTATCTAGTTGAATATGCGGGAATTTTTCTTTAAATGCCCGCTCGCCTGCCCAATGGGTAACCACCGTTTTGCCCTGCAGAATATCAGCAAAAGCAAGCACAAAAGTGCCATAACACAGCCCGATGATTTTTTTGCCCTGTGCGTGGGCGATTTGCAGTTTTTGGCAGAGTTTGGCATTTGGCACATCGCCCACAAAGCCACTAATAACAATGATGTCCGCCGTGTCCAATAGCGACAAATCGCCAGTTACCGCAATTTTTGTCCCAAATTCACTTAAAATCGCCTTGCCATTGTCGCTACATACCGCAAAATCAAACAGCTTTTGCCCTTGATAAGTGGCTTGAAACAGCGAAAAGGGAATGTTAAAGACAAAATCGTTACAGCCGTTTTGGGCGTAAAGGACTAGGGTTGGGGGAGTACATTTATTCATTATCATTAACTTCTACTTGATTAACAATAAAAGCCATAAAAGTTTTGTATTTTGTTTCAGAGAAATCATTTTTAAAAATAAAATCAAAAAAATGAATTAACTATAAATCGCAATATATCAAATAGAAAAATTGTCATATAGAAAAATATAACAATAAAAATCATAAAAATAGAGATAAAATAAAAATTTATAATTAACTGTGCAAACACAACTTCTGGATTATCTGGTTTTAGTAAATTGATTAGCATAACAGCTGACATTGATAAAAATGCAACAATCAATCCAATAATTCTTGGTTTTGCATCAGTTTGATAAGTGAATTTCCTCCAATTAAATTTATAAATTGTTGGATAGCCATCTCTATATTTTTTCCAATCTTCAAATTTTTTTTAAAGTTTCAATAGTTGCATAATTTTTACCCAAATTTCTTATCATCCAGTCATTTCTCACTTCGTAAATTGAAGAGAACTCACAAGAATATTTTTTATTATGATGATTTATAATACTTTTCTCATTATATTTTAAAATTGAAAAATATAATATCATTGTTATAAAGTATATTATAATGGAATAAAAATTTATATTATTAAATTCTTGTGGTTTTTTATAAAAATCCAAAATTGATAAAACAATAAAAATAAAAAAATTGGTATCAAAAACCAATATTTCTTTTCTAAATTCCTTAAAGAAAATAAGTTTGCGTAAAAATCGTTAATTAACTGCAATGTTTTATTTTTATAATAATAAACAGCTTTCTTGGTCTGAGAATATTTTTTTGGCAAAAGCAATATTGACTGAGGTTGTTCGTATTTATTAAAAATCATATTTTTAAAATTTTTCATAAAAAACCTGCTTTAAAAGCTAAATTTTACCAGCATCAATCATAACATAAATTTTAAATTTTGGCAAAATCCTTGTGTTGATTGGCAATATTGCCTATTTTAGCATAAGGTAAAAATCATTAAAATACGCCCATTATTTAGCCAAACTAGGAAAACCCTATGAAAACCGCCCTACTTATCATTGATGTGCAAAACGAATATTTTGCATCCGCAGGCGGCAAATTTGACCAATTTAATGTGGACACCATCGCCCAAAACATCGCAGGTACGCCAAAACTGCCGAGCAAAACGGAGAGCTTGTCATTGGCGTTCAGCATTTAATGGCAAAAGATTATCCGCTGTTTGCCGAAGGCTCACACGGTGCAAAACTGCATTCATCGGTTGCGGGCATTTTGGCAGATAAGCCTTTGGTGCAAAAGAGACACGTCGACAGTTTTTTAAACACCAATTTGCTTGAAATCTTGCAAGAAAACGGCACCCAGAAAGTGGACATTTGTGGCATTATGACCCAAAACTGCGTAACCCACACCGCACTTTCTCCCCTTGCTAAAGAGTATAAAATCCGTGTGTTATCAAGCCTTTGTACCGCACCGACCGAGCTGATTCATCAAATCGCACTTGGGGCGTTGGCGGATAGAGCGTGGATTGAAGTGGTTTAAATTTGATAAAAAAACACCGTTTAATATTTGAAATTAAACGGTGTTTTTATATTCAGGCTGCCTGAATTTTCCCCAAAACAAACTCCACAAACACCCGCACAATCGCAGATGGATACCGCTTTGAAGCATAGAGCATAAACAGATCATAATTAGGCTTTTTAAGTTCTGGCAAAATTTCCACCACACGCTTATCTTTTATCCACTCATTTGCCGTACAATCAGAAATTTGCCCAATCGCCTGCCCCTCTAAAACCATATATTCCACCGCATAGGCATCATTGCTGGCAAACAAAAACGGCAAGGCGATTTTCTCTTTATTCATTTGAATGACGACTTCGTTTTCGCCATTTTTTGCCCAAGTGGCAATGGGGAAATTTTTCAGCTCTTTCAAGGTGCTTGGCGTACCAAAACGAGCCAATAACTCGGGGTGAGCTACCCATTTTGTGCCGAGCGTGGCGACTTTTTTGGCGATAAAATGCTCGCCGTGCAAATTGCCAATCCTAAACACCACGTCAATGCCATCAAGACTTAAATCCAAAATGCGTTCAGTCATCGTGGCGTGAATTTGCACATTGGGGAATTTTTGCCCAAATTCGCTAACCCACGCCAGCACAGGTTCGCATTTGGGTGGTGCGGAAATCCGCAAAATGCCTTTTAAATTTTGCTCATCATCAAACAACACTTGCTTGGCATTCAGCAAATTATCAATGGACAAATCCACTTCCTCATAGAGTTTTTGTGCCGCCATTGTTGGTTTAACGCCTGATTTTTGGCGGTCAAAGAGTTGATTTGTAAGGATTTTTCCAGCTCGGCAATTTGACGGCTAATGGTGGCAATCGGCACGCCCAATTTTTCAGCCGTTTTGGAGAGACTGCCGTGTTTAATCACGGAGACAAATAGGGATAAGGCGTTTAGGTTTATTGGTTTCGTAGAAATAGGTCTAAATTATGAGTCTGACTTTGCAAAACATATTGTACTGGCTTACCTTGTTTAACAATAATATTTTCATCAATCAAACGATTAAGCCAAGATTTAATTTGGGAGCTAGAAACATTTAATAATTCAGCCAGCTCTTTTTCTTTTTTGGGTTCTTGTAAATTTTGTTCAATCAGTTTTTTAACCAATAAAAATAACTCTTGTTCTGGAGATAAATCAAAATTCGTCTGTGTTATTGATTTTTCGTTAGGGGGTAAATGTATTTGTGGTTTTGGCGTATTTGTTGCAAAATTACCATTAAAAATATCTAAAAATAATTGTGTATTGCTTGGATTACTCCACCACAATGCCCCTTTATTCACCAAGGCATTTAACCCTGCATTTTCAGTACCAGTTGAACGGACATAAATCGGAATTTGCTTGTATTTGTCTAATTGTTCAACGGCACCTGCCCAAGTTCCCCCTTTATTTAAATCAGAATTAATAACCAAACCAATGTCCGAAAGTGCATAAATATATTTATTGCGTTGCATTGCATTGCCGACCATAAAACGAGATTTAGGGTCGCACGCAGAAATCAGTACCAAACGATTTTCTTGTAATGCGGAGCGATTTGTAGCATTCAAAGCCACCTTCTCCAAACTGTCTGCCAATACACCACAAACAACACCGCCAACCTGTAAAGCTCCTTGCATTGCCGTCAAATCCGCCCCTTTTGCTCCGCCAGAGATAACCATTTTGCCAGATTGTGCGGCTAAGTGAGCAATATTTTGCGTATAAGCAATCAATTCATTGTCAATATTGCGAGAGCCTACAATCGCTATCCCACCTAAATTGAGCAAATTAACATCGCCACAACCATATAATATCGGCGGAGCTTGCTCCCCTAAACGAGTTTTCAAACGACTTGGATAAGTTTTATCTGCACGACTGATGACCCAAATATTACGAGAATACCAATAATCAAGAGTTTGGCTTAATAAAAAACCTCTTTGTAATAATTGCTGGATTCGCTCATATTCTAATTTTCCATAATCAGCTAAAATATTACTTAACTCTTCACCCAGTAAATCCGCAGGCTGTTTATGATGATTTTTTAAATAAACAGCCAACTGATGATATTCTTTATTGCTTAATAATTTCACATCATTTTGACTTTTTCCCAATAATAGTGGTGCGGTTAAAAGCAAAATAGCCTTGGTATTATCTGAAACAAACATTTCTTATTCACCTTGATTGCTGGTTTGAGAAAGTACAAGTGGGAATACTGCACCACTACCATTAGATTTTAAAAGGTAGCTACATATGGTTAAAGTCCAGCGAGAATCCACCATATCATCAATCAACAAAACGGGTTCTGACAATGGATTATCACTCAACTGAAATACGCCATCTAAATTATGGGCTTGCATATGGCTATTTTGCATCATTTTTTGTGGCTCAGTTTCTTTGATTTTTTGGATTACTGGCATAAATGGCAACCCCAATTTCATTGCCAACCGCTCAGCAAAATCAGGCACCAATGCAGGGTGCCTCAAAGACGGTACGCAAGTTACCCAAGTTGGTTTTGGATTGGGTTGCCAACGTTCAATCATTTCACAACAGGCATTCACCAATTCATCTGAAAAATGATTGTCTTGATACTTTCCTTGTCTGACCAATTTACCCCAGCCAGCATCGCCCCAAATGGATAATGCACGCCCTTCTTCCGCTTGAAAATCTGGATTGATATTGCCTTTTTGCGAAAATTGTGTTGAACCGCCTGTTGCCCATTTCTTTCTAGGTTCAATAATCACATTGCTTCTGTGCAAAAAATAACTGGCTTGTTGAACGAAAGTTGGGTGAATAAAAGTTGGTAATGGCGGTAATTGAGGGGGTATAATTTGCTGTGTATCACCATCAAGTGCATTTACCAAAAATGCCATATGCTGACCAAATGGTAAATCAACATAATTTTTCATTTGTTGATGTTCATTTTTTCTTAATTCTGTAAGGCGATTAACCCTTTGCCAAAAATCACTAGATAATGTGGCGGAAGTTAATTGCCATTTCGTACCTTGGTTAACCAAAGGTGCTGGTGATTCTAATGATAAGATTTTTAATGCTTTGCTAATTCTACCTTGACTTAAATTGATTTTATTTTGCAATTCATTTAATGATAATCCATTTGGTGATTGTTGCAAGACATTTAATGATAATCCATTTGGTGATTGTTGCAAGACATTTAAAATTTGATCGACTTCATTTTGCTTTGGGAAAGCACTGTCAATAAAAAACGCACTGATTTCATCATCTTCTATACCGCTCAATAATACACCATAAGCGTGTGATAATGCTCTTCCTGCTCGTCCAACTTGTTGATAATAAGCAACAACAGAATTTGGCATTTGATAATGGATGACAAATCCCAAATCAGGTTTATCATACCCCATTCCCAAAGCAGTTGTGGCAACCAATGCTTTGACTTGATTGTTGAGTAACTTATCTTCCAGTTCAATCCTTTTATCGCCACCTTCGCCTGTATAGGCTTCTACATCAAAACCTTGTAATTTCAGCCAGTCAGTAACTTGATTGGCGTCTCTTACTGTTAAAGTATAAATAATGCCACTACCTTGTAAATGAGGGAGTTGTTCAGCCAGCCACGCCAAACGCTCAATTTGACTAGGCAATTTAATGGTCTGTAAGGTTAATGACGGACGATTTAAGTCTCCTCTTGAAACTTCAATATTGGGTCCTAAAATGGCAATAAGGTCGTCCATTACACGCTGATTGGCGGTTGCTGTGGTTGCTAAAACACGCAAATTGGGCGGTAAGTATTTAATAATTCGTTCAATTAGGCGATAATCAGGGCGAAAATCGTGCCCCCAATCTGAAATACAGTGTGCTTCATCAATAACCAATAAACCAATATTCCCAGCAATTTGACTCAAAACATTATTGATAAAGTTCTGATTTGCCAATCGTTCAGGTGAGATTAAGACGATATTCACCCGACCTGAAATAATCTCTTGTTCTATTTGCTTCCAATCATCGGTATTTTCCGAATTGATACTTACCGCTCTTAAGCCCATTCTTTTTGCTGCCGCAATTTGGTTACGCATTAACGCCAATAATGGCGAAATAAGTAGCGTAATGCCAGCACCTGATTCTCTTAATAATTTTGTTGCAATAAAATAGACAAAACTTTTTCCCCAACCTGTTTTTGTACCACTAACAGTCTTTGTGTATTGGTAACAAGATGAGCAATTGCCTCCTCTTGTCCATCACGAAATTGAGCATTTGGATTGTTTGAACCTTGTCTTAATAACTCAAGAGCACGACCTGGATTAAAATGTATCATATTTTATTCCTTGGTTGGGATTTTGAATATTATAGATTTTTTTTGACAATTTTTTCAAATGCCAACTTTCCATTTTTAAAAACCAACTTTCCAAAAACCGCCATGCTTTTATCAAGTCTAAAATTTTATAATATGCCCATTCCATTAAAACCAAAGAGAAATATTATGAAAAAATTCAAAACCACCACCATTGCCCTGACCTTTTCCGCTTTGGCATTGGCACTGTCTGCTTGCCAAATCACCCCATCAAGCCAAACCACCACCCAAAGTGCCAACACCGCCATAGACCAAGCCATCAGAGCCAACAGCAAGGCAAGCACCCAGCACACAAAGCAAATGGCAACTGCCAATAAACTCAATCACATCAGCTATGCCAATGTCGCTTATGACAACATCAACGAACGCCAAAAAAATGGACATTTATTTACCCAAAAATCATCGGGGTAATGTCCCTGTCGTGTTGTACCTTCACGGTGGCGGATTTATCACAGGCGACAAACTGGAAGTCATGGGCGGTTCGCACAAAAAATGTAGAAGAAATGATAAAACGCCTGCTTGACAATGGTTATGCGGTGGTGTCGGTGGGTTATCGCTTTTTGCCCGATGCCTTGCTTGACGAAATCAGCAATAATGTAACAAAAGCCTTTGAATTTGTGCGTAAAAATAGCAAACAATACGGCTTGGAAAGCAATCGCATTACGGTAATGGGCGAAAGTGCGGGCGGACATTTGGCACAATGGCTTGCCGTAACGCAGGGCAAACACATTAAGGCGAGCTTGCCCTATGATGGTTCTGCCGATTTTGTCAATATGACCGCCACCACCAAAGCCCAGCCCCAATGCGAAGCGACAAATTAGGCAAATGTGATACAAGCCGACATTCCCTAAGATTTTGATTTGAGTGCCTATGCCGTTGGCGAAAAATACGGCTCGCCTGCCTTTATCAAAAAAGCCACCGCATTAAGCCCCATTTATCGGGTTTCCAAAGACACGCCACCGACTTTAATGTTTCACGGCAACAATGATTGTGTGGTGGCTCACGAACAATCGGTTCGCTATTTGAAAAAATGCAAGCATATCAAATTCCTAGCGAACTGGTTATCCTAGAAGGCGAAGGACACGCCACGCCCAAATTTTGGACAACACCCGCCTATCAAGAAAAAGTGTTGGCGTTTTTAAAAACCTATTTGTGATGAATTGAAAGAGAAAGCACCCCAAAGGTTAGTGTGTGAGTGGCGAGCTTTGGGGTGGGGTTCAATTCTCACTTGGACGGCATTTTAAAAACACTTTTAAATACCACCTTAACGCAAACTATGCAAAAAGTGCATATGGCGATGATATTGGCTTACGATATCATTGATGACCCCTTCACTGCTCCACCCCATGATATCATAGTCTTGTCCGCCTTCGCCCAAATGCACTTCGGCACGGTAGTAGGTCTGGGTGTCGTCATCGTTTGTGGTACCTGTGTCGTCATCGCTATGGACAAAGTCAGGCTGTGCATGGCTTGACAGGCGTACCTTATAGACAAAGTCAATCTCACTGCCGTGATTGGCAAGTAGCACCACACTGCCTGATTTTTCATTTAAGACCTTAGCGTCCACGCCCAAGCCCCGTAGCTCTTTTGCCACATCTTCACACGCCTCTTTGACGGTGGTGTCAATAAAACGGCTCACCGCAGAGCGACTTGGGAAGTTCATGATGACGTGCAGTCTTTCACGCCATACGCCACCGCCTTGAGCAGGTAGTGGCACGCTTAGGTTTTGTTGTAGGATTTCTTGCTTTTGGGCGTCCACGTTCAGAGCCTTTAACAGCCCATACATCGCAATCATCAGCACTGTTACAAAGGGTAAGGCACTGGCGATTGCCATGGTTTGCAACGCCCCAAGACCGCCTGCCAGTAGCAAAGCAATCGCCACCACGCCTGACCCGACTGACCAAAACAGACGATAACGCACCCCACGACTGCCTTTGCCGTGCGAGCAAAGCATATCCATGACGAGTGCCCCAGAGTCGGCAGACGTGATAAAAAACACGATAATCATGGCAAGGGCAACATAGCTAAACAGCCCCGACATGGGAAACTCTTCTAAAAAGGCAAATAAGGACAGCGATACGTCTTTGTTAATAACTTCGCCGAGCATGGTGTTGCCTTGATTTAAAATCATGTCAATGGCGGAGTTGCCAAACACCGTCATCCACAAAAACGTAAAGCCAGCAGGGACAAATAGCACCCCAAGCACAAACTCACGAATGGTACGTCCACGAGACACACGAGCGATAAATAGACCGACAAACGGAGCCCAACTAAGCCACCAACCCCAATACAAAATCGTCCAACCGCCAAACCAATCGGTCTTGTCATAGGCATATAGGTTAAAGGTCAAGCCAACAATGTTTGAGATGTACGAGCCGACATTTTGCACGTACGCTTGGAGCAAAAATACGGTAGAGCCGCCCAATAGCACAAAGAGCAGTAGAACCACTGCCAAGCCTAGATTAAGCTCGGATAGCATTTTTACGCCCTTATCCAGTCCCGACATCACCGAGACAGTCGCCAACGCACAGATGATGGCAATCAGCACCACTTGGCTTGCTGTCCCCACAGGGATGAACGAGAATATATGATTAAGCCCCGTATTGACCTGCAACGCCCCATAACCTAGGGAAGTCGCCAAACCAAACAGCGTCCCCACCACCGCAAACACGTCCACCGCATGACCGATAGGGCCAAAAATCTTATCACCGATAAGCGGATATAATGCCGAACGCAACGTCAAGGGCAGGTTATGCCGATAGGCAAAAAACGCCAAAATCAGAGCCACCACCGCATACACCGCCCAAGCGTGCAAGCCCCAATGGAAAAAGGTCAGTCGCATGGCTTGGCGAGCAGCGTCCACCGTGCTACCGTCTCCGTGTGGCGGATTTAAAAAGTGCATGACAGGTTCTGCCACACCAAAGAACATCAGTCCAATGCCCATACCTGCCGAAAACAGCATGGCAAACCACGAAAAATTACTATAATCAGGGCGAGAATGGTCAGGGCCAAGCTTGATGTTACCGAGTTTGGATAAGCCCAAATACACGCTAAACAGCAAAATAATCGCCACCGTCAGCACATAGTACCAACTGGCATTATTCACAATCGCTGATTGCACCGCCTTAAAGGTCTTGTCTGCAAGTTCAGGCAATAAAATGGCAAACAAACTGATAAAGGCAATCAGCTCTGCCGATGTCAAGAACACAGGCGGATTTAGTCCGTGCTTGTGTTTTTTGGGTACAGGCGTACTCATATTACACTCCTATTGTCAATGGTAGTGCAATAAAATATGGATAAACGCCTAAATGATTAAAAACGATTGATAAACACACCAATCCTATTCATATTTGATTGCACCAATGGGGTTAATTTTGAGCAACATTTGCACAAATTTGTTAATATTCAAAGGATTGTAACATAATTTAGCCAAAAAATAAAATTTGGTTGGGGTTTTGCAGGCTTTTTATGGTGTCAATAAACATCTTTAAAAAGTGTGCTGGTATAGGTAGGTATTGTCAAGGGAAGGATGGCAAATGTGCGTCAAAAGCATACATGACAAGCCTGCCAAGCAGTTTGTAATTTAGGCAGGCTGTAAATACAAGAACTCCTGTTGCGAGCGGTTTATTTGGATTGGTGTGCTTGTACCCACCCCACAACACGTCCCACCTGCTCTTTATAATCACTCATTCTATGATCGCCCCCGTCTTGGGCGACAACGTCCGCCCCACAACTTTTAAAAAATGCTTGGGTGGCGTGAGCGTCTAATAGCTCATC
>NZ_MUXV01000009.1 GCF_002014975.1 Moraxella bovis
TTAATACTTCACCCATTTTCCCACCACTTTGCCCACAAGCTCCCATTCACTTTTTGGGGTCATACGTTGCTCGTGCCAGTCAGGGTTTAGGGGTTTTAGGTACATATCTGCCGATGTCTCGCCCATGATAAGCTGTTTAAAGGTGGCTTCATGGTTGCCATTTTCACGCACCACCACCAAATCGCCATTTTTCAAATCCCACACGCCAAAGTTCGGCTCAACAAATATCACTTCATCAGGTTTAAATTCGGGCATCATGGACACGCCACGCACTCGCAGGCAAAAGCCCTTTGCTGACAGGTTGGCAGGTCTGGGCAGATACTCGGTATCTTCATCTACCCATTCCACCACATCAGACGAACTCCACGACCCTGCCGCCACCCAACTGATGATAGGCACAGGATTATTCACGGACAAAAAGTCGCTTGGCTCAACTTCGCTTTGACGGTTTTCTATGGCTTTGATTCTCTGGCGAAGTTCATCGATGGTAGGCTTGGCGGTCATATTGCCTTGTCCTGTCAAAATCCAATCCACGCTCAACCCAAAAGCCTTGCCAATTTCCAATGCACCAGACTTGGATATACCACGATTTGCCCAGTTGTTAATATTTTGGGGTTTTGTACTGATGGTTTCTGCAATCTCAGTAGGTGTTTTGTTTGTTGCGTCAAAAACTCGTTGCATGGTTGGGTGTGTCATAAGTAAATCCTAAGACTAAACAAGATGTTTAGTATTTTAACACAAGATTTAAAGGTCTACAAATACAAAATAAATACAACATGAGTTCATCAATTTTTTAAACAAAATGTTGATTTAATGGCAAATTATGTTTATAATGTTTAAATCATTTTGTTTAAAGAAGGCATTCTATGACCGACAAAGAATTAATTGAAAAACTAGGCGATACAACCGCCTTAGCCAAGCTCTTAGGATTTACAGAGCAACGTGTTAGTAACTGGAAAAGACGTGGCATTCCACCCAAAGTCAAACTGGAAAACCCCGAACTTTTTCAAAGCACCACCCAAACAAAAACCCCTAGCGACAACTAGGGGCGGTGTCCATCGTTCGGATTAACTTCGGACGGTGTTATTTTCTACAAACAACGGAGTCTATTATATGACAAATTTACCCCAAATTCAAGGCAATTTTCAAACGATGTCAAGTCGTGAGATTGCCACATTGTGCGAAAAAGAACATCGCCATGTATTGCGTGATATTGATACTTTAAATGAAACCTACGAAAAAATGGGGTTGCCCAAAGTTGGGCAAGGGTATTACACCACGCCCAACACAGGCAATCAGCAATATCGTGAATACTTATTGACCAAAGAGCAGTGCATTGACCTAATTACAGGCTATCGTGCTGATGTGCGTATTCGTATTAATCGTCGTTGGCAAGAGTTGGAAAAAGCAACAAGCCTTGTTTTGCCCGATTTTTCAAATCCTGCTGAAGCAGCTCGTGCATGGGCTGCTGAATTTGAAAAGCGAGAACAAGCCGAAAAAGCCAAAATCGCCCTAGAACAACAAGCCAAACTAGATGCCCCCAAAGTTGCTCATTATGACCTTGTGGCTGACCGTAAGAACCTAGTCAATGCTTCACAGGTTGGGGCAAAGGTCGGACTGTCGGCGGTCAAACTAAACAAGCTACTTGATGACTTTGGCGTGTATAACAAATCCGTCAAACGCAACGCACGCACCTTTAATTTATGGTTTATCGCCAAAGGTCTCGGCGAGATGAAACAAAGCGAAGCAGGGTATGACCAAGCCCTATTTACGCACAAGGGCGAAGCATGGGTGATTGAGAAACTTGCTAATGAAGGGGTTGTCGCATGATCAAGCAATACTCTGACTACTACCGCCCCAAAGGCACGCCCCAATCGGTCATCGATGAATGGATAGCCGAGCATGGCCTATCCCCAATCACAAAAATCAAAAAGCCCAAAAGAAAAAAGACCAAAGAGCAGACCGTCCGAGCGGTCAAAAAGCTGTTAAAAAAACAAGGCGTGATTAGCATTGATGATTATATTGCCTTAAATCCTGCAAATATGAGTTTGCGTGAAGTGATTGATATCTTACGCAAAAATACAAATTGGACTTTTGGCAAGACATTAAAAGCAGGTTTTAAAATCATGGGAGAGAAAAAATGAGCTTCAAAGCAATGCACCCAAATCAAGCAAGAGACAACAGTATTATTTCGCAGATGAGTCAAAATGAAATCATCAAAAAAATAGAGAAAGGCTCTGTTAGCTTTACTGGTCATTTCAGACATGAATTGTGGAAGTCTCATCATAAAAAATGTGCTTATTGTGGTATAGATTTAGAGTCTGTTTCGGATATGCGTATAGACCACTTTATTCCAAAATCTAAGGTGCTAGACAATAGTGTTGAAAATCTAATTTCATCTTGTAAGCGTTGTAATTCAATTAAAGGTAAAAGTGATATGGATTATTTTAGATTTTCATTAGCAGTTTCTAATTCTGTTCTTTACGGTATTATCCTACCAAATGTCGCTAAAAAATTGCTTGATATTGGTATTGAACTACCTATTGTTGAAAAACCTTTTTATTTTGAAACTCTGCTAGGTGGTGCAAAATGAGCAAATTCATCGCAAACAGTTTTCAGCTGCCAAACGCATTCGTTGATGAGATGCTTTGCAAGCTTAGCGGTAATGCGTGCAAAATATATTTGCTCATCGTCCGCAAAACCCGCGGTTGGCACAAAGAAGCCGACCGCATCAGTTATTCACAAATCCAAAAATATACTGGAATAAATCATCGTGCAACAGTCAGCAAAGCAATCGATGAATTGCTAGAAATTGGGTTAATTTCTGTTCAAAAAGGCAATGAAAAATCAATGAGCGAATACCGCTTAAATGATGATTTTTGTGGTTCAAAAAATGAACAAGAAGCTGGTTCAAAAAATGAACAAGTCAAAAAATGCACTAGTTCAAAAAATGAACCAGCTGGTTCAAAAAATGAACAAGAAGCTGGTTCAAAAAATGAACATACAGAAATACATTATATTAAAAACACTAAAGAGAAATACAGAGAGTATGAACACACGCACGAAAATCTTGAAAATTCGCAAACAGCAAAACCGAACAAATCGACTGGTAAATCTCCATCAGCCAAAAAATTCATCACGGCAGATGAGCTAGTCAGCCTAGGGGTTGATGAGCAAGTGGCAAACGATTACCTAGCCACCAGAAAAACCAAGCTCACCCAAACAGCCCTTAGCGGCATCGCCAAGCAAGCAACCCTTGCAGGGGTATCACTAGCCAAAGCGATTGAGTTCGCTTGTGAAATGGGTTGGCAGTCATTCAAGGCGGATTGGTATCAGAACGCACAAACCAAGTTTGGCAATCCACAGCCAACAAACCGCATGGACGAATTACGCCATATGGCAAATACCAATCCGACCAATGTTTTTGTCGATGATTTACCTAGCGACTTTCAAAATTACATCGGAGTGAACTCATGAGCAACATCGTAAAAATCCAAAACGTTGAACACCTAACCGCCATGATTAAAGCGATTGTGCCACGTTCATTTGAAAAAACCTTTGGCGGTCTTAGCACAAACGAAGTGGTTGCAGGATTTGCGTTTTGTGTGGCAGGATTTAGTCAAACTGAGCTTAACACAGGGCTTGCCAAAATTAACCAAATGGGCTATTGCCCTGACCCTGCCTTGTTCGCCAAATGGTGCAAGGGCATTGATGGCTTTGATAATACCGACGTCATCGCCGACAGCTACATCAGCAAAAACGGGGCGTTATCAAACATCCTAGCATGGCGTGGCGACAGCACACAGCCGATTAGCACGGCAGAAAAACAAGCTTATGACAAGACCATGCACCTGTTTTCACAGGCGGACTACAACGGCAACATGACCATCACCGCCCATAGTGCCTTCAAAGACCATTACGAGATGATTGTGCATGAACTGGTGGTAAACAAGGTCAAATGCGAGCGGTACATCGCCCCCATTGCCATCACCCACGCCCCAAGCGAGCCGTCCAAGCAATTAGCCAGTGATGAGTTTGTGCACAGCCTGTTTGGATTAAACAAAATGGATGTGTTGGCATGAGCGAAGACAGTGAACAAAAAGCCATCATCAGTTGGGCAAGATGGCAACCGCTATTTGATTTGGGCATGGCGGGCATGATTGCTGACTACCTGCACCACAGCCCCAACGGTGGGGCAAGAAGTGGGCGAGAAGGGGCGAATTTTAAACGAATGGGAACAAAGGCAGGGTTTCCTGATTTGTTTTTATTTATCCCGCACGGGGGCTATCACGGCTTATTTATCGAGCTTAAAGCCCCAAAGGGTAAAACCAAAGACGGCAAACATAAGCAGGCGGGCAAGGTGTCAGAGTTGCAAAAAGCGATGATTGACCGCCTAAACGCACAGGGTTACAAAGCGGTGGTGGCGTATGGGGCAACTGGGGCAATTGATGAGATTAAGGCGTATTTGGGGATTAATGAAGTATGAACCGACTTAACCGCATAAAATCCCTGCCCTGTGTCCAATGCCACGCCCCACCACCAAGCGACCCTTGCCACGCTAATTGGGCAGAATTTGGCAAGGGAATGGGGACTAAGTCCGATGATGAGTACACTATTCCATTGTGCCGAAAATGCCATCAAGAGTTGGACACTTATCAAGGACGAAACCGTGAACGGGCTAAGGCGTGGTTTTTGAGAAAACTTGAGTTTGTTAATTCTGTGTTAAATGAGCAGGATAACCCAACTGAGAATTTATTTTAATTTATTTTAAAGGTGTTTGTTATGATGATTATTTTTTGGATTATTTGTTATTTAATTAAAACCTACTTGATTTATTTGGTTTATCAAGATATGAGTGGATTATTTTCTTTGCCGATTTTGAATTATATTGAAATATTATTAATCTTAAACTTTGGGTTAATGATTAAATGTATCTTAGGTAATTCTAGCTATGCGGATTTTAGTGTCTATAAAAAATTTACAATAGCAGAAAAAGTAACTTTGGGTTTTTCAAATGTGCTTATTATCTTAATACTTGCTTCACTTCATATTCTATATCAAATTTTCTTATGAAAAATCAATCCTACCGCCTTATCAATGCCGATGTTGCCGAGAACTGCTTTAAAGCGATTCATCAAGCCGTAGCGGACAACCTAAACACACCGCATAATGTCGTGGTAACGATTGGCATTGATGACGATAAGGCAAGAAGCAACGCCCAGAACCGACTTTATTGGAGCTGGCTTCACGAACTAGAAAGCCAAAATGGGCAAGATGATGAATGGTGGCATATGTTTTTTAAACGCTTGTTTTTGGCTCGTATTTACGCACGAGATGATGGTGAATTTGCCGAGATGGCGGATAGTATCAAGCGGTGTAAGGGCGTAATTAACGACACGCTTTATGAAAATATCGCAATGAGTGTGATTAAAAATATCAGCACAACAAAGGCAAATACCAAACAATTTGCCGAGTATTTAACAAAAATTGAATTATGGGCGGTGGCAAATGGCTTTAAGGTTACGACACCGCAGGAATTGGAGTGGGTGAGATGATTTGTTTATTGTTTTTGGTTATTGGTTTCTTTGTTGGCTATCAATATGCCCATTTTTATATTGCCAACGAATGCGAAAAGTTGGGTGGTTTCTTTGTTGGCAATAAAATTTATGAATGCAAAAGGGTAATTAAAAAATGACTTACTACACAAACGACAACGGCGATGTTGCCAAAGTGATTGATTATGACCGAAAATCAGATACGGTAACGGTGGTTATTAATGACAAGGCGGCAGTTATGGCGTGGGACGAGTTTATTAGCGAATTTAAGAGAAT
>NZ_MUXV01000010.1 GCF_002014975.1 Moraxella bovis
TATTTGTTTTTAACAATACCAAAAGACGGATATAGATGTTTTATTCCGTCTTTTGCTTTATCCATCTTGCTTTGCCAAATATGTAAATATGATTGCCAAAACTCTCATAACTGTGTACAATGACAACAAACTTTTATCGCTAAATACTCATGACTCATCCTGTAAAAGCCCTGCTAGACCACCCTGCTTTTCGCCTGTCCGCTGTGGCTGTTGCCATTATCACTCTGCTATCCTGTGCTTCAGCTCCTCAAACACCACAGCGACCCATCGTGGTTGAGACACCAACGACCACACCTACCCCATCTCGGGTGGTCATTGTCAAACCCCAAACACCCACAGCCCCAGTAACCACCTCCACGCCCACGCCTGCCCCATCGGTAGAAAATCGCTACTATGGCAGTTTTGGCGACTGGAAAAGCGATTTCATCACTCGCACCATCGCCAGCGGTCATGCCTCTCATGCGGTGCATGGACTGCTAGGCAGTGCCAGTCTTAACTCACAGGTCATCAGCCTAGACGGTCGCCAAGCCGAATTTGCCAAAATGCCGTGGTCATACGTCGAGTCCGCCGTTACCTCAGGGCGTGTCTCTGATGGCAGAGCCAAACTGCGTGAATACCCCTCCCTACTCTCACGAGCCGAAAGCCAGTATGGTGTCCCCAAAGAAGTGATGGTCGCCATTTGGGGTATTGAGTCCTCATATGGGGCAGCAACAGGCTCAACCGACTTAGTTGATGCCCTATCTAGTCTTGCCTTTGATGGTCGCCGTCGTGAGTTTGCCGAAGGCGAACTGCTTGCCATGTTACAGATGATAGAGCATGGCGATGTCAGTCGCTCACGACTGCGTGGGTCATGGGCGGGGGGCATGGGTCATACCCAATTCATCCCCTCCACTTGGATAAAATACGGCGTGGACGGTAACGGCGATGGACAAAAAAACCCATGGACAATCTCGGACGCTCTCACCTCCACCGCCCATTATCTAGGGGCGAGCGGTTGGGTGTCAGGCGTGGACGCTTTTTATGAAGTTCGCCTGCCGACTGGCTTTAACTACCAACTCTTAGGACAAAAACAATCCCTAGAATCATGGAAATCCTTAGGCGTGGTCTCTGCCAATGGCGAGTACTTTGGCGGTCATGCCCAAGCCGAGCTGTGGCTCCCTGCTGGCGTGAATGGCCCCGCCCTACTACTCACGCCCAACTTTGATGTTATCAAAGTCTATAACAACTCATCTAGCTACGCCCTAGCCGTGGCAACCCTTGCAAAACGTATCGCTGGCGGTGCTGGCATTAGTGGCAACTGGCCACGCCACGAACAGCCCCTGTCTCGCTCAGAAGTCATTCGCTTACAAGAAACCCTAAACGCCAAAGGCTACTCTGCCGGCAAAACAGACGGCGTGGCAGGGGCGAACACCTCTCGTGCCTTTGCTCGTTGGCAAGCGGATAATGGACGCATTCCTGATGGCTTTATCACCCAAAACTCGGTGCGTGGCTTGGTCTGGTAACATAAAGTCGGTGCGTGATGTACCGACTTTTATTTAAATCATTCATCATGCGGTTAAGTTATCGTTGCAAATGATAACAATTTAAAACTTTTCATCTTGATAAAAATCTGTTAGATTATAGCACTTTTAACCTTTGGAGCTGTTATGAAAATCAAATCCCTACTACTGCTTAGCACCCTATTTTGTGCCAGTGCCTTTGCCACACCGAGCAATCAATCACTAGAAGAACTTGCCAAAATCATGCCTTACGAATCCACATTTTACCAAGCGGTCGTTGCCCCCCTTGAAATGGAACGCATGGCAATCGCTCAGGGCATGGCACAGGACAACACACTCACCGACGATCAACGCAAAAAAGCCCTAAAAGCCTTTGACGACTATGCCGAAGGGCTTATTAAAAGCCTAGACACCAAAGCGACCAAAGACGGACTTAAAAAATCCTACCTTAACGCCGCCAAATCGTTTAGCCAAGCCGAAGTGGACGCCATGATTGCTTTTTATGGCAGTAAAGACGGGCAAAGCGCCTTAAAAAAACAAGATGCCGTCTTTGAGTCCTATATGAAAAGTGCAGGCGAGAACAACAAAAAAACCTTAGAAACCTACGAAAACAAACATCTTAAAAAAATGCAGGATGATGTTAAAAAGATTTTGAATAAATAGGGCGTGTCTGCCATCACTTGCAAATCCTTATCATAGCCCCCATTATGATAAGGATTTCTTTTATAAAAACAACACCATGCCAAAGCCCAAAACCACTCGTGCCAAAATCACCGAAAGTCAGCTTACCAAACAGCTAGGCGATGACGATAAAGTCTTTAAAATGGTTACGCCCTTTGCCCCCAGTGGCGACCAACCGACCGCCATACAGTCCCTAGTGGACGGGGTCAAGGCAGGCAAAAAAGACCAACTTTTGCTCGGTGTGACAGGTTCGGGCAAGACTTACACCATGGCAAAGGTCATTGAGAGCTTAGGGCGACCTGCCATCATCATGGCTCATAACAAGACACTGGCAGCACAGCTTTATGGCGAATTTAAGGAATTTTTCCCCCATAATGCGGTGGAGTACTTTGTCAGTTATTATGACTATTATCAGCCTGAGGCGTATGTCGTGGCAAGCGATACTTTTATCGAAAAGGACTCCGCCATCAACGACCACATCGACCAAATGCGACTGTCCGCTACTCGTACCTTGCTCGAACGCCGTGATACCATCATTGTGGCGAGCGTGTCCGCCATCTATGGCTTGGGCGACCCTGAGAGCTACCTAAAAATGCTCCTGCACGTGGTCGTGGGCGATGTCGTGGACAGAACCGCTCTCATCAAACGCTTGGTTGAGTTACAATACGAACGCAACGAGCTGGACTTTGGGCGTGGTACCTATCGCTTGCATGGTGAGACCTTGGACATCTACCCTGCTGAGAGTGAACAGTTGGCGGTGCGGATTAGCATGTTTGATGATGAAGTTGAAAAAATCACATGGTTTGACCCTTTGACCGGCAAAAACATCAAATCCGTGCCACGCATTACCATCTATCCCAAGTCGCACTATGTTACCCCCCGAGAAAAATTAGAAGTGGCAATGGGGACGATTAAAGAAGAGCTTGCCGAGCGATTAGAATATTTTCGCTCACATGATAAGCTACTAGAAGCCCAACGTATCAAAGAACGCACCCAGTACGACTTAGAGATGATACAGCAGTTAGGCTACTGTAACGGCATTGAGAACTACTCTCGTCATCTGTCAGGACGACAGGCAGGCGAGGCACCACCCACGCTGTTTGACTACCTGCCGTCTGATGCGTTGGTGTTTTTGGATGAAAGCCACGTTACCATCCCCCAAATCGGAGCGATGTATAAGGGCGATAGAAGTCGCAAAGAAAACTTGGTTAATTATGGCTTTCGCTTACCGTCCGCCATGGATAACCGCCCCATGATGTTTGAGGAGTGGGAGGCGGTTGTGCCAACTCGTATCTTTGTATCGGCAACCCCTGCCCCCTATGAGTTGGAGCATAGCGAGCAAGTGGTCGAGCAAGTCGTTCGCCCCACAGGACTTATTGACCCCATACTAGAAATCCGCCCCGTACTCACCCAAGTCGATGACGTGCTGGGCGAGATAAACCTGCGTAAGCCCTTAAACGAGCGAGTGCTGATTACCACGCTCACCAAACGCATGGCAGAGGATTTGACCAGTTATTTAAAAGAATATGGCGTGCGTGTGGCATATCTGCACAGCGACATTGACACGGTAGAACGCATGAAAATCATTCACGAACTCAGAACAGGGGTGCATGATGTGCTGGTAGGCATTAACCTACTTCGTGAGGGCTTGGATATGCCCGAGGTGTCGCTTGTGGCGATTTTTGATGCGGACAAAGAGGGCTTTTTACGTTCGGAGCGGTCGCTCATTCAGACCATTGGGCGAGCGGCACGCCATGTCAATGGCAAGGCTATCCTATACGCTGACAGCATTACCCCGTCCATGCAAAAGGCGATAGATGAGACCGAACGCAGACGAGCCAAACAAATCGCCTTTAATGCCGAGCATGGCATTACACCAAAATCGGCAAGCCGTGCCATTACCGACAAGATTGACACGGGCGAGATTGAGAGCGTGGACGCCCCAAAAATTGACGTACCATTTGCCCTAAATGATATTGACGTGGAAATCTTACGCCGTCCTGAGCTGATGATAAAAGAGATTAACCGCCTAGAAAAACAAATGAAAAAACTCTCAGGCGAGCTAAAATTTGAAGAAGCGATGAGAGTACGTGATACCATGCTGGCGTTAAAAGATGAGTTTAACAAACTGTAAAATACGCCTTTTTGTGGTACACTACGGACAACACAAGGAGCATGCCATGACCCAAATCATCATCAATAGCCCCACCGACAGCAGTTTGTCTATCATGTTGCCACTCAATGCGGACGGTAGTGTGGTGTTTCCTAAGTGGTTGATTGATGACTTAACCCATTCTCATCGCTTGGTAAGTTTTAAAAACAATCAAAAAACCACCAAAGAAGATGACGTTCTTGCCATGATTGAAAATACAGGCGGACTGCTTGCCCCTTATGTCAAACAACCGCTAACCATTGATGAGATGAATGACAGTATAAACCACCATTTTTCACAAATGAATAAGGCGGAGTTATGATTAGCCTTGATACCAATATTTTGGTGCGTTATTTGACCAAAGATGATACCGTGCAATATCAAAAAGTGGTGGCATTATTTCAAAAATTACATACGGATAATGAACAAGGTTTTATTTCTTTATTGGTAGTTTTGGAAGTAAATTGGGTATTGGCATTTAGTTATAAAATTCCTAGAAATGAAATTATCCATTCGCTATTAACTTTATTAAATTTTCCTTTTTTAACTTTTGAACAAGCCAATCATCTACAACAAACCTTACTATACGCCCAAAATAATACTTTTGATTTATCTGATTTGTTGATAGCGTGCAAAAGTCGCAGTTTGGATAATTTACCTGTTTATACTTTTGATAAAAAAGCAAGTCGGGCGGAAGGGTTTGTTTTATTATAGAATATTATGCAAGAATTCCACCCCCTAGCCCCATTTGCCCCACCCAATGCCAAAGTGCTGATGCTCGGCAGTTTTCCGCCACCGCCTAATCGCTGGGCGATGAATTTTTATTATCCCAATTTAAATAATGACATGTGGCGGATTATGGGCTTGGTGTTTTTTGATGATGAAGATTATTTTATTGACGGTAAACGATTTAAAGAGACGCTTTTAAAAGACTTTTTAAACAAACAAGGCATTGCCATTTATGACACCGCCAAAATCGTCATTCGTGAAAACAACAATGCATCCGATAAATTTTTAACCATTATCCAAAAATCCGACATCAAAGGCTTGTTAGCTACCTTACCCGAGTGCAATCATATCATCACCACAGGCGAAAAGGCGAGTGAGATTTTATTGTCTGATTTTGATATTAAAATACCCAAAGTTGGGCAATCGGTAAATTTAACATTTGATAATAAAATTGTTACTCTACACCGTCTGCCGTCATCATCACGGGCGTATCCATTAGCCCTTGATAAAAAGGCACAGTTTTATAGGGCGGTGTTTGAGAAATTAGATTTATAAATATGATTGTATAACCACCATACACAGCATAACCACCAACCAATAGGAGTTTTTATGAAATTATCCAACCCTACGCTATTCCACGAACACGCACTCATCAATAACACATGGCAATCCGCCAAATCCGCCAACACCATAGACGTGTTTAACCCCTTTAATGATAAAAAAATCGGCACCATTCCTGATTTGTCCGCCGATGAGGTGGCAGAAGCCATCGGTTTTGCCGATGACGCCCAAACATCATGGGCGAGCCTAACCGCCAATGAACGAGCGGTTATTTTGCACCGTTGGGCGGATTTGATTGATGAACATCGTGAAGACCTAGCCATCATCATGACCACAGAGCAGGGCAAGCCCTTAAAAGAGTCTCGTGGGGAGATTGGCTATGCCAACAGTTTTATCCGCTTTTTTGCCGATGAAGCCAAACGAGCATATGGGGACGTGATACCCAGCCCGAACGCCAACCTACGCTATGTGGTGCTAAAACAGCCTGTGGGCGTGTGTGCCAGTATTACGCCGTGGAACTTTCCGTTAGCAATGATTACCCGTAAAGTCGCCCCCGCCCTAGCTTCAGGGTGCGTGATGATTGTCAAGCCAGATAGCCAAACGCCCTTTTCCGCCCTTGCCTTGGGCGAGCTTGCCATTCAAGCAGGCATTCCTAAGGGTGTTTTGCAAATCGTGACAGGGCAAGCGGACGTTATCGGGGGTGTACTCACGTCCGATGAGCGTATCAAAAAACTCTCCTTTACAGGCTCTACTCGGGTCGGTAAACTGCTCATGGAGCAATGTGCCAGCACGGTCAAAAAGCTCTCCTTGGAGCTTGGCGGTAACGCTCCTTTTATCGTGTTTGACGATGCCGACATCGATAAGGCGGTCAAGGGGGCGATAGCGTCCAAATATCGCAACGCAGGGCAAACGTGCGTGTGTGCCAACCGCATCTATGTTCACCAAACGATAAAAGATGAGTTCATCGCCAAATTTACCAAAGAAGTTGGTGACTTACATGTTGGCGACGGACTGTCAGATGACACGGACATCGGCTGTCTTATCAATGACACCGCCGTGCAAAAAACCCAAAAACTACTCCAAGATGCCCTAGATAAAGGAGCGACACTCATCACAGGGGGCAAGTCCCATCCCACACACGCACGCTGTTTTTTACCAACGGTCATCACGGACATCACGGACGATATGGACATCGCTCACGAAGAGATTTTTGCTCCGATTGCTCCGGTTTTTGTGTTTGATGATGAAACCGAAGTCATTCGCCACGCCAATAACACCCCCTATGGTTTGGCATCCTATTTTTACACCCGAAGCCACGCACGAGCATGGCGAGTAAGTGAAGCCTTAGAATACGGCATGGTCGCCCAAAATACAGGGCTACTCTCTACCGAAGTCGCTCCGTTTGGCGGGGTTAAGCAGTCAGGGTTTGGGCGTGAAGGCTCAAAATATGGCTTGGATGAATATCTCACCACAAAATACTGGTGCATGGACGTGAGCTGATTAAATATCATACAACCAAATCCCTAAAAATATTGATTTTTGGGGATTTTGCTTTATCTGATATTTTTACAAAAACCGCCATTGCATTACGATGGCGGTTTGGTATTTTAACCTTACTGGTTAATCACGTCCACCCCCTTAGGCGGGGTAAAGCTAAACTGACTGGCAGGAATGCTTTTATTAATATTAATGTTACTAAAACGAATCGACGTGGTCTGTCCGATACTGTCATTTAGCACCATCATCACAGGCTTACCGCCATTAAAACTGATGGACAAATCTCTAAAATTAGCCGAGCTTGATTTGGGTTTTAGGACATAGTAGTTTTTGCCTTTGCTTGGCTGACTGACGGTAAAATTGCGTGTGATTTGATTGGGGTCGCCTGACAATAACAAGGCAGGTGCATCCCCAACTTGGTTATTTACCGACTGCTTGGTAACTTGTTGCAAGTCCTTATCGTATACCCACATGGTACTGCCATTTGCCACGATGAGCTGTTCTGATGGTGATTTGGTATCCCAGCGGAATTTGTTGCCACGCTCTAGTGCCATGCTACCGCTAAAACTTTGGCTTTTACCACTCGCTTTGGTCGTTTGTGAGAAATTGGCAGTCATTGATTTGGTGTTTTTAAGCAGGTGATTTAAATTGGTCACTGCCGTGTCATTGGCATGAGCGGTCAACGCCGTCATGGGAAGTAACGTCAATACCAATGTGCTTAGGGCGATTTTTGTATTCATAATAACTCCAAATCATAAAATGGTTGGTTTTAATGCCTTGTGCCACTTTTTATGACTTTTTAAAAACTGATTCAAAAACTAATTAAAATTGATTATCCTAAAAAATCATTAATCAGTCATTAAACAGCCATTAAAAGCTCTTAAAAAGTCATCAATGCAATTTAAGGCACTCTTAGAAAGTGGAGTCATTGTGCCATGTTTTTATGTTGCAATCTAGCCTAGTTTTGCAAAAATTTGGGGGTAATGTTGCATTTATGTGGCTAGGGCGTGTCAAACATTGATAATCATGCCGTAATTTTATCAATATTGGCTTGTTTTTATCATTTTTATCAAAACTTTTGCCATGTTACCAAAACCATCGGTCAAATCAAATGCAGGCAATCACTCACTTTTACATGATTTTAAATAATGTTAAATGAATGCCAATCAGGAATATTCATTGAAATTTCACCCAAATACTGGTAACATAAGCCCCCATTTTAATCATTTTAAAAAGACGGTGTTTTATGTATCTTAATCACAACCACACCTTACGCCCCATTCATCTGCGTTTGACGGGCGAGATTGTGGAACATTTGGAAAAAGTCAAGGGCGAGCATGGCTTTGAGTGTATTCAACCACTCATTCGCTTTTATATCCGTCAAGGGCTTGACCGTGATAATTCCGAATACTCTCTTAGTGATGATGTTGCCTTTATTAACGAACTCAAAGAACAAGGCGTCAGCGAGCAGTTAATAGAAAAAGCCTTGGAAAATGTCTGCAAAAAAGTTGACCAATAACTTTAATCAGCTTTAATCAGCCATCATAAGCAGTTGAATAAACGGTTGTTTTTTTGGCGATTAATTGTTGCTTATTTGTTACAATAATTTTGTTGTTTTAAACAAGAAATCATGGTAATATTTCATAGAATACAAATGTATTTTAAAAATACCTGTATCGCCCAATATTTATCTGCTTATGGAGTATTGATGATGAAGTTAAAATCATTATTTATCGCCTTGATTGCGACCAGTGCCATCGGTTTTTCTACCAACGTTTCTGCCAAAGTAGGTCCTGCCTATAACGGCGGTGGCTTATACGGATATGCTTGCACTCACCAAACCAATGGTAATGTACTGCTCCGCTCAGGCCCTGGTCAGAATTATAAAGTTCTAGCCCGCATGCCTAACGGCAGTGATGTTAGTATTATTGGCGAACGCAACTCTAATGGCTGGGTGTGGTACAAAGTTAAATTCGGTCGCAGTGTCGGCTGGGCTCGCTCAGATTATATTTGCAGTTAATCCATGATGTTTAAAAGACGAGCGATGCATTTTTTGCATTGCTCGTTTTGTAATTTAGTTAATAAATTTCTTCACCTAGGTATTTTTAAAAAATCCACAACAATCCACTTAGTAATGGTAATCTAATAATGACTGATTTAGGTAATTTTATGAAAAAACGCACAAGAGATTTATTGATTGGTGCAGGGCTTTTGGGGGTTGGCACGGTTGGTGCGATTGCGATGTTTACAAACAACCAATCAGGCTCGGGGTATATCGCAAGCCCAAGCAAAAACACCGTCCACGTCATCAGCCAGCCCACCAACCCCACCGCGATTGCCGACCAAAGTGGGCGGTCTTATACAGGGTACAACCAAAACCAACCGACCCATCATCAGCACCAGTCACCACAAGCGATGAACCAAGGTCCTGCCTATCAAGTAGAGCAAGGCAATTTTAACACGCCAACACCCCAATATGATACCAATGCCATAGGCTCGATATGCGCCCCCGAAGCCCTAAAAGTGGGTATCAAGCATTTTAGATATGCCGATGCCGACCCTAGCGACCTTGTGCCTAGTGGCTATGGCAGTGACCCGAAATTTAAGATTCATCGTGCCGCCAAACCTGCCTTACAAGAGATGATTAAGGCGGCTCGTGCTGACGGGGTTACGCTAACCCCTGGCTCTATCTTACGCACGTCAAGCCGTCAAGCCCAAATCGTTGCCAATAAGAAAAAACAAGGACAAAGTGCCAAGCAAATCTATCATACATCCTCACACCCTGGTTACTCCGAACATCATACAGGGCTTGCGGTGGACTTCTCACCGATTGACCACAGCTTTGCCAAAACAGCAGGATATCGCTGGTTACAACAGCATGCTCATGAGTACGGTTTTTACCAAACCTTTACTCCTGACTATTCTAGATACAGTGGCGTTTCTGAAGAGTCGTGGCACTGGCGTTTTGAAGGCAAAAACAAAGAATTCTCTTATGTCTTTGCCGATAGTATCAATCGTCGCTGTTAATGGTTTGTTAAATGTATAAAAATAAAGCAGTTTTGGGACTGCTTTATTTTTTATTTTTACCCAAGTGTTTACATTTGACAACACTTTATTTATAATACAATTAAGACAAATATCATGAAACACCATCCCAATAAAGAAATCAGCGATGCCATTGCATATGCATTAGAACACGGTTGGCATGTCATCGCCAGTGGCAAATCATCTCATGCTTATTGTCGATTGCGATGCAACTTCGGGCATGGCGAACACCAAATAAGCATTTGGAGTACACCCAAAAACCCACAAAATCATGCCAAACAAATCATCCGCAAAGTCAATGAATGCCAAGGAGAAAACAATGAACACCTACCACTTTAATATCATCATTAGGGACGCAAACAGCCAAGATAGCGCATTAGAAGACAGACTGTTTGAAGCAGGTTGTGATGACGCCCTAGTCTGCCGTTTGGATGAACTTGTTTATTTGGAGTTTGACCGAGCCAGCGACAGTGCCAAAACAGCCATCGCCAGTGCCTTTGATGATTTACATAAAGCAGGGTTTCATGACTTGATTTTACAAGAAAAAGGGGTGTCAAGCCTAAGTGAAATGGCAAAACGCCTTGGCGTGTCACGCATGACATTAAGTCATTATGCCAATGGTACCCGTGGCATGGGTAACTTTCCTAAACCTGTGGCAGGAGTATTGTCAGGCTCTGTGCTATACGCTTGGCATGAAGTGGCAGACTGGCTATACCAACAGAATAAAATTAGCCAACCTGATTATGATGTGGCAAAAGTAGCAGGGGCTTTTTAGCCTATTGTAACGCTTAGACATGGCACTTCAAGGCTGTCCTGCCGTCCACTCTATCACTTCATCTAGCACATCATGGGCGTGGGTGTTATTACCTGCTCCATCGGCATTAATGATGGCGACCACCACATACATCTTGCCTGATTGCCCCATGACATAACCTGCAATGCTTGCCACGTTGTTTAGTCTGCCAGTCTTAATAAAAGCGCGTTCTATCGCAGGGCTATGGGGACGGCGTTTGGCAAAGGTTGTCATCGTGCCTGTCCGCCCCACAATCGGCAAAGACGCTTTAAATGTCTCAAATGTCGGCTTGGTCTGACTAAATGCCAGAAGCTCGCCCAACGCCCTAGGGGCAACCACACAATCTCGGCACAGTCCTGACGCTCGGCTCATGATGGGGGCAGGCGTGGTAAGATGTTGTTGCCACCATGTATTTATCAGGGCAAAACTTTTGGGGAAATCACTGGTTTTTTGACCCATCATCAGGGGCAAAGACAGAGCCACTTGCTCGGTCATGACGTTATTGGAGTATTGGTTAATCTGATATACCTGCTCAGATAAAGGTTTGGACGCAAAGGACAGCAAAGGCGATAACGTTCGCCCCACCCCATCATAAGGCTGTCGCAACCTAACCTGCCCAACAAAGTCCTTATCAAGGGCTTGCCATGCACCTTTGACCGCTTTGGTAATAAACACTTTGCTGTCAGCAAAGGTCAGCCACTCACTCGCCTGCCCACAGCCCACACCCACTTGCCCTGTAATGGTCAAAGTATCGGCAGATAAGCCAAATTTTGGCTTGGTGCGACATGACTGGATATCGCCCTGTATCATGGTTGGTGCGTGAAAATCTGCCAATTTTGGCAATACCTGTACCGCAACCGCACCATCTGTCGGACTAAACTGCACTGTCTCTGGCGACTGCCCAAATTGCCAATTTCCCGATGGTATCATACTTACTTCAAGCGTACCAAAATTTATCAAAAAGGCATTGGGCTGAGCGTTATAGGCTCGCAGTCCCTGTCCGTCAAAAGCATTAACATCTTGGGCAACATTGACAAAGCCAGTATTATCCACAATGATGTCGCCCTTAATGTGACGCACGCCCCGAGCTGTCAGCTGTGAAAACATGGCACTAAGGCGGTCATGAGTCAGTGATGGGTCGCCACTGCCTTTGATGATAAGATTCCCATATAAAGTATCGCCAACCACCACGCCATCGGTGTATAGCCGTGTCTGCCAACGATAATCCGCCCCCATCATATCTAAAGCGATGGCAGTCGTAATGAGCTTTTGGGTGGACGCTGGGGTGCGTGTTGTATCCGCCAGATGACTGATGAGCGGTGCCGACCCATCGTTTGCCATCACCCAAATACTGATGTCATCGTTTGATAATCCGCTTTTGCCAAGCTTGTCACTAATGGCAGATGGCAGGCTGGTTGATGTCTGTAAGTTGGCAGGAGTAGCAGGCTGTGTATTGGCAAATGCAGGTAACGCACAAAGCACGCTAAGACTTAGCGTGCTGATGATAAGTGAATAAGGCATGGTCATGCGTGAATTAAGCAAAATACTTGTCCAACCCCTCTTGGATACCACTACTAATCACACCCTTAAACGGCTTTGCCAAAAAGTTCAAATCTGCCTCAAAGATGACCTTATCACTGTCCAAAAACGCACGTCCGTCCACGCCTGCCTTAGTGATGTTTACAGTGTCGCTGTCCGCTCCTTCTTGGTAGGTCGCCTCAAAATCAAACTCTTGTTTTGCCTCTTCTAGCCATGCTTTGGCTTTGGTGCGAGCAGTGGCAAGGTCAAAGTTATGACGTTTTTCAATACGTAAATCAGACATGATATTCTCTTTTTTAAATAATAAATACTAAATGGTAAATGACAAGTTAAGTTTTTGGCAAGGTGACGCCCGTTTGCCCTTGATATTTACCGCCCCTATCTTTATAGGAAGTTTCGCAGACTTCATCAGACTGGAAAAAAAGCATTTGAGCCACGCCTTCGCCAGCATAGATACGGGCAGGCAGGTTGGTGGTGTTACTAAATTCTAAGGTAACATGCCCTTCCCACTCAGGTTCTAAGGGCGTGACATTGACGATAATGCCACAGCGAGCATAGGTGGATTTGCCCAGACAAATGGTCAGCACATCACGGGGGATTTTAAAATACTCCACCGTGCGAGCTAGGGCAAATGAGTTGGGCGGAATGATACACTCATCGCCAACAATATCAATAAAACTTTTCTCATCAAAGTTCTTAGGGTCCACGATGGCAGAATGCACGTTAGTAAATACCTTAAACTCATTAGCACAGCGGACATCATAGCCATAGCTTGACGTGCCGTAGCTTACGATTTTCTCGCCATCGCTGTTATGGCGGACTTGGCCAGGCTCAAACGGGGCAATCATCTCATGTTCGGTCGCCATTTGGCGAATCCAGCGGTCTGACTTAATTGACATGTTATTCTCTTATGATACAGGATAGAGCATTATAGCAAAATTCTTGGCTTTTTTAAACACATGAAAAAACCGCCAAATGACGGCTTTTCTATCACGCCCCTAGCCCATCATTCATGATAATAGTCGTTTAACTTAGCAAACACCACAAAAAGCAAACCATAACACACCACGCTGGTCACGAACAATATCAACAGATTGGTCAAAGTTCGCTCGTTATTGATGATGTTTGACAGAAAACCAAATGCCGACACATTGCCCCAAAACAGGTAGTTTATGAGTAACTGTATGACAAAACCCACCGCACAAACCCCGTGCATGATGGCGGTTGCCTTTGTGGAATGAATGACAATAAAATAAACACCAATGGCAAATATGATAAGATAGACAATAAACGACACTAAATAAATCATGGAAATACTCCTACCAATCCATTTTTATGGGTGCAATAAAACCCTACAAACATTAAGGTTTTTATTTTAAAACAATTATCAATCTCATGTCAAGACAAAATCATCATTCTTGATAATAATCATAAGCCTTGATGAGCATCACAAACAATGCCGAATAGCAAAAGATACTGATAAGGCACAGCACCATCAAATTAAAGGCACTGCGGTCATGGTCAAGATGAGTCAGCGACTCAAGCACCCCCAAATGCCCAAGCCCAACATAATTAATCAAAATCTGTGCACAAAAACCGATAAACACCAAAATGCCCACCCACCGCTCGGCACGGTCTGGCATTTTTTTTGATGAACGCCATGCCAAGGGCAAAAATCAGTGCATACCACACCACCGATACTGCATAAATCATGAGAATCTCCCCGTGTAAACACAAATTGATTTAAAATGAATGATTTATATGTATCGCCATTGTAACACAATTTCTGAGTTTTGATTGTGGGTATTTTTTAAACAGTTGTTTGCCCATGGCATTCTCCCGACCTTTATAACACCATTTGCAATTTAGAAATATTTTACAAATAAATCAACCACTTTTGCATGAAAAATAGATTGGTTTTTCAGGCTTTACCAATCCCACCATTGTTTTGGCTAAAATCTCACAAAAATCAATTCCTTATCCAAAATTTTCCCCATTTTGCCAAAAAAGTCCTGCTAAGACACAAAAATTATGCTAAAATGGCACGCCATCAAACACATGATATAGTGATTTTATTTTAAAATAACACCATATTTAGATAACAAGACCCAGCTTTCCCTTTATTTATAAAAATCAATCATCAGAGAGTATCATGCAGTATTCTATCTTTCCCCAAACCAAAAACGACCCCCTAAAAGAACCCATGTTTTTTGGGCAAGCGGTGAACGTCTCTCGCTATGACCAACAGCGTCATCCTGTGTTTGAACAACTCATTGAAAAACAGTTGTCGTTTTTTTGGCGACCCGAAGAGATAGATGTCAGCCGTGATAGGATTGATTTTGGTGAATTATCCGCCCCTGCTCAGCACATTTTTTTGTCTAACCTAAAATACCAAACCTTGCTTGATAGCATTCAAGGACGTAGCCCTAATGCGGTGCTATTGCCCATTGTGTCTTTGCCAGAGCTTGAGACATGGATTGAGACGTGGTCATTTAGTGAGACCATTCATAGCCGTAGTTATACGCATATCATTCGCAACATCGTCAATGATCCGAGCGTGATTTTTGATGACATTATGGATAACGATCATATCCTTGCCCGTGCCAAAGACATCGCCGTGTATTATGATGATTTGTATGAAGCCAGTCAGCTGTATAACCTGACAGGCAAAGGTGATTTGCGTGAGCTTAAAAAGAAGCTGTACCTATGTATCGTGGCGGTCAATGTCCTAGAAGCCATTCGTTTTTATGTGTCGTTTGCTTGCTCATTTGCCTTTGCCGAAAATAAGGTTATGGAAGGTAACGCCAAAATCATCAAGATGATTGCCCGTGATGAAGCCTTACACCTAAACGGCACACAGCATATCATCAATCTCATGCGACACGGTCAAGATGACCCCGAGATGGTCGAGATTGCCAAAGAATGCCAAGATGAAGCGATTGAGATTTTCCGTGTCGCCGCCGAACAAGAAAAAGACTGGGCAAGCTATCTGTTCAAAGACGGCTCCATCATCGGACTAAACCGTGATATCCTGTGCCAGTATGTTGAGTATATCACCAACACCCGCATGTTGGCGATTGGTCTGCCTGCCATTTTTGACACCAAATCCAACCCCATTCCTTGGATAAATGCGTGGCTATCATCGGACAACGTGCAAGTCGCCCCCCAAGAAACCGAAATCACCACTTATCTGGTCGGTCAGATTGACAGTGATTTGGACGGGGTGGATTTGGACGATTTTGAACTCTAATCACAAAAGTATCAATCATGCCGTGGATTTTTACAGACGAAATGCGGTTTTATCTGCATGAAGGCGAGAGCTTGCTTGATGGTATGTTACGCACCGAACATAAAGACGTGCGTTATATGTGTCGTCAGGGCTTTTGTGGGGCGTGCAAAATGCGTGTCAAAGGAGCAACAGACGCCCCCAAAGCCAAACAAACCCCACTGGCACACCTAGATGATGATGAAGTGCTGGCGTGCTGTTGTGTGCCGACAGGGACGATGGTGGTCAGCTATGATACGGACAAACCAAACAAATCATGGCAACATCAGCGTACAGATGGGGCTTGGCATTTACAAAAAACATCTATCATCAGCCGTCAGATTTTTTATAAAATAGACGGGTGATGTGATTATGTGCTTTTGCTTAGGGCGTACCTACCTTTTGTATTTGCAATGAAAAATGCCTGTTTAAAAAAGCAGGGGAATCGCCCGTTTTTCAAGGAAAAATGCAGGCTGTGAGTTTTCTATTAGGCAAATTTTTGACTTCGAGCCACAAGATTTAGCCATTTTTCATGCAAAAACATTATTTTCTTTCTATAAACACCCTAAAATGTAAATTGTGTTATAAAGGTTCAAAACGCCCTATGACCCTAACCCGTTTTCCCATCAATAAAAAAACCTTGCTCATCGGTGTCATTGCCCTTAGTCTGACGGTGGGCGGTATTGTTTTATGGGGCAGTCTGTCGGGCAATCTATCTCGAAACCAAAAGTCCGCCAAAGACTCTGTTAATACCGAATCGTCAGCAGACGTGGCAAGCATGGTTATCGCCCCTGCCACGGCAAGTGTGGACAGCTCTGACAGCCAAACTCATACAGAGACAACGCAAGCGGTGAGTTATGTCGCCTTGGCTGATGCCACGCTTGATGTCGCCCAAAAACAAGACATCGCACGCCAAATCAAGAACTGAGAACACACAGGCAGTACATCGGGTGGTGTATTAACCCATGAGTTCAAATCCGCCACGCATGCCAAAATGTCTTATCGCTTTGGGCGAAAACAGCCCCTTGCCTTTGAAATGGTAAAAATCAAAGATGCTTTGCCGTTAGGCTTTGTGCTGACAGGGCGAGCGTATGAAGGGGTGCTTGGCGAGACGGGTTTTGATGGGGTGTACCGCCTATTTGAACACCCTAGCACCAAAGCACGCCTTGAAATCACCGAAACCCACATTCATCCCGACAAGCCCTTAACACTCATCAAAAAAACTGTACCGTGAAGACATGAACGGCACGCCCCTATCTGCCTGAGTTTATGACGGTGGTGGACATGACACTCACACAAGCCAAAGCGGTGCAAAAGCGGTTGTAATTTTGCCGTTTTCATTTACCTCCTTAACCATACTACATCTTAGCACCACAATCAAACCCGTCACGAATGGACTGTTCATGCTCATAAAGTAGGGGCAGTACTGTGCCAATAACCCACGCCTGCCGATAGCCTTGCAAGCCCCCCGATAAGGCGTGCGTGTCATCGATGGGCAGACCTTGATAGACGTGATACATAAGCTCATTAATCCAACGCCCTTTTAGTAGCAGATTGCTAGGAATGTTTAGCAGGCGAGCTTGGGCGTCGGTGGCTTCGTCTAGGGCATGGCGAAAAGGCTTGGCTTTGCTGGTATAAACGGGGATTTTGACAGGCATGTCGGCTTGGGGCAGGGCTTTGGCTTCTTTGATGACACGGATTATCTCAGCACCATAACGGCGTAGGGCGGAGCGGTTTAGGGTGGTGTGTGCCAAATCTTTCATGTTGGTCGGCAGGCTCTCAATAATCTCACGTAGCGGCTGTTTACCAATGATAAAACTGCGTGGCTCATTCACTGCCCGAGCCAGTGACTCTCGCCACATGGTCAAGCCCCGCAGTACTGCCAGTTGCTGTCTGGTATAGGTCGGGGCGACATGGTCAAGATAGAGCTTATCATCGCTTAGGTGCTGAGTGTCGTAGAGCTCTTTGGCGTAGAGCGTGCTGTCTTCATTGACATAGTCCAGCACCTGCTTATCACTAAGTGCCTGCACAACCGCCTGATGTAGGGCGAGCAGATAACGCACGTCATTGACCGCGTACAGTTCTTGCTCGGGCGTGAGCGGTCTGGCAAGCCAGTTGGACTGACTCTCGCCTTTATCTAGTGCCACACCCAGAATCTCACTGACCGCTTGGCTATAACCCACTTGCAATTTGCCAGTCAGGTACGCCACGCCAATTTGTACATCAAAGACATTGGTTAAGGGCGGATTATTGGCAAGCAAATAAAATATCCCCAAATCTTCTCCGCACGCATACCATACCATGCTCGGCACTTCGCACAGAGCTTGCCAAAACTCGGTCAAATCAAGCCGTGGGGCGTCCACAAGGTATATCCCTTTGCCGGTATTGACCTGCACCAATGCCAATATCGGATAATAAGTATCACGCTTGATAAACTCAGTATCTAACGCTACGGTATCAATGCTATCAATTTCATCAATGAGCTCATACAGCTCATCATCTGTCCGCACCCATTGGGTTGGCAAATCAAGCAGGGCATGCTGTTCATCATCGCTAAGATGAGCGTGGGGAAAGCTAAAATTGGCAGGGTTTTTTAAATCAGTCATTGTAGGTCTGTGTGTCAAAAATTCCCCTAATTTTACACCAAAATTGGGGGAATGTGTGTAATTTGATGGGTGGTTTGCTGGGTTGGCTGATTTTATGGCGTTTATTTTTGGTTTTAATATTAACAATTTGGGCGTATCATGTTAAGATAGACGGTGTGACTTTATAACTTAGCCAAAACAAAAGGAAAACGACAATGTTAATCGAATTTACCAAAATGCATGGTTTGGGCAATGACTTTATGGTGATTGACCTAGTGACACAGCGGATGAATCTGACAAGCGAGCTGGTGCGACTGCTTGCCGACCGCCATCTAGGCGTGGGCTTTGACCAACTGCTTATCGTTGAGCCACCGTCTCGCCCTGATGTGGATTTTAAATATCGTATTTTTAATGCCGATGGACAGGAAGTGGCACAGTGTGGCAATGGGGCAAGATGTTTTGCGTCCTTTGTACAGGCTCGTAAACTCTCCTTTAAACAGCGTTTGCGTGTGGAGACGGCAAGCGGAGTCATCACGCTGACCACCGACCGTTATGGTTGGGTTCAAGTGGACATGGGTAAGCCCAAATTTGAGCCTGCTGAGATTCCTTTTGCTCCCCAAGCCATCACCAAAGTGGGTAATTCCTACCGCCTAAATGTCGATGGCGAGCCTGTTCAGCTCTACCTTGCCAGCATGGGCAATCCCCATGCGGTCATTTTGGTGGATGATGTGCTGACTGCTGATGTGACACGTCTGGGCAAGCTCATTGAGAGTCATGACGCATTCCCCGAGCGGGTCAATGTCGGTTTTGTCCAAATTGTTAATCAACGTCATGTCCGCTTGCGTGTCTATGAGCGTGGTGTGGGCGAGACGCAGGCGTGTGGCACAGGTGCGTGTGCAGCGGTCGCTGTGGGCGTGCGTGAAGGTTGGATTGATGAAGGCGTTGATGTGCGAGTTCAGCTCTATGGCGGTAGCCTTGCCGTGCGTTATCAAGAGGGCTACTCGGTAATGATGACAGGCCCAACATCCTTTGTCTATGAAGGGGTGTTTAGCCCTGATGGACTGGCAGCACAGGCAGGGATTAATCTAACACCGACCGAGGATTATGACGCTTAAATCAGTTATTTGCCAAATTAAGCCCTTGCTGTTGCAGGGGCTTTGTTAAGCTGGGTTTAAGCTAACACCCATCATTGGTATATCATATCTTACCCCAATCTCAACTTAAATGATAATTTATTGATTGTTCGATAATTATTTTTGGGGTTGTGGAGACAAATAGCAATTTACGCTTGGTAAATCAATTACTTGTATAAGTTTAAAAATAAGGCAAAACCCCATTTTATAGGCGGTTTACACCAAACCAAGCTCAGGCACATCCAAGCTCTGCTTGGCATAAAATGTCGCCACAAACTCATCAAACGTCTCATTTTCTAGGCTTTCACGAATGCTTTTCATAAGATTTTGATAATAGCGTAAATTATGAATGGTGTTTAGCTGGGCTGAGAGCATTTCGCCACATTTGTGCAAATGGTGCAAATAGGCACGGCTAAAATTCTGGCAGGTGTAGCAGTCGCACTCGCTATCTAATGGGTTTTTGTCATGGCGATGAACGGCATTTTTTATCTTAACCGCCCCCGTGCTGGTGAACAGATGTCCATTACGGGCGTTACGGGTCGGCATGACACAGTCAAACATATCCACGCCCCGTCTTACCGCCTCCACGATGTCGGACGGTGTCCCCACGCCCATCAGATAGCGTGGCTTATCAGACGGCATACGGTTTGGCAGATAATTTAATACTTTTATCATCTCATCCTTTGGCTCACCCACCGACAGTCCGCCAATGGCATAGCCGTCAAAGTGCATGTCGGTCAAAGCGGTCAAGGACTGCATCCGCAAATCTTCGTACATACTGCCTTGCACGATACCGAACAGAGCGTTTTTGTTGCCCAGTTTGTGATGTTCGTCAAGACAACGTTGCCCCCAACGGAGTGATAATTCAAGCGACTTTTGGGCGTCGGTGTGCGTGGTAGGATAAGGCGTACATTCGTCAAACTGCATGACGATGTCGGAGTTTAGGGAGTGTTGGATTTGCATGGAAATCTCAGGCGACAAAAACACCTTTGAGCCGTCTACAGGCGAACGAAAATGCACGCCTTCTTCGGTGATTTTTCGCATTGCCCCAAGACTAAACACCTGAAAACCGCCCGAATCGGTCAAAATCGGCTTATCCCAACCGATAAACTCATGCAATCCGCCAAACTCGTCAATCACGCTTGTCGTCGGACGTAGCCACAGATGAAAGGTGTTACCCAAAATAATGTCCGCCCCAATGGCGTGAATGTCTCGTGGGAGCATGCTCTTGACCGTTCCATACGTCCCCACAGGCATAAAGGCAGGCGTGGCGACATCGCCATGAGCTAGGTGTACCGTGCCACGACGGGCTCGGGTTTTTGTGTCGGTTTTATGTAGCGTGAATTTCATATCATCATCAAATAAAAAAGTGGCGTATTATAGCAATATTTGCCAATTTTAGCAAATTAGCCATATAATTGCTCTCGTATTTCAATTAAGGTTTTTATTGCCAAATAATGCTCAGGAATTTCTGGTAAATCGCTTTGGTCAAATGCTAATTCCACGTCTTTTATTAACTCATCTGCCTTTTGTAATAAGTCATCATAATCAAATTGCCCTGATTTAATTGCCAAAAGCTCATCACGATTATCACGCTTGACAATCACTTTGCCTAATTTGGCAATATCTAAGGCGGTATATAACAGCCGAAAGGTGTGCATGATATTTTTGGCGTCATAGCCTTTGCCGTGATTGGCGGTGGATTCATAACGTTCATGATTGCGTTTTTCTACCCATTCCCAATACTCTTTATAATCTTGGCAATATTTGCTATACCCCATTTGATTAAATGACAAATAAGCAATGGGCGATATGTCTTTGGGAATGGAGCTTAATAATACATCTTGGCTATCATCATGAATAATCCCCCGATAATCGCCAACAAACATCGCATACATATGGCTGGCGTGGGGCATTTTGGATAAGCCGATTTGCGATTGGGTAAGATTATTTTTATTTAACCAGTTTATCAAATCCACGCTTTTTTGATTGTCAAATACCACACAAAATTCCAATAGGCTCTTTTTGTCTTTACTCATCGGATTGACGATTTTTTTATTTAAGCCACGAGATTTTTTAATTTGGCTAAGGGCAAATCCTGCAAAGGTTTTTTGGCATAATTTTGAAATAAACCAATCAGGATTAAGTTTATCCATAATGAGGTGTTTGTATAATATCTTATCGCTTGGCGTGGCAAGCAGTTCCATGATGTTAGGATTATTTTGTAATAATAAATCCACAAACCGTTCTAGCTCATAATAGACCGCGTCATTGGTTTGGTTGCTCACCTGTGGTACATAATCATCGTGCAAACCATAATAATAAGGCTTGGGCAGATAAAACACGCCTTTAATGTCAATATCCGATGACGGTGTGTCTAATCCGTAGGCACGACTGCCTGAGATACATTCTAATAAAATCAGATTATTGGCTTTTAGGTAATCAATGGTTATCATGGGGATTCTCGTTGGTTTTATGTGATTTTTAATATAGAGGGCAAATTGCAATTTTCCCTCTACAAATGTATTTCAATCTGTCAATTTTTTAAATGTAGACTTGATAAATTTATTTAAAAACAATTTTTCTAAACAACTCATTTAATACACCAGCATCGCCTTTTTGTTTTTTATCAAAATTTAAATTCTGGGTTATTTGCCAAAGATGTTGGGTGAATATTTTCATGGATAGGGGCAGTTGATACAAATATTTTTCATCATGCGATTGTTTTAAATGGATAATATGATTTAATTCATCAATATCATCAGGATTTAATAAGCCAAACATTTCATTCATGCATACAGGGGGCATGGTTTGATGTTCTTTTATCCATAGGCTTGCAAGTAACGCACGAATCAGATAGCACCATTTTTTAAGTTTTATGGGGCGTGATATGTCTAGCTCGCCATTTGCCTTTTTTGCCATGCCTTGATAATGATGATAAACTGCTTGGGGATTAAAAAAGTCTGATTGGATATGTTTAATATCTTTGATAAATTCATCATCGCTGTGATAAATAATGGGCGAATTTAACCATTCAAAAATCACGGCATTGGATTTATGAATATGTATCAAAGTCTTTTTAATATCCCAACCGCCAATATCAAATGGCACATCAAATAACTCATGATTGATAAATTCAAAAGTGTCTTTGTCATCATAAATCTGCAAATACCAATCAGGCGTATGATGATAAATGAGCCGTACATCAAAATCACTATCAAAACTGGCAAAACCCCACGCCCGACTACCGCTCTCTATGGCGTGTAACGGCTTAATGGCGTGGACGTGGCAAGTGGCGTGTAGGGTGTGAGTGATTTGGTTGTAGTGGTCGGTGCAGGTCATGTTTTACCCCAAAAAAAATAGGTATCATTAACAAAATTATCCCAAAAATCCATTTGCCAAATATGTCAAAAACAGGTAATATGCCTTTTATTTTTATTAATAGGAAAAGTTATGAGCGACATCGCCCCCGAATTTCGCATTACCTTATCAGGTCAAATTACCCCTGCTGACGTGGCAGAGCTTGCTCGCATGGGCGTAAAAACCGTGATAAACAACCGCCCAGACTTTGAGGAAAAAGGACAGCCAACCTCTGCCGAGATTGAACAGGCATGCCAAGCTCACGGCATCGCCTATAAACAAATCGCCTTTGCAGGTGGTATGATGGACATGAACCACGTCCAAGCCTTTGCTGATTTTTTTAATGAAACCGAACGCCCATTGCATATCTTTTGCCGTACAGGCAACCGCTCAAATAACCTTTTGACGGTGGCACGAGAAAAAGACTTACTTGATGAAGAGTGATTGATGTTTATAAAAAGCAACTGTTTGGGTTGCTTTTTTATCGCCAAAAATCTACCAGATAACAATTTTTCTCAAAACCACTTGACAAACCGTCCACGATAGATTATATTCGCATGCAAATGAATACAAAATGATACAGGTGTCTGCATGCCAAATACGCCAAGTAATAGCCGAGTGCCGATAAGTGTCCGCATTAGCCAAGAAGACGCTGATTTTATTGCCAGTTTACAGATACAAGGGGCGAATACACCATCCGACAAAATCCGTGAACTACTAAGCCAAGCACGCACCTTGCATACCCAAGGGCAAGATTATGAAACCAGTCTATCGCTTGCCGAACAACAGCTTTACACCGCTCGCCATGAGATTTTGGCACTTGAAAAGGAGCTAGGTGTACATTCGCACATTGTGGCGAGAATTTTTGAGATTTTGCCTGATTTGGTGGCAACCATGATGGCGGATTACCCCAAAACGTGCGACAAATCCGCCCTTATCAATTTTGAAAAACAGGCGATGTGGCGAGTGGTTCGCCTGATGGACAGCGTGTTACAGCTTGCCATTACGGGCAAAGGGGCGGGCTATGATGACAGCGTGCTGGACGAGCTGGATAATACGTTACAGTTGGCAAATTTGATTTATCAAAACAAACCAAAAAATGATTAAAACTGAAAAATTTGACCTTGATACACATTTTATAACCATTTATAGAAATTCTAATGAGAAAATTATTAGAAGTGTGATTACTGATTTAAATGGCATTGTTTTGCAAGATGAATTATGCGAATATGATACATCGGGCAATAAAATTTGCGACTGTGTTTATGATAATTCACAAACATTGGTGGCGTATCGTGAATATTATTCCGAGCAAGATTATTTTGGTTATCGTGATTATAAACTTATCAATGGTAAATTTGAACTTTTATTAAGCACAAAACAAGAGTAGCTTATTGCGGATAAAAAACACAAATTTACTTGGTATGATAATCAAGGTCAATTTATATGTTATGATTTATTTGAATATGATGACGATATTGGCGACATGATTTGGCAATTTTGTTATGATAAAGATGATAACATGATTAAGCCAAAATATTTGGAGTAATATTGTGATTATTATTTAAAATTTATTTAATTCTCAAATTAAAAGGAGTAGTTATGAGCGAAACCCTATCCTACCGTGTCGGTCGCCTAGTCAGTGGCGGATTTCATGCCATGCTAGACAAAGCCGAAGACCTAGCCCCCATGCTTGCCTTTAACGAAAACTTGCGTGAGCTTGACAAAGCCATTGATGAAGTGCGTGGCGAGCTTGGCAAAGTTGTTGCCCAAAAGCACCTAGCCAGCAAAAAATTAAATGACGAAAACACCCGCCATGAGAGCCTAAACGACAGTATCATGACGGCGGTCAATGTGGGGCGAGACGATTTAGCACAGGTAGGTATTGCCGAGCAAATGGACATTGAGGCACGCATTCCTGTGCTTGAAAACACCATTGCCGAATGCAATGATAAAGAAAAAGAATTGGAAGGATTTATTATTGCCCTGCAAGCCAAACGCCGTGAGATAAGCCTAGCCATTGAGCAATATCAGCAGACCGTAGCGACAAGCGGTGCAAATGGGCAGACGGTTGGTGCAAGCAGTCTTGATAAAATCGCCCAACGAGCCGACAAAGCATCCAATGCTTTTGACCGCACCATGAGCCGTCAAACAGGCATGGCACATAATACAAATGGCAATGGCAACGCCCAAAGTCTAAAAGAGCTTGAAGAGCTTACCAGAAATAACCGCATTGCTGAACGGCTCGCACAATTAAAAATGAAATAGGGTTTGTTTTTTTAAATGAATATTTGTTGGGGTAAATTTATATTGCCTTATGGTAAATTTAATCATTGGGCGAATATAATTCTTTCCTACACCTAAATTTTAAAATCAATGTTTATTTAAATCCAAACCTGTTTTTATTTAACTATTTTTTATTTAATCATTCCATTAAAAATTGCCAATAAATTTTATAAGGATAATCATGCTTGATTTAATTTTTGCACCCCAAAACTTTATATTCGGTGTGGCAATTACGCTGATGTTTTTGTTATTTATCCTGGAAATTGTGGCATTGATGATTGGTGGGGCAAATGATTGGGTGGATGGCTTATTACCCGATGAATTAAATGCCCACGCCGAAGTCGGTGTAGATGTGGCGGACGCTGGTATTGCCGTGCGGTTTTTAAGCTGGCTATATGTGGGCAAAGTGCCCGTGTTAATGCTCCTTGTGTTATTTTTGGCGATTTTTGGGTTATTAGGATTTTTTATTCAGGGCATATTGTTTAATCTGGCAGGGTTTTATTTACCAAGCCTGATTGCAATTATTGTGGTTTGGGTGTTGTCATTGCCCACATTAAGAGTTTTTGCCAAAGGCTTATATAAAATACTACCCAAAGATGAAACTACCGCCATTAATCAAAGCGAGCTTGTGGGGCGAATTGGCACGGTTGTCATAGGCAAGGCAACAAAAGACACCCCCGCCCAAATCAAAGTTAAAGACACGCACGGGCAAACGCATTATATAATGGCTTATGCCGATGACGAAGATTTAATACAGGGCGAAACGGTGTTACTGGTCTTACAAAAAGAAATGTATTTTGTGGCAATTAAAAATATGAATGGAGTTTTGGTGGATTGACAGTTGTTGTGTGGCTTGTTAGAATGTAATTACAATTTTGTCATTATAATTTTATTATTATAATTTTGTAATTACAAAAATAGGAGTAAAATCAATGATTTTTGAATGGGACGACAACAAAAATCGGACAAACAAGCAAAAGCACGGTGTCAGCTTTGAGAGTGCAAGCCGTATTTTTCTTGACCCATTTTTGATTGTTACAGAAGACACAAGTTCTGATGAAGTGCGGTGGCTTGGTGTGGGTAGTGTAGATGGCGTGGTGATTTTACTCGTTGTACACACCCATACTGATACAGACGGTACAGAAATCATTCGCATTATCTCAGCACGCAAACTTAGCAGAGGAGAAATAGAACGCTATGGCTATTGTTAGAAAAACCTTAGACGATATCAAACACACACCCATTGATAAAGATGAATTGGCACAACTGCAATCAATGAGCGATGATAGCATTAACTACGATGATATTCCGCCATTAACTGACGTTCAAATTGCCAATTTGCGTTTGTACAAGCCCATTAAGCAACAAATCACATTAAGGCTTGACAGCGACATTGTGGCGTGGCTTAAAAAAGACGGCAAGGGTTATCAAACTCGTGCTAATCAATTATTAAGACAGTTAATGTTGAAAGAATTAACCACATAAGGAACCCCTATGAACCTAATCTCAATTCTTATTACCGCAGGGGTTATTTTAACCGCCCTATTTGTGCTTGGCTTGATTTTGACTCGCCTATATCGCCGTGCCAGCAAGGAAGTGTCCTTTGTGCGAACGGGTTTTGGCGGCGAAAAAGTGATTGTAAACGGCGGTGCGATTGTCCTGCCTGTCTTGCACGAGGTGATTCCTGTCAATATGAACACGCTACGCCTTGAAGTACGCCGTGCGTCCGAGCAGGCTCTCATCACCAAAGACCGCATGCGTGTGGACGTAACCGCCGAGTTTTATGTACGTGTCAAACCAACCGCCGAATCCATTGCCACAGCTGCCCAGACGCTGGGTATGAAAACCATGTCGCCACAGGATTTAAAGGACTTGGTAGAGGGTAAATTTGTGGATAGTCTGCGTGCCGTTGCCGCTGAAATGGCAATGGAAGAGCTACACGAAAAGCGGGTGGATTTTGTGCAAAAAGTTCAGCAGGTCGTGTCAGAAGATTTATTTAAAAACGGCTTGGAGCTTGAAACAGTGTCCTTGACAGGGCTTGACCAGACGGGATTTGAGTATTTTAACCCCCAAAACGCCTTTGATGCGGAGGGTTTGACACGCCTGACCGAGACCATTGAGATTCGCCGTAAAAAGCGAAACGACATTGAGCAAGACACCGATTTGGCGATTAAAACCAAAAACTTAGAAGCTGAACGTACTCGCCTACAAATCTTGCGTGAAGAAGAATACGCCAAGCTAGAACAAGAGCGTGAGATTGAGATTCGTAAAGCCGAGCAAGAGCGTGAGATTGCCGTTCGCCGTGCCGAGCAAACGGCTGAGACTGCCAGTCAAGAGGCGAGCAAACAGCGTGAAGCCGAAGAAGCCCAAATTGCCGCCAAGCGTGAAGTGGATTTGAAAAAAATCCTAGCCGAGCGAGACATTGAAAACGAAAAAATCCAAAAAGAGCAACGCATTGAGCAAGCCGAAGTAGAACGTAAAAAGGCGATTGAGCTTGCCGAGCAAGACCGTGCCATTGCCGTTGCCGAAAAATCCCGTGCCGAGAGTGAAGCCAAAGCCCAAGCCGACAAGGCACGAGCAGCAGCAGTCAAAGAAGAAGAAAGCGTGATTACCGTGCGTGAGACCGAGCGAGCCGAGCGAGCCAAGGCGGTGGAGCTTATCTCAGCGACCGAGCTTGCCCAAAAAGATGCGATTGCCATTACGGTTGCCGCCGAAGCTCAAAAACAAGCGTCCCTAGACCAAGCCGAAGCGGTGCGTATCAGTGCCGAAGCCGAAGCGGAGAAATTACGCCTGCAAGCCAAAGGGGAGGCGGAGGCTCAAATTCTGCTTGCCGAAGCCAAAGAGCGTCAATATCAGGTGGATGCTGACGGAACAAAAGCGGTCAATGAAGCGTCTAACGTGCTGTCAAGTGAGCAGATTGAAATGCAAATTCGCCTTGCCCTGCTCAAACACTTGCCCGAGATTATCCGTGAAAGTGTCAAACCCATGGAGAACATTGATGACATTAAGATTTTGCAAGTGGGTGGTTTGGGCGGTTTTGGGGTAAGTGGCGAGACGGTTGATACCACAGCAAATGCCAGCCTTGCCGACCAAATGGTCAATTCTGCCCTGCGGTATCGTAGCCAAGCCCCGCTTGTGGACAATCTACTAAAAGAGATTGGGCTAAATGGGGCGGATATTAACGGGCTGACAAACGGACTCGATAAAGGCGTGAATAAAGACTAACTTAAAATGGCAAAACCCACAATGGTAAGTGTGGGTTTTTCATTTGACGCACAATTTTATCAATAATACGCCTTGCAATTTTCCATAAATAACTACGAATGCGTGGCTTGATATAATACTGAATCATACGTTTTAATTCACGTTTGATAAAATTATCTCTATTTGACATGATATTTCTCCTTTGGTTAATAAGGATATCATTGATTTGTCATTCGTTGCAAATTTCTAATATCATCGGGGCTTAGTTTTAATTCACTTTCACTACTTGGCGTGGATTCAATAACCGTTTCAGGAACAAAGCGAATTTGTAATTTAATCGTGCGATTTTTAAAGGTATCATCAGCGATTTTTTGAATGGCTTTTTCTAATTCATAAACTTGAGCTTGGCTTGGTGGCTCGGTACCTTGAATGACCGCTCGCAAGACATGCACTTTTTGTTCTTTGTTAATGCTTGATGACACCAAATAATTGGCTTGGTGCTCTATACTTTTTTCAATTAAAGCATTGCTTTGGCGTTCAAAATTTTGTTCATTTAAAGTATGGCTAAAATTAAATGACAAATACCCACCAATCACCACCAACGCCATTAACACGGCAAAATTTCTTTTTAAAAATTGCCCAAGTTGCCCCAATTTGCCCACGTCATCATCATTGAGCGTTCTGCGAAAACCAAACAGCCACAATACCAACGCATTGGTAAATTGAATGGCAAGCATGTTGGTAATGGCAAGCAACAACGCCCCCATTGCCAACGAAAAATGCCCTGCCGACAGCAAAATCCCGCTTGCCGTCAAAGGCGGAACAAGGGCTGTCGCCACCGCCACGCCAACCACCGCCACCGATAGGTTGGGCGAGACCATGGCATATGCCCCTGCTGTACCGCCTGCCAATGCCACCACCAAATCCATGGTCGTGGGCGATGTGCGTGCCAAAATCTCGCCCGTCATCACATGGTCAGGGTACAAAAAGCCCAGCACCATGCCAATGGCAAAAATCAGCAAAATCCCACCGATTAAGGTTTGGAGCGAAGTTTTGAGCAAGGATAGCCGTGCATCAATCACCGCCAACGCCATACTGGTAATGGGCGAGAGCATCATCGCCACAAGCATCGCCCCGATGACCACCGCAGGCGAGTTGGCAAGCAGTCCATAGCCTGCAATTACCGCCGATAAGCCATTCATAATAAAGAACATTTTGGTCGGTAATGCCCCTGCTTCTATGCTGATTCGCACGTTTTTGTGATTGATGGTTTTTTCGCCATGCTTTTTGGCGATAAGCGTACGAACAATATCGGCTTGCTGTTGTTCGATTTTGTCTAATTCTTTTTCGGTTTTTGAACTATTGTTTTTGGCTCTGGTCTAAAA